>JAHDBZ010000044.1 GCA_020630245.1 Candidatus Altimarinota bacterium
CGAGCGTGTGCTTTCGAAAAATCACCGCCGACACAAAGAAACACAATATCATGAGTTCTCCCAACTTGATCTGCTACAAATTTCGATATTTCAATCCTCCCAAACGGTGTCTCAATGATGCGCCCAGCGGAACGTTCTGATCCGTACAAACTTAGATTGTTAACTGGCACATCCAAGTTTTTCAAAATATCTGGAATCTCTCTTCCGACCGCTCCGGTCGCACCGCAAATAGCCACATCAATTGTTTTCATCAAAGATTAAATTATTTATGATTACGAAATTTGTCAAAATTTAATTACTAGTAGAAAAGCTTCACCTGTTCGTCTGAGAAGGCCTCCACATTAGTAACGCCTACGCGTTTTAATTGCGGAATAATCCAGTCACGTTGCGCCTCGATGAGGTGCGTTACCGGCAGACGGAAACCACGAATATCAGTATGACCATTGGCCTGGCGGATCATCTCAGCCACATTATGAACGGTCATCGGATTGCCGTATTTGAAGGTAATCTTCTCCAAATCTTCTGAGGCGGCCACGTGATTCCAGGGAGTATTGCCTGGATCCATAACACTTTGGATGAGTCGCGGATGCAGATTGGCCGTTACCGATATGGCTCCGTAGGCGCCCTTGTTCCGATCACTCTCGAGTTGTCCGTCTTCTCCAGACCAGACTCTTAATTCTGTATGAATATCTTGAGCATCGAAACGATCCACTAGCTGACGAACGTCTTTGTCGCAATTTTTGATCCCGAGAAAATTTGGGTGTTTCGCAATTTGGTCAATGACTGCTTGTTTGGTTTCGACAGCGGTCCTTCCTTGGACCAAATATAAGATACCAGGACCAGCATCAAAACTTTTCCAATAATGTCGCAGAAGGTTAGCTTCGGTTTGTCCTTTGAGGTAATAAGGTGCTGAAACCAATCCCGCCGAAGTACCGGCGCGCATCGCCTGACGGATCTGCTTGGTTTGCTCTTCGGTCGCATTGGCGCCACCAGCCACAATGTGAATTTTTTCTCCAATGGATTCGCCTAATTGATTGGCTATATAAACCGCTTGTTTGACGATCTGCTCATGTTCTTCGAATGACACCAACGGACTCTCTCCTGTGGTTCCCATGATGATAAAGCCGCGGATTCCTTGCTCTACGAGAGATCTCATGAGCTCTCTTTGTGCCTCATAATTCACCTGATTAAACTCTGTATAAAGCGTCGGCAGTGCTGGCATAACACGCGGGAGATCTGGGCGTGGAAATTTTTGTAGTTCTCCGTTACTAAATCTTGCCATGGTTTGATCCATAAGCACTTCTGCTACGGCTTCCAGGTTTTCTTGCGGGGCTAATTCTAGATCTACCGGTTGGTAATCTGATTCGTTCATCGTGGCAAAGTCGCCTAATTCGAGAGTCATGTACATAAAAAATTAATAACTATGACCTTTTTTATAGGCAGGCAGTGTGCAAAGTTAATTTTTACAAAGAAAAAGTATAAAAACACTAAAATATGTATGATTTAACACATTTCTCAAAATATGTATGAAATTCAGTATTTTTAGCTCTCTTTCGGCACGATTAATAGCGAAAAAGGGCGTATGGACTGGGGAAATAATCCGGCAGATGTGGCATGAATGCTGGCGTCGCATAACCCCAGTGCGTCAGACCTTCATCCACCGCTCGTTGCGTCATGATTTGCAGGTGCACATGACAAAACCAGCCACCACTATCGGTGTCGCGACCGAGTCGCGCAAAAATCTCTCCTGGCTCGAGTCGTTGCCCGACGGTCACCAGGGCTGGTGTCTGGAGATGACCATAAAAGCTATAGAAAGGAACTTCATTTACTACGTGACGCAGGATGATGTAACCGCCGTAATTACCGGGGACGGTTTCATTACCCACTTCATAAACTTCCGCTGCCAATGGGGCGAAAAGCGGGGTTTCAAAAGGAGCAATCACATCAAGTCCTAGATGATAAACGCGCCCCTCCTCGATGATGTTCGGATAATCACGTAGCAGATTACCACGCTCTTCGAGATAGCGACCGATACCCCATGTCCGACCAGCAGATTGTAGCTCTGAAACGATAGCGTCTTCAAAGGCGTCGAAGTCCGTCGTGGTGTAATCCATTGTTTGTGGATTTTCCGATGAAAAATCAAACAGATGAGGTACCCCCTGCAGCGCATTGCCAAACAAGGGGTAAATATCGAGACCGTTAAGATTGAGTGGATAAAACATGATTTAAAGAAGGTTACTGAGATGAGAAAGTGGAACATTTTCTGTCTGGGGATGGTCCCAATTGATTTGGTCCAGGTATGGATACACGCGCTCTATGTAGTGCTGTAATCCCTGCAAAAACACTGGGATTTTTGCCCCTGGATAGTTGCGGGCTCTCAGTTGCTGTGGCGTGTCCTGGGCTCCGACAATCGTCGGCGCGGCATGTGCCAGCAAGGGACCATCGTCAATCACTCGATTCATGACGTGGAAAGTGGCTCCCGTCCAAAATTCTCCTGTTTCCTGGGCGTTATCGATGGCTTCCTGTGTGGGTGTTTTGCCGCGCAAAGCCAACGGATGTCCTGCCTGAGTAATCGCTGGATGGATATTGAGCCCGCGCCCAATCCCGAGCCGGCTGTCTGCCAAAATATTGTGCAAACGCATCATTAAATGATCTGAAATCAAGACGTCGGCGCCCATTTCATTGAAAACCTGCCAGAGCTGATCTTCAAAATAAGTTTTCGATTCGGCTTTTGCTTCTGGATATTTTTGACCACTGATAAATCGAAAATCCGAGGGAATGTTGTGCGTGATACTGGCCAGAGTTTCTCCATGCGCCGAACCTAAATCGCGATCATGGATCCAATCGCCTGTATGATGTGGAGAAACGGCGTAGCCATCCATATTGGCAATTTCACGAGCCCGCAACGGACTGTCGTCTGTGATAATGCCGCTAATCCGCGCTGGGAACCCATGCTCTTCGATGGCAATATGGAGTGCTTCAGGAATGCCCATCATGTACTGCTGCCCGCGACGAGTATTCACCATTCGGCCATTCTGGTCGCAAGCACCGACATCACGAATAGAGGTAACGATGGCCACCCGCAGTGGTTCTACGTTGTTCTCGGTCGTATTAGAAATGGTACCACCATACGAGAGTAACTCTAGACTGGTGTCATGTTCTGGAGCCCCAGATGTCTTTTTGTAGACAAAGCGGGTGTTAGATTCTTGAGCGAAGCCGGTCAGTCGTTGTGTCATACAAAAAAAAGTTAATAAGTACGGTTTCGTTTATAAATCGTCGGAAAAAAAGATGAATTTCTACAAAAAAAAAGTTATAATATTACAAAATATGTATTATTTCATACTTTCTGTGTAGAACACTTAAATCTATGTACAAAACTCCTGAAATTCTGACCGACCTTATCCGCGAAAACCCATTGCTAGAGTTTGGACTGGCCTATCGCCTCTTCAATCTCAGTCAACTCGCCAAGTACCTGCACCCTATGGTCGAAGCCAGAGCTAAACGTGATGTCCGCCCTGAGACCATCGTCACGGCTCTCTCACGCCTGCAAACCCACAAGATAAAGCAAGCCCCCCAAGCCCAAGACTTCCGCGTCGAGAATGTGTCTGTCACCTCAGGGCTTGGAACACGCACTTACCACAACACGCCTGAAGTCCGCGCCCAACTCAGTAAACTCATGGAACGGGCCCACGAAAATAATGCTTTTTTTCATCACACCGAGAGCACGTATGAGATCACGATCTTCTATGATCAAGGAACGCGTAACCAGTTAGAAAAATTATTACCTTTCCCCACCAAATACGAAAACGAAACGATTACTTGTGTCGGAGTACGGTTTGGGGAGGAGCTCTTCCATATCCCCGGGCTACTCTTTTCGCTGATGCAAAAGATCAACCTGCAAAACGTAAACATTGTCGATATCTCTTCGACCTTCACCGAATTTAATTTCTACGTCGACCAGGCTGATACCAAGATTACTTTTGAAACTCTGTACGACTGTTTTGTGCGAAAATAGTGATAATTTTGACAGTAAACTCGATACCTGGTGTAATGAGGAAAACAAAAATAAACTGAAGCAAAACGCTTGGTTTATTTGTACGTTAATTTAAAAAAATTTTATGAAACTAGAAAACAGAGTACTCGTGGGCGGTGGAACTGGAAACATCGGCAGTGCCACACTTAAAAAAATGTCAGACAACAACACGTCTGCTTGGGGCCTGTTTAATAGTCAAAAAGTTTTAATGGATCAGCCAGCTACTATGGCAGATCTACAAAACGCGCTCCAAGAGACCTCATACGAAGAAGCATCACAGCTAGTACGCGCTTGCCTAGAAAAGCACGGAGAAAGCCACGAAGGAATTCCCTCAATCTTAGAGCAAAAAAAACTATGGGCGGATGGGAAAATTCTATTGGCTGATGCAACCACCAGAATAACCGCTGATGACGTAGAAATGACACTAAAAAGTGGTCACGGATATGCCGGAATTAACAAACATCCTTTCGTTAATTCTACTGCTGAACGATTTCGGTCTATGGTTCTCAACCCACAACGAGACGACCTCAACCCACTCTGTAATATCGAAGGCACAGTTATGGCGAATAAAGGCCTTCTTCGACTTGTCATGAATCTCAAGCGAGCCGGAGAGTTCGTAAATATGATCGACCTCTGCTCTTCTGGAAGTATGGGAATTTTCTTAGACACGTACCGAGAAACTGGAGACGTCGGAACAGCTTTTGACGCTGCTATTAACAGCTTTGAACCGGACGCAAGTTTGGATTTCATGGGAGCCGATTTAGCCGGAAAACTTACAACTCCTCTACGAATCCTTGGTCATGATATTTCTGTAGATGACATCGTAGATGAAGATAAAGCAATCATAGATGCAAGCTATAAAAACCTATCTCATGCCCAATTTCGAGAAAAATTAGTCAATGATACTCCCCTAAAAACGAAACTAAAAAAACTGGCCGGCAACCCAGTATTTTTGGCCACGGCAGACATCAAAAAAGGCAGCAATAAAATAATCACTTCCCTGGGGGTTGTTGGCAGCGAAGGAGTTATGGGAGCTTTAACGGGCCCGCAGAATATGGCTCATATCTACACTGAAAATTCTGACACTCAACAAGGAGAATTTACGATCCCTGTCAAAACCGTTGGTGGACCAGGCTCTGGCAAATGGGCCACAGCATTAGGCTTGTATGAGCAAATAATGGATGTAGATCGAGCCCTTAGTGCCCGAACCTAAACCTCAAAGTAACGCACTTTCCCGAGTTTTTCAGGAAGAATTAAGGTTAGCTTGCCGTTCTTTTTCTTCTTGTCATACCCCATCGCTTCCCAAAGCTTTTCATCTGGGACTTTGCAGGTGAGATCGACGTCAAATCCGTGAAAGATATTTTCGATACGATCGGCCAGCTTCCACTTACAGATCTTTCGTTCGGCGGCGTACTGCGCGGCCATCACACACCCGATCGCGACTGCGCGACCGTGTGGTACTTTGTATTTGGTCACGTGTTCGATGGCATGACCAAAGGTATGCCCGAAGTTGAGCATCTTGCGCTTACCGGCTTCTTTGAGGTCTGATTCAACGACTTTTTGTTTGATCTGCATTGAGGCTGGCGCGAGTGAAAAGATTTCTTTGCGAATCGTTTTAAAATCTTTCTTGGCGAGTTTTTCTAGGGCTTTGAAATGTTTCGGCGAGGCCACCACCCCGTGCTTTACCATCTCGGCGATACCATTCTTGATCTCGATATCTGGCAGGGTCTTGAGAAATTGATCGGTCACCAGGATTGCTTCTGGAGCCTGGATAGCGCCAATGAGATTTTTTCCATATTCACAATCGATCCCCGTCTTACCGCCGATCGAGGCATCGACCATAGCGAGTAAAGTCGTCGGTACTTGGATAAACGGAATCCCGCGCATGTAGATACTGGCCGCAAAACCCGCCATGTCTCCGACCACGCCACCTCCGACGGCGACGATTACCGAATCACGATCAAGCTGATTTTCAAAAGCGGCATTGAGGATTGCATCAATTGATTTCCAGTTCTTGGACTTCTCTCCGGGAGTGAGCACGACGATATTTTTGCCCGGTTTGGTTCGTTCTTTGGGCGTAAAGTATTTGGTCTTGGTTAAGACATTTTTATCAGTGACGATCAGAACTTTTCGATCGCCCAATCGCGCTTTTACATTCCGTTTTAGCGTCGCGAAGGTGTCATAAAATTCGATCGGGTAACTGGTCGTCTTGGCCGGTACTTTTACGTTGATGGTTTTCATGTGAGGCGAGTATAAGCAAATACCCGGTTTTGAGAAT
>JAHDBZ010000045.1 GCA_020630245.1 Candidatus Altimarinota bacterium
TTATGAGCGCCACGGCCATCATGTGGGATCCTTGGCTGGCTAAACGCTGGCACGAGCGCTAGTTTGAAACTTTATTTTTCTTTTTTCTCTTTTTTTGCTTCTTCAATATCCATTTTCAGGGTTTCCATATACATAGTCTCCGCACAACGACCGGTGATAGTCTCAGCTAATTCCTCTGCCTTATCAACATCTCCATCTTCAAGAAGTTTGTTGGCTTCTTCAAATTTTTTCCAACACTCTTTATTTCCTTCAAATGCAGACGCCGGATAGTGGTGCACCTTACCAGGGTAATCATGTTTTTGAGCGTCAGCACTAGCAGAACCACTGACCGAGAGAAAAGCAGCTCCAGCAATTGTCGCTAATGATTTTTTCATCTTTATATGTAAATTATTACAAAACAACAAAACTAGTATAAATTATTTATCTTTAAATGTCAATCTCGCTCTTAAACAACATCACGAAGTGCGCTGTAGTATAATTTTTAGAAGCTTCCATTATTGTGAAACATTGGTAATTTTCCACGCATTCGAGACTTTCACGTCTTTACCATTCATAAAGACCTCGACTTGGGGTGGTGCCGGGCGAAGCCCCAAAACCTGACGTCCATAAATTTTTCGAAATCTAGTCGTGGCCGTCTCACCAAAATCAGCTGAAAAGCGATCGAGCTCTCTTTGCATAGCTTTATGCATATAGCGTTCATCAGAATGCTGTTGACGAGCAAAATAAAGCTCTCGCAAACGATCGATTAATTGTGCTTCTCTTTGTACTAACTCAAAATGTGTGTGCACTTTTTCAACACGCTCTGCATCAGTGTAACTCAGTAATTCAAGTGCAAGATTAATGTTTTCGATTTGATTTTTATAGCGTACGACTCTAACCGGTATTGATCCGGGTTTTTGCTCTAGGAACAAGTTCCATTCGGACAAACCGTCCTCATTTTTGTAACTATGTCTCCACACATCGATAAAGTAGCCATGATAGTCAAATCCTTGTTTCAACACATCGATATGCCGACAAACACCATCAAGGCTCGGTTGTTCCAATAAAGTTTCTAGTGTTTCTGGTGGACCTTCTCGCTCTACACACGCTACCTGAGCGGCCGTGTCCTGTACAGCATTCTCGACTTCACCGATTTTTTCACATCCACCCAACGTCAATAAAGCGGCAACAGTAGCCTGAATTTCTAATCTTCGGGGGAATTTATCGAGTGGCATTAAGACTACTTTAAATTATTGAGCACAAGGGGTCAATTGCCTCTCAAAGTCCCCTAATTTCGATCCAGATCAACTACTCTGATTTTTTCAGTATCAAAACCCGCTCTCGCTAAAGCCTCATTCGCGGCTTTATAATCGATATACCCATCGACACTTTCCATAGCACTAAAAGCGATTCCCGCAGCCATCGATACAATACTTGAGTCTTCCAATACCGTGTCAACGTCATCAAACCAAAGCTCGCAAGGACCATCTAAGTTCACTGAAAACTGATGCATTCCATTTTCTAAACGCTCTCTAGTTGAAATATCTAGATCTGAGTGAGCTAACGTATCCGCATCAACTTCTAAAACCTTAAGCAGCGCATAATTTAAATCACCTTTCATGGGAACAGAGAGCCTTCCTCGTTGAGAAAGGATAAAACCTGGCTGAATGCCCGACTCTAAATCACCTACATGCTTTTCGAAAAGAGGTTGTTTAGTGGCACTCATGCTATGTGCATCTACTACGCTTAATTCTATAAGATATAAAAAGTTAAACTTAGATTTAAAATAATTTATTTTTTAAAAATTGTCAATCAATCGACGGTAAAAAATCCAACGGATCATAAAAGTTTCCGTCTCGGAAAACTTCGAAGTGCAAATGTGGTCCGGTCGTGAAGTAACCAGCGCCTGGCGTGCCTGGTGTCCCCCCGGTTTTAGCAATCTCTTTGCCGATGTAGACGATCTCCTCTTCTTCGACGAGGACTTCTGACAGGTGCCCGTAGACGGTGTAGAGTTCATCTTTATGCGCGAGGATCAGGTAGCTGTAACCATAGCCGTTCGTCGCGACTTTCTGTACGACCCCATTAGCCGGAGCGTAGATCGGCGTTCCCTGTGGAGCGTAGAGATCGAGACCATCGTGTTCTTTACCGAAGCTGTCAGCGTAATCTTCATCTCGAAACTCTGCCGTGATTCGAATATCAATGTCTAGCGGCCACTGCAAGATCGAAGGCGGGGCTTCGACTTCTGGCACGTCAGGTTCTCCCTGATTATTAACGGGTAACGTGTCGAGCTCTGGCAGATTGCGCAATTGATCTCGCAGGGTGACAAGATACTCTGTCGACTCGCGACGTTGCGCCTGAGCTTCGGCCAGCGCTATTTGTTCCGCTTCGGTATCACGTGCGATCTGATCGAGTAGAGTGGCGCGCGCGGCAATCAACTGATCGAGTTTTTGTTTGTCCTGCAAGCGTTGTTCAGACAGTCCGATCACTCGACCGTAGACCACAGCGGCTTGCCGTTCTCGCGATTCGAGTTCGAGCTTGAGCTGATCAAGTGTCTTGAGCGAAGCCTGTTTTTGGTCAAGGATACGCTTGCGTTCCGCTCGCGCCTCAATGATCTGGGAGACCGTACGTGGTGAAAACAACCATTCCCACCAAGCCACTCGATCATCACTCCCCAAATTTTGGGCACGGATATAGGCCTGAGCCATTAGTGTCTGGTAGTCGGCTTTTTCGGCTCGGATAGCGGTATTGAGTATGGCTTTTTGCTCGGTAATTTGGGTGAGTACGGCCTGCCATTTTTTTTCTTGCACGCCAAATGTGTCCACGCGCTCTCGATCAATACTGATCTGCTGATCGATCAGTTCAATCTGTTGCTGGATGGTGTTTTTTCGTCCCTGCAGGTCCCAAAGCGCCGCCTCCCTCTCTTGAATCTCTGCTCGGTAAGAATCCAGGATCGTTTCCTCTAACTGGATCGACTCACGGATTTGATCCGCTGTTGAGCTAGTGACAAAGTTATCAGGCACGGTTTCTTCTAGTAATGGTTCCTGTCCTTCACCAAAGAAGCGCTCTATCAAATTATTGATATCATCCCCTACCTCGGATTGGGCCAAGACCAAGGTTGGAAACAAAACCACGAGGCACCAAAACTTACGCATCCTCCACAGTTTAAAGTGGTTAAATCCAAATTTAAAATTTAAAAGTTCAAAGTCTGAGTGATTTTTTGGATTTTAAAATTTATTTTTTTGTTTTAGAGTTAGAAAAATGATTAAAAACCAATCTCTTCGCGCTTTCCTCGCTGGCTCTAGCTTCCCAGTGATTTTTTGGCCATTCAGTTTACTCGCCGTTGGTTTTCTCCAAACCGGCAATGAACCCTTCCCCTTCCAGTACGTCGTCTGGGTATTTCCAATCCTCCTGGGACTAGCCAATGTCGTTTTCTGGATGATCAAAGACGCTATCCCACTCCAAGCGTACACGCACAAACTCTGGGCCTTCGGAATCGCTCTCGGGACCCTCTTCCCGATCATGGGCGGACAGTTTAGTGTGCCGCATTTACTCTTTGGCTTTCCGGCCGATAAACAGTGGCTGATCATACCGCTAGGCATGCTTTTCTACGGATGCATCTGGCGATATGCGGTCGGATTTATGAATAAAGCCCTTGGTCTGCATGAATAATAAAATCATCGGCCTCATAGCTCTCATCGGTATCACTATCGTCGGTATCGGTGAATGGTTACTACTGTTTAACCCGGCGGGAGGTTACGATTTTACGACCTACACCTTTCTACAGGGAAAATCCTATGACTGGATCAATTACGGCCACTGGCTTAGTGTCCTAGCGGCCCCGGCCTACTTCCTGGCCTATTATCATATCAGTCAGAATCTCAAGAGACACCAGACCAAGTTTTTGATGTGGGCGATCTACACCTTCTCACTAGCCGCCATGTGGATCAGCAGTCGCAGTTACTTGGCGCTCACGGCTCAGGAAGCGAATCACGAAAAATTCATCGAACTTATCAGTGGTCACGCCGATCCCCTGCTCTTCATCGTCTGGGGCCTACTGCTCATACTTTCCATCAGTTTCAGCTATCTTGTCTGGACCGGCCAATCAAAATACCCGCGCTGGTTCGCGGCCTTTAACCCAATTACGATCCTGGCGAGTGTTTTCTTACTTTACTTCCTGATACCAGCCGTAGGAACCTACATCCTACCAACGGCCATGAACATAACCCATCTGGTATTTGTGGGATTGTCAGTGTGGTTAACTCGAAGGTAATGGCGATTCTAAGGAATTCGAAAGACGGCGCAATTGCACAAATCATCTGACTCAAACTCTGTAACCTCACCTTCTGATTTACCAGGCACAGGAAAAATACGAACGGTTAATGGTTTTTTTAGTCGATAAGCTAGAGTCCCAGTATCTTGCATAATCGCTGCCATTTTTTCGACAGAAGTATCTCCCTCAATCGGAATAGTATCTAAACCGATACCACATACAGCACTGTTGGTTAGGAAAGTTCTAATATCGTATTTACCGGCTATAGCATCTCGCGCTAAACCAGCATCTTCTGTGGCCGCTAACATAAGTCCTGAAAAGCCAAGCAAATCTACATTATCAATAGATTTGAAAACTCTTGTTAGTAATGCTGAAATTTCTACCGAACCAGCTGCCCCAAAATACTCAACTCCTAAAGCTTTAAACACATCTACGAGCGATCCACAGTCCTTTGATGGAGCGGCCGAGCTATCAATCCCAATAAAAGGCAGGTTCTGCTCTTTTGCAAACTTTTTTGCTATTGTAACAACCTGATCAACATGATGCTGCAGTGCCTTACTCATAGCATAATAAGCCGCTGACAAAAATTGATTACGCGGCAGATCATTGGGCACAGAATCAAGAGCTGCAAGCAACAAGTCTGGAGATTCAAACCCTAATACGATCGAATCTTTACCTTCTCCTGAATGAAAACTAGCTGGGAAATAAGGAATGTACTCCGGACAATTATAATTCACCGTGAAATTAAAATTCCCAAGCCCTCCTGGTGTATTTTCGGCAATAGATTTGATTGTCTTGGCCGCTAGCAATGTTTTCTCATAGTTCGGAACCCCGATTTCATCGGCTTCTACATTGAAGCAAATATTTGAAAGATCTCCGTAGTCATTAATCATATCACTAGCCAAAGCGAGTTCTTCTGCCGTCTTGGCCTCACCGATTGCAAACCGAATGCGAACCTTCGGCATATCGGGATGCGCTAATATATCTTTCAGAGTTCCCATATCTTTTAGAACTGATTCTTTGCTCGTAGTATCTAAATACTCTCCGAAAGGGTTCGTTACAATTCGCAAAGTTTGAACTTGATATCCTTTCGCTTCAATCTGGCTCATAAGTTTCCCCAAACTAAGGGATATCGATTTTATCTTTTCTGCCCACTGTGATTGATCTTTTTCCAAAGCAATAAAAGCCGTAATAGTGCGAACTCTGCAGAGATCAGGAGAAGATATTTGGTTCATAGAAAAACAAATAAGAAATACACTATCAAAATACCAGATTTAATACTCTCGAACTAATCATTAACATCTAAATTTAGTAGCAGTATTTGTCTAAATCACTCCACCCGCAAGACTCCATCAACCTCAAGTCCTTCAGTAACGATCTCAACGCGCCCACCCTCGTAGAAGATCTCAAGTTTTTCAATCGTTTCGCCATCCCGCAAACCAAAGATCAGCTCATGCGATTGGTCAGACGACAGCCCTTCACCAGAGACAAAGTAATTAGTCCGGGTTTCACCGTTATCCAAGGTTAATGTGGCACGTGCCCCGAGACTTGAGGCTTTCTCCGGCAGGATCAGTTTGAAGAAATGCTGATCCGCTACACCGTGATTCAGACACGCCATCGAGGTCCCATTGAGATTGGCATGGAAGAGATCCTCATCTCCATCGCCGTCGATATCTCCGATAAGCGGCGCGATCCCAAACTTACGGTTGACGACTTTGGCTTCTTTTTCCGCTGCTACGAAGCGACCATCGGGTTTCTGGAGCAAGAAACGTCCTGGCAGGCGAAAGACCGCGTGCAATGGGAAGTCGGCGTAGCTTTCGGTTACGACAAGATCTTCTCGTCCGTCGAGATTAAAATCTCCAAAAGCCGCTCCCCAAGCAAATTCATAATTGGCCAGTTCTCTTTCTTGGGCCCTGTCTTTAAAAACAAAATCGCCCTGATTCTCAAACATCAGCCATTCTGGGATGAGCTCTTGATCAT
>JAHDBZ010000006.1:0-1411 GCA_020630245.1 Candidatus Altimarinota bacterium
GCCGCTGAGAAGATTGCCCAGAAAATCCTAAACTAAAGCCAACCACGAACGCACTCGCATGCAAGCCTGCAAGCGTATTTTTTTGTGCTGCAAAAGACAACAATTAAAAAAATAAATTTGATTTTCAAGATCATCAACCGTTCCCTTTCGTTTGGCCACCCAAGCTGGTGCATCCACGATAGACTTGCGCTCATCAGCAACTCTCCCGACTCTTTCTGATATTTCCTCAAATTCGCGACCAAGCTCAATGAGTCGTGCTTGTGAATCCGTAAGACCTAATTCCTCGATTGTGGCAGTTTCTATCAAGGGTTCTAAGATCTTGCAATCCATTGTCTCACTCAAACTAAGCCCACCATCTAAATCCTCTCGAAAAGGCGGTAACACGTCTGCCGACTGCAAATAAAAAGACAAAACATCATCCATATTTTTTGGATTTTTGTGTCTTTCATCGCAAAAACCGGTCTCAAGCATAAAACGAAATCTAAATCTCGTCTCCGGCTCTTCCTTCAGGGCTGTACGTGCCGCTTCCAGATAATTTAGCAAATGAGCTCTTTGGTCTGAAGTTAGACCAAAATCTTCACTTTCTGCTATCCGCCTATCAATTAATCGATCTGTGTGTGTTTCGGTAAATCTATCGAGAATTTCCGCCCGCCTCAACATTACTGGCTCCATTCGTCTGGCTAGATCATCCAGATCAAATTTTTGCAAGGCGGCATCCAATTCTGCTTCGTGTTTTCCAAATTCGCTTGTCGGAATGTGTCCAGGATAGCCAGTTCCAGAGATTATCGCGTCGTGGTTCGTAATTTCTAAAGTCATTACTTTGATCATACTCCCCAACTTCAAAACGGCAAATTACACAAATAATCATGACGTCAAACCTATAGAAAAAAAATGGCAAAGATTTTAACATCGTAGCATCAGAACATTGTAATCTCCCCGCAAAGTTCTTACGAGAGTAATTCTGTAACCAACACTAATCCCACAAATGTTCCGGTCGTAATAACCGGATGCTTAATAACAAATTCGCCAATACGAGTTATGCCATCAGACTTTTCAGATTGTTCTTCAACTTTTGATGATAATTTTTCCGACATCTTTTAAATTTAAACACAAAAAGAGGAGCATATCAAACATTACAACATCGTAACATCAGAACATTGTAATCTCCCCGCAAAGTTCTACACTCACGACACACACAAAAAACTTCTTACTTCGAACTTCAACCTTCGTACTTATCTATGGCCCTATTCCTCAAATACCGCCCCCAAACCTTTGCTGAGCTCGTCGGCCAGCAAGCGGTTCGTCGTACGCTGCAAAACGCGCTAAAGGCAGAAAAACCTGCTCACGCGTATCTATTCTCTGGAAGCCGCGGAACGGGAAAGACTTCCACAGCCCGGATCTTTGCCAAAGG
>JAHDBZ010000006.1:1511-30183 GCA_020630245.1 Candidatus Altimarinota bacterium
TCTCTGGAAGCCGCGGAACGGGAAAGACTTCCACAGCCCGGATCTTTGCCAAAGGACTCAACTGTGAAGACCTCAAAGATGGCAATCCGTGTGGCCAGTGTCGATTCTGCGAGCAGACGGCCAATGGATCCCTGGTAGACGTAATCGAAATCGATGCGGCTTCCAATCGTGGGATTGATGAGATCCGTGACCTAAGAGAAAAAATCAACTTCTCGCCGAACGTAGCGCGCCGCAAGGTCTACATTATCGATGAAGTCCATATGCTGACCAAGGAAGCCTTTAATGCGCTCCTAAAAACGCTTGAAGAACCGCCAGATCATGCCTTCTTTTGTTTGGCTACGACGGAAATTCACAAGATCCCCGAGACGATCCTGTCTCGATGTCAGGTATTTCTATTTCAGCGCTTTACGCTCGAACAGCTCGTCGACCGACTCAAATTCATTTGCGCCGAAGAAGGCTTTACCGCCGAAGACGAAGCCCTCGGGCTCATCGCTCGCAAGGCCGAAGGTGGGATGCGTGATGCGGTTTCACTCCTAGAACAGATCGCGGCCGAGACCGATAACAACATCACCGCCGCCGCTACTCAGGAAAGTCTGGGGATCTCTTCGAGTGAGACTTTAGAAAATCTCTACGCCGCTATTAACGAGCAAGATGCTGCCGCAGGCATGGCAATTATCAAGACCGTCGCTCAGAACGGCCAAGACTTCCGCACCTTTGGTCATGATTTCCTGGGTTTTCTACGTGAAAAAATGTTCGTCAGTCTTAATGACGCTAGCCTAGGACAGATCCTACGGACCATTGAAGAATTTGAAAAAGCCCTCAGCCGCCTGAAGACCTCCCCTATCATCGAACTACCGTTTGAGATTGCGATTATAAATCTAACGACTGGAAATCTAACAAAACAAAGCCCAGAACCCAAAATCCAAAAAGTAACACCAACGGCATCAAATCCTGCCCCACCAGCGCCGACACCAAAGCCGGACCCGAAGCCTGAACCAGCTCCTATAGAGGTAAGCGAACCAGAACCAACTCCACAGCCAATAGTTGAAAAAGCTATTGAAAACGGGCCCATCAAACCCTCAAACCCTCCCACCTCCGGACCTTCCAACCTCACGCCTGAAGCTATAACCGCTCAGATGTCGACTATCATTGAAAAATCTGGCATCCCTATTTTTGCCAAGAAGTCTTTCCTCACCACGATTCCCGAAGTTAGTGGAAACCGTATAATTTTTAATACTGACTCGGAGTTTCATCGTGAAAAACTCAATGACAGTGGGACTCATGCCAAATTGCTCGGCGCCTGCAAAGAACTTTTTGGTAATCCAGAACTAACGATCGATTTTGTGAAGAAGACGGGCATCTCCCGCGAGAAGGCCAATAGTTCAGCGACCGTCGATGATTTCCTGACGTTTTAGTACAAAACTACAACCATTACGACAACAGCAAGCACTGTGACTGGAAATAGTTAGTAATTTGTGCTACAATGATCTGATCTATTTCCTAACCCCTCTATTCCATGGATCTCTCAATGCCTAAGAACTTGCAGGAGCTCATGCACTCACGAATCGCTCTCGTAACGGGTACAGCGCTCATGACCACAGCGGTACTATGCGCTTACCATGTGATGGTGAACTCTGACGGACAAACTCTGCTCCTAACAGCGATGACAAACCTAATGGGTCGATAATTCCCCACTAGACCACACCATCCAAAAACTTTTCAGCCCATCAAGAATCCTTGGTGGGCTTTTGAATTTGACGAATTCTTGACATTTAATACTTTTTATTTGATTTTATTTAAATTTGACGTTATAATGAATTTGTCATTATTTACTAACAAAAACAAAAAACATGGCAAAAACACAAACCGCTTCCGCTTGGGAACGATTCAAAAACGCTGAAGTATCACTCACAACTGGTACACTAGCACTTGCAACCGCTGCGGTGGCTGCTTATTCAGTTATGCCGAGTCCAGAATTGGCCTCTGCTAGTCTACTAGAAGCTGCTATTTACACTGCAGATATGGCCATCAACTAATTCCATAGGGATTAGAAATTAAATCACCTAAGAACTCCTCAGCCTGGTCTGGGGAGTTTTTTTTGACAAAATCGGCGCAATAACCATCATAGAAATACGCGGCAACCGCCCTTTTAGAAGTATCTCATGAATAAATACATCAAAGACCGTCTCGGTGAACTCCACAATGTGACTTGGCCTACCCAAAAACAGGCCACGCACTCTATGATCATAGTACTGGTGATCATGCTTTTAGTGGGCATCTTTCTCGGAGTAGTCGATTATGGACTCAACCAAATCGTACTTCGTATGCTCGGCTAAAAGTCTTTCCAAACAAACAACTCAACTCTCTTTTTATAAACTATGGCTAAACAAGATTCCTCCCTCGGTCGACAGTGGTATGTAATTCATACCTACTCTGGATATGAAGATTCCGTACGTAAATCACTCGAACAACGTATCGAATCGATGAATATGCAGGACTACATCTTTGAGGTCATTGTCCCAAAAGAAAAAGTCGTCACCGTCAAAGCCGGTAAGCAAACTATTGTCGACAAAAACCTTTTCCCTGGTTACGTACTGGTCAATATGATCGTGACCGATGCTTCTTGGTTCGTAGTGCGGAACACACCAAATGTAACTGGCTTCGTCGGCTCTGGAACCACACCAGTACCGGTTCTCCCTGAAGAATTTGGTGTCATCCAACGTCGCATGGGAGCAGCTGAACCAACCGCTGAGATCAAACTCAAAGTGGGTGATCTCGTAACCATCAAAGAAGGTCCATTCTCAAACTACGAAGGCACGGTTTCTGAAGTCAATCCAACCAAAGCGAAAGTGACGGTCATGGTATCTATCTTCGACCGAGAAACCCCGGTAGAACTAGATTTCTCTCAGGTAGTGCTGAAAGTTTAAAACTTTCAATGTTACGATATTACAATGTTATAATTTTATGATGATTTTTCCCTTGCAAAGGCCTATTTTTTGCTTATAAATTGTCAGCTTTATCGCAACATTACAACATTTACACATTGTAAAATCAGATTAAATGCCTCCAAAGAAAAAATTCGTCTCCAAGTTCTCTATTACTCTCCCAGCCGGAGGAGCGACACCAGCCCCACCAGTAGGACCGGTTATCGGTCAGCACGGGATTAATATTCAGGCTTTCTGCCAACAGTTCAATGATGGAACGGCTGAATTTAAAAAAGACGGATACAAGATCCCTTGTATTTGTTACGTATTTGAAGACAAATCTTTCGAACTGGAGTTCAAACAACCGCCAGCTTCTGATCTAATTAAGAAAAAACTTGGTCTCGCCAAAGGATCTGGACGCCCAAATACCGAGAAAGTCGGTAAAATCACTTGGGCTCAGCTCAAAGAAGTAGCGGAAATGAAAATGCCTGACCTCAATGCCAATGATATCGAGGCAGCCGCTTGGATCATGTACGGATCGGCTCAACAAATGGGTCTAGAAGTACCAGATGCTCCAGCTAAAAAGGAAAAAATCGCCTAAAGGTCTTGCGAACGCATTGCAACATCAAAACATTGCAACATTAGCACATTAAACCATCGTCCCTTTGTGGGAGTTCAGCCTCGAGCTGCACATTATTACCACCTAACACTTATAACATGAAAACCTCTAAAGCGCTCCGCGCTGGTTACGAAAAGTTCGATCGAGAAAAAGCCTACTCTATCAAAGATGCGGTTAAATTTATGATCGACACTGCGCGAACAAAATTCGACGCTACCGCCGAAGTTCACTTCAATCTCGGAATCGATCCACGTCACGCGGATCAACAAATCCGCTCTACTACTACCCTACCACATGGTACTGGGAAAAATGTACGTGTCGTTGCGATTTGCGGAGATGACAAAGAAAAAGCCGCAAAAGCTGCTGGTGCTGTTGCAGCTGGAGGTGCCGAACTCGTTGAAAAAATTGCCAAAGGCTGGACCGACTTCGATGCCGTTGTGGCAACGCCGGACATGATGAAAACACTCGCCAAAGCCGCTCGTGTTCTCGGGCCAAAAGGCATGATGCCAAATCCAAAAACAGGAACCGTTACTCCAGACATTGAGAAAATCATCAAGGAAATCGCTGGTGGACGTATCGAATTTAGAAATGATAAATTTGGGATCGTACACATGGTCTTCGGAAAAGTTTCTTTCGGCGCGGACAAACTCGCTGAAAACCTCGAAGCAACGATCAACACTATCAAAAATGCCAAACCAAGCGGTCAAAAAGGCGTTTACATGAAAAAAGTAACTATTAATGCTACTATGGGGCCAGGGATCATGATCGATCTCGGTGGAGACGAAGAACAATAAACCAATGCCAAAAACTATCGAAAGAAGCTCTAATCAAAATGTAAGCTGGTTGGAGCTTTTTTTCGATTTAGTATTCGTCGCGCTGGTGGCGCAACTAACCTATCAATTTAGCTATCATCATCACACCCTTGAAGACTTCATCCAGGTAGGATTGGTGGGTTATATGATATTTATGGCCTGGATCCCCACGACAGCCAATATCAACCTCCGCAAAAACGAAGACATCGTCGATGTGCTTTTTGTACAACTACAAATGGTAATGATCATGACCATGAGTCTTACCCTGCCACAGGCATTTGGTGAATACAGCTGGCTCTTTTTTGGCGCGATGGCGGTCAATAGCTTTCTCGGTCTGGCCATGACCCTCCGTCGTTATCGGGTCCACCCCAAACAACGCCCCAAAACTCTTAATGTTTGGTGGGGCTTTTTTGTCGCCGCTGTGTTGTGGGGACTGAGCGGACTACTTCCGACACCATACTTATACATAATGGCTGGTTGCGCGTTGTTACTTAACATTACGGCTCCGATGACGACTGGCGCCGGTAACCGTACGACCTACCTAGACATGAATCATCTGCTAGAACGTTTGGGGTTATTTCTCCTACTCGTGATGGGCGAAGCCGTCCTGGTTGTGGCACTGGTAAACAACGTCGCTAAAGAATTTGATGCACTTCGACTCGTAATTGTCCTCTGCGGGCTCTTGATCATGGTCTGTCTGTGGTGGCTCTATTTTCCGTATATTAACAACTACGCCCGCGGTAACCGTGCTAAGTCTTTCTACATCATGCTCCATACGCATGGATTTCTCTATGGGAGTCTGATTCTGGTAGCCGGAGGTCTCAAAATCATCATTGAAAATCCAGGCGCCGGTTTCGAAGAAACCTGGATCTTTCTCGGAGGCTTAGGACTTTTGATCGTAACCTTCAACATAATCCGCAGCGCTATCACCCACCATCCGTGGGAAGGCATGTTTTATACGATTTCGTTTCTCATTCCCCTCTTTGCGGTGGGACTGGCTTCTTATTTTTACGACTGGGCGGCTTATCAGCTTATCGTTGCTGCTTCGGGACTACTGCTCGTGTATACATTAAAAGACTATCTTTCGCACTTTTCTCGAAAGATCATCTTTGAGTAAAGTTTTCTATAACGCTTCACGCAGTCTCCATTCTAGAAAATCTCGAACCTCTTGCGGCGGCCAGTCATTCATCCCCTGCTCAGTAACTTTAATACGGATCACCTCTACGCCGTTCGAACGGAGGAAGGCATCACGACGCTTGTCTCGGGCCAATTTTTTACCACGGTGATACTTACCATCGACTTCAATATTGAGTTGCAAGCTCGGAATAAAAAAATCCATTTCAAATCCTAGTGTATGACAGTTGCACTTGATCTTGTGCTCCGGCAGATACTGCAAAAGCTCCTGATAAACCAGGACTTCAAAGGGACTTTGGGGCGAACTCGAGTGTAGATTTTCAGATTTGAAAGCGTACGCGAGTTGTTGATTCATAGACGAGGCAATATTAAAAGACGCGGACATAAGCCAATTGTGACTTGGTCCGAAAGAGAGAAATGAAAAATTTAAGCATTTAAAGCAACTTATATCTTAAAGGGTTGGAATTAAGGTGTAAAATTTTTTTGTGATCTCAACCCGGGATATCCCGGGTTATAAAAAAGACCGGAACACAGTATATCTGCGCTCCGGCGTTTTCAACTTGAGAATACTCCCAGGTTTATTTAATCTTTCTTCTCTTCAAAATCTGCATCTACGATCTCTGGCTCACCTGTTTCATCCGCGTGTTTCTCCCCTTCTGCGGCAGTTGGATCATGACCGGCTTCGTGCATTTTTTGCCCGAGGTTCATGAGGACTTTAGAGAGTGCTTCTCCCGCCTCTGTCATGGCCTCAGTATCTTCCCCTTCTTCCAGAGCTTTCTTCGCATCTGGGAGAGCCTCTTCAACAGCTTTGATCGTTTCTTCAAGTTCATCTTTTTTGAGTTCTTTGGCTTCATCGACCGTTTTCTCTGATTGGTAGATCATTGAGTCGAGGTGGTTTTTGGCCTCGGCTTGGGCTTTACGCTCTTTGTCTTTTTCCGCGTTTTCTTCCGCATCGCGTTGCATTTTCTCGATTTCATCATCACTCATCCCAGAAGAACCCTGGATCGTGATCGATTGTTCTTTATTAGTGGCTTTGTCCATGGCTTTCACAGACAAGATACCGTTGGCATCGATATCGAAAGTAACTTCGATCTGTGGTACGCCTCGCGGCGCTGGCGGGATACCATCGAGGACAAATTTCCCGAGAGATTTGTTGTCCGCGGCCATTTCGCGCTCTCCTTGCAGGACGTGGATTTCAACTGATGGCTGTTTGTCCGAATAAGTTGAGAATACTTGTGACTTAGAAGCTGGGATCGTCGTATTTCGTTCGATCATCGGCGTGCGCACCCCGCCGGCAGTTTCGATACCGAGCGTTAGCGGTGTTACGTCGAGCAGTAGAACGTCTTGGACATCTCCTTGGAGCACTCCCCCTTGGATAGCTGCTCCAAGCGCGACAACTTCGTCTGGATTTTGTGATTCGTTTGGTTTTTTTCCGAAGAATTTTTCTACAGCCGCTTTGACCGCTGGCATCCGAGTCATTCCTCCGACGAGGAGAACCTCGTCAATTTCAGAAGCTTTAAGACCCGAGTCTTTGAGCGCTTTCTTACATGGTTCGATCGTCAGATCGACCCATTTGGCCACGAGTTGTTCTAGCTTGGCTCGTGTAAGCTTGAGCGAAAGATGGGCTGGGCCAGCATCAGTAATCGTGATGTACATCTCATTGATGTCGACTTCGTTGGCGGTCGAAAGTTCTTTCTTGGCTTCTTCCGCGACTTTTTTGACCCGCTGCATGGCGGTTGGATCTTTGGATAGATCGACACCGTGTTCTTGTTTGAACTCAGCCAGGATGTGTTCGATGATCGCCGAATCAAAATTGTCCCCTCCTAGGTGCGTATCACCATTGGTAGCAAGAACTTCAAAAGTTCCGTCATGAATCTCTAGGATAGAAACATCAAACGTCCCTCCCCCGAGATCGTAGACTACGATCCGTTCTTCTTTGCCTTTTTTGTCGATTCCGTAGGCCAAAGCAGCAGCCGTTGGTTCGTTAATAATACGTTCGACTTCTAGACCGGCGATTTTTCCGGCGTCTTTGGTCGCTTTACGCTGATCATCATTAAAGTATGCCGGCACCGTGATTACCGCCTTGGTGACCTTCGAACCGAGGAATGCTTCAGCATCTGCCTTCAACTTCGTCAAAATCTTGGCTGAAATTTCCTGTGGTCGTGCTGGCTTACCGTCAAATTCGATCATAACGGCACCGTTTTTACCCTTTGAAAATTCGTAGGGCATTTCGTCCATCTCGACTTTTACTTCGTTGAAATTTCGTCCAATGAAACGTTTGGCCGAGAAGATCGTGTTTTTAGGATTGGTAATCGCTTGTCGTTTGGCCGTTACGCCGACGAGTGTCTGATCTTCTTTTTGGGCCACGATTGAAGGTGTGGTCCGTGCGCCTTCTGCATTGGGAATGACGACAGCTTTCCCTCCTTCCATCACAGCCACACAGCTGTTAGTGGTTCCGAGATCAATTCCGATAATTTTTGACATGAGTTTGTAGATTATGAGTTAACAAGCTAACGAGCTTACAAGATAAAGAGCTAATAAATTATTTAATTTTTTAGTTTACTAAGAAGAGAATGTAGCATTTTGTGAATTTCTGAAATACGTATTTCACACAACTTTAACTGTTCGTCTGAGACATATTTGCGTCGATATGAAAACAAAATCTGAGTTTCTAATTCCACTAATGACCCTCTAGCGATGATCAGAAATCGAGCAAATTCAGTATCTGAATCTCGACCATAGCCTTCCGCGATATTCGAGGGAACCGACAAAGCGCTGCGTCTTATTTGAGCCGTGAGCCCAAATTTTTCTTCTGACGGAAATGTTTGTGATAGATCATAGACTATATCTGCCAGGTCCATCGCCTTTTGCCATATCTTCAGATTCTGCACATTCATGATAAAGAGCTTGTAAACTTGTTTGCTAGTAAGCTTGTGCGCTTAAAATTAGCAGACACATATTAAGACTGCTAACGCCTCGTGTCAAAACTTTTTTAGCAGTCAGTCGTAAAGATTGCCAAAAACAACTTGACGAACCACCCTAAAAGTATATAAATTAGTTTAAACATGAAGTTTATCGAGAAATGCCACCACGAACTCACGGAGTGTTTGCATAACCCTGTTTCGACGTGGGCCAAGCTTACGAACGCTCTGATCGCTTTTTTGATAATCCTGTCGGTGGCTACGATACCCGCTCATTTCATACCCGATATTGAGTTCGCGCATAAAGGTCTGGAGATTTTTGATAAAATTGTCGTCTCTATTTTTACCGTGGAATACTTTCTTCGGATTTGGACTGCCAAAAAACCTTTCCGCTATATCTTCTCCTGGTGGGGACTCGTTGATCTGCTCGCCATACTCCCCTTCTACCTGGGACAATTAGGCCTTATTACACGTCCAGAGCTCTTCCTTGGACTTCGAATACTTCGCCTTTTCAAGCTTGGACGGATCTACACCGTCGCACGTTCAGAAAACAATCATAAATCACATCAAAAACATGGAAGTTTTCACGTTATGGATGGTGAAGAGATCGAATACATTGCCCAACGACACTGGACCGTCTACGTCGGTGCTTTAGCTTTTCCGATGTTGCTTACTACCGCCGGAGTACTGACTATGCTCTTTCTCTGGCAGATAAATGTCTGGGCAGCTCTGGGTGTCGGTGGACTCTTTATCCTCTTCGCTCTGGCGCTCTTTATCAAGCTTTGGCTCGATTTTAACTACGATCTGATCTATATCACGAACCGTCGAATTGTGTTTCAAAGACGTGAACTCTTCGGTGCCAACCTCAATGAGGTCAACTACATTGCCATTACCAATATCAAACCAGACACCACGGGTTTTATTCGCTGGCTCTTCCGCTACGGAGATATCATTATCGAGACATCTGCCATGCAGGGAGCGATTACGTTCAAACACGCCAGCGAGCCTTTCACTGTCGTCGATGAAATTTCTAAAAATCGTCAAGAAATCCTCCAGCAAACTAGTAAAGCCAGGAGTGTCGACCCGTTAATTACGGCTCCCGCTCCAGATAATCCGCCAGGAGGACTGACGGTCTAGGAAAAAACTTGCTTCCCAAAGCGTTGCTATTACAATCGTGCTCGCTCTTGCAAGCACGCGTAGCTCAGCTGGATAGAGCACCGGTCTTCGGAACCGGGTGTCGGGGGTTCGAATCCCTCCGCGTGTACCACACAAAAATTTGGCTATGCCCCTTGCGGGTATGGCCAAGTTTTTTATGCGAAGCATGGTGGGTGGGTGAGAACCCGGGTTCGACCGCAAGCCGAAATCTACGATTTCGTGCTGAAGGCTTCGTTCTCGACGTAGTCGAGATAAGAAGTATCCCTCCATGTACTAAAAGTCACAAAACCACGTTCTTAGTTCTGAGCCCTAAGTTCTATTTTACCATTGAAAAAACACCCTAAATCTGCTATAATGGTGGGATTTAATCACACTTTATGGCACGTTTACTACACGTCTTGGCAATAATCTTTACCGGAGGGCTGATCTACGTCTTTAATCTCAGACGGCTCGAAACACCCAAAAACCGTCTTAAACATGCGGGTTTTCACGCCCGACGTGTCAGCCATCACCAAGATTTTTCGCTTGGTCATTTCTTTGAAAAACACCCTCAAGCCTATCTTTTGATTGCGCTGATTATTCTGAGTCTTTTCTTCACGCCGTGGCTGTCGAAGTATCGATTTTTGTTTCAGGCGAGTCTCATTGATCTACCAAGTGTGGAATTTACTGGTACGACGTATCCGGTCAAAAAAGTTCCTGTCTGGACCGAACTCACCGATGCCGAACGACTGCTGAGTTATAGCCAACTCCCCAAACACAAACTGATGGATCTCCCTGATTATGATCTGAGAGCCATGCAGGCTGGTACCGAATGGGCGCCAGATAATGCCTATGAGCGTAATATCTACATTACCTACCCCGTACCAAATCTCGGAAATTATCGGCTTGATGGAACCGAAAACAGCGGTTCTCATCCAGGTATTGATATAAAAATCCCAACGGGCACCCCGGTACACTCAATTGCCAGTGGGATTGTCTATAAAACTGGTGACATCAAAACTGGCTTTGGGAAATCTGTCTCAGTCGCACATGTCGGAGTTCCGGATCCCACCCGACCAGGCAAAACTACAACCCTTGTTTCAACCTACGCCCATCTATCACGCGTCAACGTCAAAGAAGGTGATCAGATCCGTAAAGACCAAATCATCGGACTCTCGGGAAACACCGGTTTCTCTACCAATCCACATCTACATTTCCAAGTAGATCGCATGGATGCACCTTTTATCCCCTACTGGCCGTTTAGCTGGAAGGATGTACAGGCTGCCGGTCTCAATTCTTATTTTGATGGAGTGCGTTACAGTGTCGGAAAACAAAACGCCCTCAAATACACGGTGCATCCGTTTAATCTGATTGCGGCCAATCTTGATTCTCGTGGAGAGCCACTACTCGTAGCCTTTGACGACACAGCACAGAAAAAAGAACCGACCTTTGACTACGTACCAACCAAACCAGAGTTGGTCGAGCCAGCTCCAGTCGAATTTGTCAGTTCAGCTCCAAAAGTTGAACCATCTCCGACACCCGTTGTGAAGCCGGAGCCAAAACCAGAACCAGTTCACGAACCAGATCCAGCGCCAGCTATTGATCCAACGCAAGCCAATCCAAGTCAGGTAGAGTTAGCTCAAACGGCTAACGTCGCTCCGCGTCAGTCATTCAAACGAGGACAACTCAAGCTCGAATTTGAAACGGATCGCAGCTATACCCCTGGTAAGGAAGAAGTCGTAAAAGTGTATATCAACGAGGCCAACCTGGTCGCTAGTGCCGGGATCCTAGTCTCTTCAACACTCAAAGACCGGGCCGACGTCTACCCAAGTAAACTCATGCCAGATGATTTCGAAGATGGTGTCGCCGAAGTACGGGTCAAAACTTACAGCAGTTTCCCGTTTAAGATCGTGGCCAAAAGTGACTACGGAGAAATCAAATCGCAAAGTCTTCGGCCAGAGATTTTCTCAGATGTTCCAGGTGATCACACCTTTGCGATGGCGATTAACTTCCTCAAAGAGAACGGCGTTGTCCGTGGATACGATGACAATACCTACCGCCCAGACCAGACCTTGAACCGAGCCGAGGCGCTCAAGATCATCCTGGAAGCGAATAAAATCAAAGCTTATCCAGAAAACGCTCCGTTCAGCGATATATCTGATCGAGCTGCCTGGTACTACAACTACGTAACAACTGCCTTCAAACGCTCTATCGTAAAAGGATACGGTGATGGAACCTTTAAACCAGGCAACACCGTCAGTCGAGCCGAATTTATCAAAATGGCCATCGCCACCGCTGGCTTCAGCCCTGACATGGATCTCGTGCGAAACCCTTACTCGGACGTACAAACAACTGACTGGCACGCTAAGTACTTTGAATTCGCCAAGGGGCAATCACTCCTCCGACCAAAATCCGGAAACCTCATGGCTCCCAATGCCCCGATTACTCGTGGTGAAGCGGCCGAAGTTATCTACAAACTGAGCAAAGTGCAGAAACGATAGAAAAACGTAGTATGTGGCAGGTGGTAGGTGGTATGTAGAGGTCGGCTAATGTCGGCCTTTTGTATTTTGCTTGCATTTTTTTGCAAAAATGTTAAACGTGTACACATGTTACGCGGACTAATTACCCTCATAGTCGCTTTCAGCTTCATCATGACGGCCCAGGCACAAAGTCTGGAGTTTGAAACGATTCGTACGGAAACGACACCAGGGTTTTTTGCACTGCGAATTTTTCCGGGAAATGATCTCAAGCCGATCCCGATCGAAAACGTCTACATCACCAACTACCAGGGACGCAAACAAACAGAGTCCTTCGTTCCGATCCTCGAGCTCCTGCGCGAGCTCAACGCTACCATCATCGCTCCAGAACAGGCCGACCAGTACCAATATGACAATGCCTACCGTACTATCTGGCTCGGCAGCGGTCCGGCCGGAGAGCTGCTCTTCTCACCACAAAGTGATGATATTCTGTCGGATTTCGATGCCTTTAGCGAGACCAATCTCGGCCCAGTCTATCTCCAGAATCTAGATCTCAAATTTGGCGGTAACGTGTCCGACGTCTATCCAGAGCGGATTCGTTTTCTCGGCAACCAGGGCACGGTGTACGGAAAATTTGAGCGACCACTCAAAACTCGTCTTGAACTCCAGGCCACCACCCAAAGCCAAGAAATCGCCGCCGTCACCCCGATCTACCTCAATGACTACGAAGCTCACACCGAGGCTCGTTCGCTACCAGCAAAATGGGAAGCGGCTTATAAAGCGGCTACCAGTAAAGACACTGGCAAAAGACTCAACTACGACTGGTGGCTCAAGCTCTTTCCGTGGGTCCTATTTTTCACGGGCCTTGCGCTAATCCTCTTTGCTTCGACACGTATCTTTCGCCACCGTGAAGATTGGTACGACTTTGCTATGAATACAGAGTCAAACACCGAACCCAAAACGGATTCTGTGCCACAAAGAAACGATTCTGACCACCTCAAAGATGACTGGTGGAACCACCCAATTGAGGAAACGCCGCTTTACAAAGATTGGGAAAAAAACCTGCCTTTTGAGGTTATAAATCGGCAAGAAGACTAGATTTTAGACAAAAAAGTAAAATTTGTTTGACGAAGTTATACAATAGGATAATTTTAGGACAACCTACAAATTATCAGTACTTCATTTCATGGAACAAAAACCTTGGGGAGAGTTGACCAAAGCGGAACAAGATAGATCTAGGGTCTTTAATTGTATTGACCTTGCTATCAAAGCTGGATCAACTCGGTCAGCCGAATGTGATCTATGTGACGCTGAATTAACAAGGGGGATTGACTACACTGTTCAAGGAAATCAAATTAGATTTTGGACCCATACACAGGCAGGTCTGGTTATTGACCCTATCGCCAAGACTGCGGCCTTCTCAAATATGGAAGAAGAAGTTACAAGCTGGCCACCAGTGGACATGAGTCAAGTCCGTGAAACCGGAATAGAAGAAGATTATGACCTCATTGAACAATGAACGCTACTGCCAAAGAATTAGAAAAACAATGGGTAAAGGAAAACGAAGATCTACTAAAAGATCCGAAGGATGATTCTGATCCGATGTTCTTTGTACAAGAAAGCGATCGCCTTGGCCTCCTCTACTCTAGAGCCGAAGCCGTCTACTCAGACACCAAGAATGGAATACTCCGAAGCAGTCACAACACTATCAACATTTCTCCTGACGGAAAATTACCGCCCCATACGCTCATCAATGGCCTTTGGCTTATGACACACCAACACCTAGGAAAATCTCATACTATTAAACCGGGAGACAACGAAACCATCTTTGTTTTTCGCGGGCGATACTACACAGCTGCCCGTCTCGTAGAACAGCTGGGCGGCAATTTTACCGATACAACCATTAGTACTCGTGTCGTGTACCCAGCCCTGTCTATGTCTCAGAAAACAGAAGCTCTCATTGACTCTGCAGAATCTTATCATCCAAATATAAACAAACCACCAATCTTTCACTAAACCTTATCCCCCACAAAAATGTATCATTTAGGATCCAACACTGATCGTGTCGATGAATTAGCAGAAAAGTTTGCTAGACCTGGCGAACACACCATTGCTGTTGATGGCTCAGGTAACACTGTCGAAACCTGGCAAGCCCCGGCACTTCGCTCAAAGGCAAGGGCTATGGGTATAACGGAAGTCGAATTAGGACAAATGACTTCAAAAACGCTTATAAAAGAAATTGTTGGCCAAAGCATCCAAGAATCTTCTCCTCAGATGAGAGAAAAAATGAGCGTGATCGTGGATCTCCCCCATTTCCCGGCTAAAGGCTCTACCTATGAGAGTGATGAAATTGTTCCCAAGTTACATGACAACACCGCGCTAAATCGCCCCTTTGTAAACGTTATGGCTGAACTTGGGCTCCCTGTTTTTTGTAAAGGAGACGGTGAAAAGATTCCGACAAATCACAAAGTTAAACAATTTGGTGAATATAAACAAGTGTGGGAAACAATTCAAAGCCCTGAGATTTTAAGTGGGCTCAAAACGCATTTCTTACATGATGGAAAAAGTGCCTTCAATACAACTCTCGCTGCTAGGGCTGCCGCCGATCAAGCTGCCGCTGCACTATTTCATGGCATTCTTCCTATGCCTGAACCAGACATTGATAAAACTACTTCGATAGATAGCGAAAAAACGGCTAAATCTTATTTGCATTACTATGACGTGTTGATGCAAAACATGTCACAGTTTTACCCAGATTACAAAATACATGAACTAGGCCAACGAATGGCGACAAAACTCGGCCCTGTCGAAGACGGAGAACACACCAATGGCCCGCCAAATCGATTTAAATTGAAAAAAATAGCCGGCGTTGCCACCGATACTGCAGCACTCATTGAAGAAGTTCACAAAAAAACTGGGATTTCGGCCTTCCGAATGCTGTCAAATGGTCGTCCGCTGGGACCAATGATTCAACTCATTAACAAAACAAATCGAATACTCCCTGAAAATCTTTGGGTAGGTTCTTCTTTCTCCTCATCCCAGATGAAAGAAACCATTTTACGAGGAGCACCGATCATCAACCCAGAGACTGAAAGACTCGAATTTGAAAATAAAAAACTAGCTCGGGATTTTCACGCTAGACTCATGAAGGTTTGCGAAGATGCATCAGCCGGAAAGCTCCGCACGACAGACCTTAAGGACCTGGATATTAAGATTGCCGCCTAACCATGCAACAAAGAGAAAATGAACTTCTATTAGACAGAAGTTATAGCGATGTATCTCGATTCTTTAAAACAAACCTTGCTAGCAAGGTTGAAAATCTACGTAATAAAAAGTTTCTTGTTATCGCTGCAGGAGGCCTGGCGCCAGGGGTGAGCACCGTATTGCAAGATCTGGCGCATCACTTAGAAGGCATAGCTGAGCTCTATGGCCTGGACTATGGCTTTGCTGGCATAAAAAATGCTGAAGCAAATTTATGGAAACTAAGCGCCAAAAAAGGCGGTCCAAAAAATGCACCAATACAAACTCTCGGATTAGACTCTCGTTCTACTCCGGGAGACATGCCACTAGCTATGAGCCGCGGAAAAAACTTTATAGCCGAAGCGTCTTTACTTGCAGATTTCGCGATCCGAAAAGGATTTGAGGGCTTCATCTTTATTGGAGGCGATGGAACGATCAAAGGTACACAGCTCTTTAGAGAAATTATGGAAAGCAAGGGCGCTTACGATGTCCAGATTGGACATATTCTAAAAACTGTCGATGGAGATGGACCTGGCACAAGCCAGCCTTTTGGGATGAGCTCGGCCACCGATTTTATCCGCGGGCTTGTCCAAAGCAAGAATGCAGAAATACGTTCGAGTGATGGCACCGTAATTAATTTAATTGGGTGCATGGGGCGCGGAAGCGGTCAGTTACCACTCAATGCTGCTGCCAGCTCTAGACATGTCGACTTTGCTATTATTCCTGACATTTCAGTATCAGCAAAACGTGTTGCTGAAGCCATAAACCGAATCGTAAAACGGAATGGAGAAGGCGCTAATGTTCTTATTGCTGAAGGCGTCGAACATATTGCCGGACTCAGTAAAACTGGATTCCGAGAAACTATTGAACCACTAGCAGCTTACCTAAGAGAAAACGTTCATAGTCCTGGAAGCCCGACTAAGGTAATTGCTACTCAATGGGACTACACGCAACGTTCGCCAGTGATTCTCAATGCTACTGACGAACGTCTCATTGGATCAATGACTCATACGGCGCTTAGCGCCATGGCAGTCAAAGCGCGTGCCTTTACCGTGATTGGGCCACAGCGAACGTTAGATTTACATCGGCCGCTGCCACCTTCTCAATTAGTCGTTACCCCCGAACATGAACAAACCTTACTAAGATACGGATACACCTTAGAAGAAATCAAGGCCGCCCAAAGGCCTCGATCCTTTGACGTCATGACTTAACAAAAAACGCCCCTACGGGGCGTTTTTAAGTTTAAACACGAAGCTTACTTAATTAGCTCCCCTATTCTTTCTGCCGTCCGCAATAACTGCGCTACGTAACCTTTTTCATTATCATACCAAATAGTAAGAGAGTGCTGTTGCGATTCCCCTTCAATCCCCGCAACCGCTGTACATCCAAGGTCAACAATCGACGGTGTCGTGTTGCCTATCACATCCGCTAGCGTAAATAAATCACTTGCTTTCACTACCTCTAAAGGACAATCCTGAGCTTTGACCGCAAACTGTAATGCACGATTTATTCGATCCACAGTAGTTAATTCTTTTAAATTAACGACCAATTTAATCATAGATCCATCTGGAACGTCCACTCGAACGGCATCTCCATTCAGTTTACCCTCTAACTCCGGAAGAACCAGACCTATTGCTTTGGCAGCACCAGTTGTAGTTGGGATCATATTCCCAAGCATTGAACGTCCTCGTCTATCTCCGATTTTTTGCAGATTATCCACTGGGGGCTGCCCATTAGTAGCGGCATGAAAAGTAGTCATAAAGCCGCTCTCAATACCAAAAACACCGTCTAACACTTTCACTACTGGAGCAAGTGCATTGGTCGTACAGGAGGCTCCAGACACTAGTTTATCTTCGGGCCTAAGAGAGTTATGATTAACACCATAAACAATTGTAGGAATTTGATCCTCAGGATTTTTAGGTTTAGCAGGTGCTGATATCAAAACCCGCTTAGCACCATTTTTAAAATGTTCCGCTGCTTTTGCAGGGTCTACAAACTTCCCAGTACATTCCAAAGCGACATACACCTGTTGCCAGGGCAATTCACTTGGTTCAAATTCTCTCGTCACCGATATTGTTTGCCCGTTCACTACTAGATTGTCGCCCTCTATACTAACTTCTCCGTCGAACTCTCTGTGCACTGTATCTCTTTTTAAACCAGCCGCGATCAGTTCTATTGGCTTATAGGGCTCATTGAGATGTGTCAGTTTTAGATTTGTATGTTCATCAGATTCAAACAGCGCTCTCATCGCCAAGCCGCCGATCCGACCTCCGCCATTAATACCAACATTTATTGTCTCTCCTGAAGGTCTTTCCATTATGTGTGGGGGTTATTTACCACTAAAAACTAACCTCATTTTACTAGAGAGTCAAATGCATCTTTGACATTATTCCCATCTACCGATTTTTGCATCTTTCGCCGTTCTTTCTAGCGCTGCAAATTCAGACTTCCGATCAAATGGAAAACGCAGGTAAGCCCGCGCCCATCCACGACGCAGCATCTCAGCATTAAGGTCTAGACCGTCCTCGGTAAAGACATAACTCAGGCGGCGTTCATAGACGTCGTACTGATCACCGATCGTGTCCTGGACCAGACAGACCTGGAGTGGATTACCGATGAGATTCTTGAGCTCACGACTAGCGTCGAGGGCGTGATCCTGGACGGGAGTCCCCTCTCGTTTGGATTCCGGGGTGTCGATCCCAATCATACGGACCCGGACCTGGCCGTTTTCGTCATAGGTCACGATGGTGTCTCCATCTACCACCCGACCAAACCCGAGCCAGTCACAGCGTTCTGGATAACCACCAAAACCCGGTTCAGACTGGCTGAGTTCATTCTCAAAACCGGGTTTTGCATCATTCGAAGGAACTAGAACATAATCCTGCAGATCCTTCCCGGGCCAATTACACCCCACCAATACCAGCGATAAAAATAGCACACGCCACATCTCCGTCATGCTAGCGTGAAGTAACGGTTTGTCCAAGCGCAAAACTTCATCTAAACTTAATACCAATGCAATATATCCTTTCCGCCCTCGATAAGGCTTTTCTGACACCGATCAAGTCTATCAAACGACGCTATATTCCCCTACTCCTGATCTATTTTGCCTTTGGGGCGCAGCAACTCGTCTCGGTCGCTTTGCTGTTCTGGGAAAAAGAATCCCTCAGCTTGAGTGCGGAGCAATTTCTCGTCATCGGCGCCTGGGTCAGTCTCCCCTGGACGATGAAAATGATCTTTGGTCAGCTCGTCGATGTGGTACCGATCTTTGGCTCGCGCCGTAAGAGCTATATCTATATCGGAGCGGTGCTGATGACACTTCAGTTTCTGCTGCTCTACGGGATGGCAACCAACTGGGGACCGATGATGGCCCTGGGCAATGAATTCCAGTGGTACCTGATCGCGACGCTGGCTGGAGTCTTTGGATTTGTGATCCAGGACGTAACCGCCGATACAATGAGTACCGAAGTCGTCGACCGGACGCAGTCCGAGGACGCCGTCAAAAAAGAAGTGACCCTTATCCAGATCCTAGGGCGACTCTCACTCATGATCGCCATTGCCGCTACCTCTGGACTCGGCGGCTGGCTGGCCTCGGTCCTACCGTATGAACAAGTATTCCTTGTGGCGCTGATCATCCCAGTGATCTCCATCCTGGGAGCCCTTTTCGTGAAGCTCGATGTGGCCAAAGAAATCACTACCAAATTTGATCCACAGATCATCGGAGGTGGTCTCGCCTTTGCGGTCTTCTCGGTCTTTATGGCGCTCAATGACTTTGCGTTTTCACAGGAGATTGTTTTTGCAGTCTCACTCGCGCTCATTGGTTATCTCCTCTGGCACCTGATCAAAGGTCAACCGGCCAAAGAACAAAAGATTATACTCTTAACCCTCCTCGCTATCTTTATCTTCCGGGCCACGCCAAGCGTGGGTCCCGGGTACAGTTGGTGGGCCATTGATGTACTAGGCTTTGATCCTGCATTCTTTGGAGTACTGAAGCAAGTCGGTGCCTTGACCGCCCTCGCCGTCCTGTGGCTTAGTAGTGACTTCATCGCCAGTAAACCAATCAAGTGGGTACTCCTCTTCCTGATCGGGGTTGAGTTCCTCTTCTCGATGCCAGACCTCGCGCTCTACTACGGCGTGCATGAAACATTAGGCGTTTCGGCCAAAAGCGTAGCCCTCTTTGACACCGCTCTCGAAAGCCCGCTGGTTCACATCTCCATGATCCCGATGCTCGCGCTGATCGCTTATTATGCTCCCGCTGGGAAACGTGGGACTTGGTTTGCGGTAGCCGCTAGTTTTATGAATCTTGCGCTCACCGCTGGCAATCTCCTGACCAAATACCTCAATCAAATCTTTGTCGTCAGTCGTGAGGTCAAAGATGAATCAGGGACCGTCACTGTTGCCCAAGACTACTCCGAACTCGGCATCCTGCTGCTGATCGTGATCGGGATTTCAACCCTGGTACCACTGATCGCCGTTCTTTGGCTCCTTAAAGACGCGAAGATGACCAGTCGAGCGGCTTAAGTGATAAAAAAATTGTTTTAGAGAAAATTCATAAAACCACTTCAACATTGATAAGTGTTGACAATTTCTAAATAACACTTAAAAAATAAAACAATGACAGAACAAATTCCTCAATACCCTCACAAAGCTGATCTAATAGCGCAAGCATCTACACAAGATCCCCCGTTACTAAGCATGGATCAACTCTCAAAAGTTTTAGGACTTTCATTTTCCACGCATGGTGACATTGAGGCAGCCCGAAGAACAGGAGACTTCGTAAAAGCAGAAAAATTACAAACAATTATTAGTGATAAACTCTTAGAAGCCTGCCGAAATAACCACTTACCAGAAGACCTAAAGCCTGGAGATGAAGTTTACCATGTATCTTTTAACTACGAAGACTTTAACACACAAAAACTTATAATGAGCGTCAACCTCGTACAAGTAGCCGAAATAAATGCTGAGACCGGCGAGATTACACTAGAATTCTTCCCTTTGCGAGGGCAAAGTATTCACCATCCACAAACCGGAGAAGATGTAAAAGGCGGCATACGATTTGGATACATAACAGGGTTAGAAGACCCTCTCATTCCAAAGGAGAAAACTCAAGATCTTTTTGATTATCCTGGAGTAGTAATGACCGCACGGATTGAGCTTGTAACTCAGTCTTAAAAAAATCTACTGTCATCCTGAGTTCGCTGCAGGCGAAAGAACCACTTACTTTAAAACCGATTTATAACGATCAACAAATTGGCTAGCAAGCGCATTAGCTTGGCTAAGCTTTAATTTATCAGTGGCAAATTGTGCCAAAGAGATAACTTGATTGAGTCCATATAAACCTAGGTCTGGATCATCTGAATTAATTATCTTCTCTAGCTGAACAATATGTGGCATAGTCATTCCAGGCATATCAACAGTAATTGATAATGCTCCTATCTGATTGATTTGCTGAGAATGGACACTGGGAATATTGCAGGTAATTACTGGATCTCCCCAAGTTCCTTGATCTGCGTAATTAAAAAAATCACAAGTAACTCTAACAGATTCTCCGATCCGAGAATCTTTACTCTTTAAAACTAACGATAATTTTGTAAGAGGTGTGAGAAACATGTAGTCAGGGTTTTCATGTTTATTTTGTTTTGACTCTCCTTTCGCCTTCGACATAACAACCTTTACTACATATTCTTTCCCCTGAAACAGTCCCAAAGGGATTTCTTTACTGGATACTTCCTTGGGAAACATCATTGGCAGATCATCTACGTCTGGATATCCCTGAACTTCAAAATTACTAGGAAAAGCTTCCCTAAATTCTCGCGCCAGGAACTCAAACACTAACTGCGCTTCCGCTAGAGCAGCGTTTTTATCTAAGTTTGAATCGATATTTTCATCGTATTTCATTCAATTATTTTACCACAAAAAGTCACAAAAAACAATCACAAAGAGTCTCTCTCGAACGGCTCTTACCGATTACTGCTTGCTGCTCACTACTCACCACCTACCCTTGTGAATTTTTCCACTCCCAGCTCCCCCAACTCCACATCTCCAAACCGCACGCGTTTGAGATCTAGTACTTCATACCCCAATGCGCCGCACATGCGGCGGATCTGACGATTGCGGCCTTCTTTGAGGATGATGCGTACTTTATTTCCTGGTAGCGTCTCTACCTGGCAGGGGGCCGTCATCTTGCCGTTAATCTTGAGTCCAGATTCGAACGTAGCTACATCTTTTTGAACAATATTTTTATTCAATCGGACGATATACTCTTTCGTTTTTTCAAAGCTCGGATGCATCATTTGGTTCGCCAGCTCACCGTCATTGGTGAGCAGCAGCAGTCCATGTGATTCTTTGTCCAGCCGTCCGATCGGAAACACTCTTTGCGGCCCAAAATCAAAGTCGAGTAAGGTTTTATTTCCTTCCGCGCTGGGACTAAGTGTCACCTCGACGCCTTTCGGTTTATTAAACGCCAGTACCACTCTCGGGACCTCTTCTGGCAGATCTAAGACGGTATCATCAAGCATTATCATATCTCCAGGGCTCACACGATCCCCTAGCTGAGATTTTTGGCCATTAACCGACAATCTCCCCGCCCGAATATAATCCTCGGCCTGACGACGCGAACAGATGCCTTTCTGAGATAGATATTTTTGTAACCGGACTGGATCTGGATGTTCTCCCAACATACCAATAAATTAATAGATATTTACTTCTTACCTCTAACAAATTAGATCCTTCGACAAGCTCAGGATAAGTTCGACTAGCGGCTCGTAAACTCGCCGAATCTCACTTACCTCCAACTTATCTAGGCTCTTCGACGTGATGAGAATAGCATCATCATTCCCAGTACGAGTGCAACCGATAACGCGATCACTGTCCCAGGACCCGTTTGAGAAAGGTTAGTTGAAAAGCTAAACACAGCTCCCTGTGAGGCATTCCCACTCGTGTCGACCGTCACGAGACGGATTTGGTAATTTTGATTTGGTTGGACGTCGATCATGGTTTCTGAAACGTCTTTACCCAGAGAATATCCGTCATCCCACGCACCAAGACCCGTTCGCGTGTAGATCACCTGATCAGCAATGTCATTGTCTAGGTCCATGGCTGGGGTCCAGCTCAGCTTCACTTGATTTTTTGACTCTACGCCGGCTGTGTCTGCCTTTAGATCTTGAGCTTCAAGTGGTGCTGTCAGATCTGGAGCAGAAGATTTAGGGGCTTCGTCTTCGACGAGCACTACATCTTCGATAATCGGTTCGTTATCAACTTCCGCAAAGAGCTCTTCGAACTCTCCAAAATCATCCTCTACTAGATCCTCTACCGGGTCTTCTATTGAGACTTCGATCGGTTCTGGCTCCGGTTCCGGTTCTGGTTCCGGCTCAGGCGTTGGCTCTGGCTCCGGTTCTGGTTCTTCGGTAATAAAGTTGGCTTGAGCGGTAAAACTCACCGTATCAGTAATCCCAGAACTCACCGGGTTCCCGGCCAGATCTTCCACAGCTGAGGTAGCCGTAAATTCGTAATCAGATCCAGGCTGGAGTGAATCTGGCAACACAGTAATGATCAAATTTTCCGAGTTGAAACGAATCTCTTCGATCGACACCTCGTCAAAATTGTCCTGATCTAAAATCAAAAACGAAGAAGCGTCTGTCGGCGCAATAGACTCTGACATAATTACCACAATTTCATTCGGCGAGGTATGAGTCGCTGAGATCACGCGCGGCCCCTCTGTATCGCCATTACCATCACTTGGTGCGGCTGGTTTGGCAGAGGCTTCATTAGAATAGTTAATTGACTCCATTTGATCATCATCCACAGCGGTGATTGAAAAGTAATAATCGACGCCATTGAGGAGGTTGTCGACTACAAAGGTAGTTTCGGCGGAGTTGGTAAAAATATCATCTTCGTAGCTATCATCTTCATCGATAACGGCTTCCGTACCATAATACACGCGGTAGCCAGTCACAAATCCGTCGTCTTCGGCTGCTTCCCAATTGAGCGTTACTTCGCGATTACCGGCTTCGGCCGTAAGATCGACCACATCCGATGGTGGTAATGTCTGAGCAAAAGACACAGAGAACAGTCCTAACACAGCCAACGAAACCGAAGAAATTTTAAACCACATTAATCACAAATATAATGATATCGGATCAATTGTACTGGTTAAAAATCTATTTCGCAAAAATTTGCGTTACGTAAATATCCCCGGCGCGGTTTTTGGCTACTCCGATCCCGACTTTGGTCCAGCTAGTGCTAATTAGGTTTTGGTAGTGAGAAGCGGAATCCTCCAACCCGTTAAGAGCCAACTCGAGATTAGAGCCATAGGCTAAGTTTTCTCCAAAGCTACGGAACTCTAAACCGCGCACACGATCCTCGAGCGTCTCTCCATCCGGCGCTACATGTGAAAGGAAATTTTCATTGGCCATACGCTCAGCATAACGCTGTGCCACCGATGCTAGTGTTGGGTCAGAAGTTAGCACCGATCTCCGAGATTCGGATCGGATTGTATTGATCCAATGTAGGATGCCCGATTTATTCTGCAACTTGATATCGGTGTAGGCTTTTTCGAGCACTGGTAAGACTTCCGTCTGACTAAAATAAATCGCACGGTTAAACAGGATTTCTCCTTTATCAGAAATGATTTCTACGATGTATCTACCGTAAACCGATGGATCCATGGTAAACTCGAAGATTCGACCACTAACATAATCAAGCGGCAAGTCTGTAACCCCGCCACGTGGGTCAGTGATGTACACCTTATCGGCAATCCGAGTCCCTGTATCTAGGACCTCTATACGAAAATCAACCGGATCCAAGTTTCGGTAATAACGCTGAAAGCCTGAGAGCTTGAGGACGCCAATTTTTTCTTCGTCAGGGAAACCGGCTAACAAGCGGTACGATATTTTAGTGATCGGTTTCCAGTTCGTAGTCTGATTCGCCCAAGCACCGTCAGTGGAAGCTGCTTGCTCTAACTCGATAACCAGATCTGAATTCGGTCCAAAGTCTCGGAAAAAATCAAAAGGAACCGAAAAGAATCCCTGCCCATATTCAAACACCAAGGACTTGGTCAATCCCCCCTGCGTGAAGCGTAAACGGCTAAGACGATCGCGCGCACTTGACCAGCGCACCAGCACATTTTCATCCTCTGGCACAACTTCGAGCTCAAGGTTAGAAGCAAAACGTATCTCGGACGCCGCGAAGCGACGAATCTTTGTATCATCAACCACCTCTATTTCTCCAACTCGCGATCGTTTCTGATCATCAAACACTAGTCCCACCTGATAGATTCCCGTTTCATAGAAGGGCATAGCAACTTCAAAATTTTGCCCGGAAAGTGTCGTTTCAAAAGACTGCTGGGCTTGCGTATTTTTATTGGTCAAAAAGACAGTCGCTTTTTGCGGTCGACGCTCGTCAGTGACACGACCAGAGATCAACATTACGTGACCAGCAACGACTTTTTGGGGAACAAAGCGACGGAGCTCTACGCCCTCGAAGAAAGTTCTGGAAAGGCTTGAAATTGATTCTGCAAACAACGGTTGGAGTGCCGGAACGTCTGCCTGCTCAGGCGCCACTTTTTCTGGCTCTCCGCCGACCGGATCACGCAGGCGATCGTGCAGTTCTGTTGGGATCTCTGGACTACGACTTTCAAGCGTTAAATTTGGGCGAATCTGTTCTGGGATCGGTAATGACTCGTCTTGTGGATCAACGAGCACCTCAAACGACACCGGAATGACACCTTTAGAAGTCGGCGCTAGTTCCGCAAAGGCTCTTTCTGAAAGATCTAGTACACGATCCTGATGATATGGTCCGCGGTCATTAATACGAACCACGATAAATTTTCCGCCTTCGTTGTAGACCTTTAACTTAGTATTAAAAGGCAGCGTACGATGAGCGGCCGTAAAGCCGTAGGGATCATAGATCTCTCCATTAGCTGTTGGTCGACCAGCAAAACCTTCATTGTAATAACTCGCTTTCCCCGAAGCACGATAGGTATAACGATTTTCGAATCCAGAAATAGCCGTCTGGTTGGCTCGAAAGATAATCTCGGCCACCTCTCCACGGTTGATATGTTCGTGCGGCAGATCTTCTTCTGGCAGAAGTCTGAATTCAGTCGCCGTATTTATGTAAGGGGCAAACCAGTCCGTCTCACTGGTTTCCACTTTGGGAATGTCAAAGCTCTCGATCAGCATTTTAAGGAACTCTGCTCGAGTGACTTTCACCTCTGGATAAAATCGACCATCCGGATATCCTTTCACAATTCCCTGGCTCGCGGCAGTCCCAACATAAGACGAAAACCAAGCATTCGCTGGCACATCAGGAAAAGAGCTCTCGAAACCCTCGACCGGCTGCAGTCCCGCTGACAACATTAAAATTTTCAATACTTCCGCTCGGTTAATAGCCTGACGCGGACGGTAAAACTGTTCACCATTGACATCATACCCCTTCACTACATCGGCTTGGTACAGATCCACAATCGAATGAAAATAAGGATGCGTAACATCGACGTCGATGAATTGAGCCTGCGCGGTAAAAGTAAGCAGAGAACAGAGAGCAGAGAGCAGTACAAATTTTTTCATTGATCAGATGGTCAGATGATCGGTTGATCGTTGTTATGCGTCGCATTCAGCATAAACGTGTTTCCACTCTTCTTTACGATAATCGAAGAGCTCGTGTGACTCAAAAAAGCGTTCGATCTCCCGCGCCGCTGTCTCTGGCGAGTCAGAACTGTGAACGAGATTTTTTTGGACTGAAACCGAATAGTCTCCTCGAATCGTTCCAAATTCGTCTGGACTCGTACCCGAAATTCGGCGCACTAGATCCACAGCACCTTGCCCCTCGAGACAAACGGCAAACACGGGTGAAGAACTCATAAACTGGGCTAGTTCTTCATAAAATGGACGATCAACCACATGAGCGTAGTGCTCACGCAGGATCGCTTCTTTGAGATGCATCATTTTGAGACCTACAATCTTGAGACCTTTTTTCTCAAAACGAGCTAATATTTGCCCAGACAATCCACGCTGGATAGCGTCAGGTTTGATGAGGATCAATGTCCGTTCTGTTTCTAGTTGTTCAGGTTTCATATGAGGGGATAAAATAAATGACCCAAGAGAATCGTTTCTCCTGGGTCATCATAAGCCTTAAGCCGGTTCAGGCAAGCCGCAACACTTGTCAGAGTGTAAGGTTGTTAACTTGTCAGCTAATTAAAATGGCAGATCTTCCGGCGCAATTTCCGGCGCTGGTTCTGATTTGCCTTCAGATTTGGCTGGTTTTTCATCACTTGGGCTCGCGCTAAAAGCTCGATCGCCTTTTGGACTCAGAATGATCATATCTTGAGCTACGATCTCAGTACGATAATGCTTCACGCCCCCTTCATCTTCCCAATTACGGGTCTGAAGCCGGCCTTCGAAAAAGACCTTAGTACCACGCTTGAGATATTCGGCGCAGATTTCGGCGAGTTTACCCCAGCAGACAACGTTGTGGTATTCGGCTTCGTCTTTTTTGGTTCCCGAAGAATCGGTCCAATAACGATTCGTGGCCACGCCTAACGTACAAACCGACTGGCCGTTAGCGGTTTGTTTGAGTTCTGGGTCTCGGGTAAGGTTCCCGATGATTTGTGCTTTGTTTAGAGAATTCATCTTTGATAACAATTAAAAAGTAATAAAGCACTAAAGACCCTAAACCCGTTTTTTTGGTCTGGCAAATTTTTTTAGACAGGAAACTTCACCGGAACTTCATCTAAGCTTCACCAAAATTATTGCATCTCATCTAGCAGCCCTCGTCGACGCTGATGTCGTTCACTGTCGTCAATTTCTGTACCCAGGAAAGCCATTACAATATCTAAATGGTCATCCAGTGACTGAGTTCTCTCTCCCAGACAAAGTACGTTAGCACCGTTGTGTTGGCGCGCTAACTTCGCCGCTTCTACTGAGTAACAAAGCGCCGCGCGGCAGCCAGGAACTTTATTGGCGGCCATCGAAATGCCGATACCAGAACCGCAAATGGCAATCCCCAGAGAATCACTATCATCTACCACTGCCTCGCCGATGGCCTTCCCAAAGATCGGATAATCACAGCTATCGGTCGAAGTACATCCTAAATCGGCTACTGAGTAATCGGCTTCGAGTGCCGCTTCAATTTTTTGCTTGAGGGCGTAGCCTCCGTGATCAGATGCGAGATAAATTTTCATCGCTCAAATAATAAATAAATCTCCAGCTTGGCAAACACAAAAAATCCAAAAAACTAAGAACTTCTCAGCTTCTCATCTACAAACTTCCCTAATTTTTCCTGAAATATTTTTTGATCAAATTGGGTTGCACGAGCTCTTACGTTTTCTGAACTAAATTTCTTGCCCGCCCCCTGGCGTGGTGGTTCATAATTTTCAAATTCATCAATCGCACTCTGTAGAGAACGCACTGTCGGTTCATCAAAGAACAAACCTGCGTCCTCGGTAACCGATTCTAAAGCCCCACCTTTTCCGAGCGCAATCACCGGGGTACCAGCGGCCATAGCTTCGACAGGCGTGAGGCCAAAATCTTCTTCAGCTGGAAACAAAAATGCTTTTGCCCCAGCGTATAAATCGGCCAGATCCGCGTAGTCTACGAACCCAAGAAACTCAATGTTTTTAGCCCCATTTGCTAATTTTTTACATTTTTCTAATTCTGGTCCGACACCACCAAGCTTTAACGGCAGGCCGTTTTTGACAAAGGTCTTGACCAATAGATCAAAGTTTTTGTAGGGAATGAAGCGCCCGAGAGCGAGGTAATAGTTTTTGGTTAATTGTTGATAGTTAGTAGTTTCAAAAGGCGTTGTGTCGATACAGGGATGGATCGTCGTCGCGGTTCGGCCGTAATACTTCTGGATCCGTTTGTCAATGTAGTCAGAATTGCTAATGAAATGATCCACCGCTTTCGCAGCTTGTTGGTCTTTCTGCGTCAGATACGCAATGAGCAGGGGAAACACAACCTTCGCTGGTTTCAGCCACCAGGGCAATGGATAGTTTTTGATGTAATCATCCTTAGCGTGGTAGAGGTAGCGCGTTGGCGAATGACAATAGCAAATGTGAATCTGATCTGTTCGTGTTTTTTTAATCGATTTAGAAAAAGCCGAACTCGAACTAATGATCACGTCGAATTCTGACAGATCGAGTGAGGCAAACGCCTGCGGAAAAAACGGCAGCAAAAACTGATGTTTCCGGCGCAACTTCGCAGGTAAACGCTGTAGCCAGCTCGTACGGATGTCGGCATTTGCTAAATCCGGCACACTGCCGGGGTTGTGCACTGAGGTGTAAATCGGCGCCCCTGGAAACAAGCGATGCATTGCTACGATCACCCGCTCGGCTCCACCTTGATTGGTGAGCCAGTCAGCGATAATGCAGATTTTTTTACCAGATAGATCCATACAAATGCAGTGTAACTGAAATATG
>JAHDBZ010000006.1:30283-35060 GCA_020630245.1 Candidatus Altimarinota bacterium
AATGCAGATTTTTTTACCAGATAGATCCATACAAATGCAGTGTAACTGAAATATGTACACAGCCAAGTCTTGCCTGTAAGGACAGGTCCAGACCTGTCCATGGGCGGCTCACGAACCGCCCCTACAAAATCTCTACATATCACTGGAAAACTAGTCCATTTTCTGATACAATAGTCCATCAATTTTAATCCCCCCACAAAACCCCATGAAGAAAAACGTGTTCCAACTCCCGGCTCTTTGGTCTGATATGTTTATTGCCTTTGGCATCATGGCCGTGTTTGGACTCTTGGGATTTGCCAGTCATCAGTACGCGTTACAGGCGAACTTGTTTGGGTTTTAATCTATCAAGCTAAACGTATCACAACGACCAAAGTCTCCGTATTTATACCCAGTCATAAACCAGTTTTTACGTTGCTCCGATGAACCGTGTGTCCAAGTATCTGGGTTAACGTGCCCGGTGACGGTTTTTTGGATATGGTCGTCCCCTACTGCCGCGGCCGCATCGATTGCTTCCAGGATTTCATTGGGTTCGAAGACGTCTGCTTCTCGGATCGAGTAAGCCCACATTCCGGCCATGCAATCGGCCTGAAGCTCCATCTTGATCATTAGGTCATTGCTCCGAGAACGCAGCACCTGACCAGCAATTCCGAGTAAATTTTGAACGTGGTGTCCTACCTCATGAGCGATTACATACGCTTCGGCCACATCTCCTCCGCGCGCTCCAAAGCGCCGTGTGAGCTCTTCGAAAAAAGTTTCGTCCAGGTAGATCGTACCATCAAGCGAACAGTAATGCGGTCCGACTTGAGAATTTGCCCCACCACAACCAGATTGAGTTGCTTGGCGGAAAAGCACCAGCGTTGGTTCTTGGTAACGCAGATCATTCTGCGCAAAAGCATTGGCCCAGAGATCGTTGTTAGACCCGAGTACCGTGGCGGCAAAAGTTTCGTAACTGTCTTCTCCAGAAAACTCACCACTGTCGACCGTCTGGGTATAACTCGTGGCTTGATTGAAGTCCTGCATCACGTCTAGCACTTGTAGTGCATCCTCTGGTGTACTCATAAAAGCCACTGCCACCACGAGCATGATCCCCATGGCGCCGATCCCACCACCAACTGCCACCGGGGCCATTCCCCGCCGATCTTCTACGCGTCCCCGAGAGCCGATTTTATCCCAACGTGCCATCAAAACATTAATACTTCTTACCTCAACTTTTTCAAGACATCTGTCTTCCAGCTTTCAAAAGTACCAGCCTGGATCTGTACCCGCATCTCCCGCATGAGCTGATGATAGAATCCTAAATTGTGAATGGTGATCAAGCGTTTTCCCAGATCTTCCCCCACTTTCATCAAATGATTGAGGTATGCTCGACTGTAACCGCTCTGACAAGTAGGGCACTCACACTTAGGGTCTAAGACACCATCGTCTTCTTTGAACTCTTGATTGGTAATCCGTAATTCGCCATCCCAGGTATAAACAGTTCCGTGACGCGCGTTACGCGCTGGGTAGACACAATCAAACATATCGATACCCCGGGACACAGCTTCGATCAAATCCGTTGGGGAACCGACTCCCATGAGATAGCGCGGCTTGTCAGTCGGTAGATCGGGTACGATTTCATCGAGGACTTTGTACATTTCCACTGGTGGCTCCCCTACCGCGAGACCACCCATGGCAAAACCATCAAACGGCAGAGCACAAATCTCAGCCAGGGACTTGCGACGCAGATCGGGAAAACAACCGCCCTGTACGATCCCAAAGAGTTGTGGGCGTTCGGTCGGACTAAGCGTGGCTGGATATTTTGCTTGGTGCGCTGCCAGCGATCGTTTGGCCCACTCGGTCGTTCTTTCGACGGCTCGCTTTACTTTAAAATAGAGTTTCCGTTCGCGATTCTTAGGCGCGGTGTTTTCGAAACTAGTGGCTGATAATTTGCTCGGTGGACATTCGTCAAAAGCCATAATCATATCCGCTCCGAGCTGGTGCTGAATCTCGATAGATTTTTCCGCATCGAGATAGAATCTCTCTCCGTCGATGTGTGAATGGAACCACACGCCGTCGTCAGTGATTTTTTTTCGTTTGATGGAAAACACTTGGTAACCTCCACTATCGGTCAAAATAGGCTTATCACACTTCATAAATTCATGCAGCCCGCCTCGTCGCTCGATCAGATCCGCTCCCGGCTTGAGATGGAGGTGATAGGTATTGGCCAATACTAATGGGGCGTTAATACTCTCCAGATCTTCCATTCCCACACCAGCCTTAATCGCGGCTCTCGTAGCCACCGACATAAAAAAAGGCGTCTCCACACTCCCCCGTCGTGTATGCAGCACACCAGCTCGCGCCGTGCCATCGGTGGACTGGAGGGTGAAGTTTTGAGACATGACGTGTAACTTATTAGTCAGTATTAGCAAATTAGCAAACTAGCACTCTAGCAAAATTTTAATCACTTCATACGGATATCCTCTCCCCGCCAGATAAGCCGTCAGCTTTTGCCGATGTTCGTAGTCGTTTAAATCTGGGTAGCGCTTTTTTAATTGAACACTTTTTTTATTCATTAATTTTAAAGCGGGCCCCATCACATCTTCCTCTGTAAGTTGAAGCTCTAACGTCTGATCGATTACTTCTCGCGGCACGCCTTTGTCTAAGAGTTTCATAAAAATCTTCTGTCTCCCTTGTCCCTGTCGTACTTGGGCCCGGATGAAATTGGTCGCAAAACGTTGATCGGAAACATATTCTTTTTGAATAAAAAGTTTGATCAATGCCTCAACCTCACCGACTGCTTCAGGAAACTTCTCGAGGCACTTATCCCGCAACTTCTTAACGGTGTATTCACGACAGCTGAGCAACCAAAAGGCGTAATCTCGTGGATTTTGGAAACGTTTCATGCTAAAAAAGTTTAACAGAGAACAGATAACCGTAAACAGTAAAAAGCCCCGCAAAGCAGAACTAAATTCTAAGTTCTAAGATCTTAGCTCTATTTACTGAACCGTAATCACGTCCGTCACACCACGACTGCGATCATCACGACGATCAGAGTAGACCTCGTATGAACCCGGCGCAAATGGCAATCGGTAAATGGCTGACTCTCCTGGCATAAGCTTGCCCAGGTTTCCGTGTCCTTCGACGGCAAAATCATGTGGGAAGCGACCACTGTTTTGTACTGTGAAGGCGATCGTACCAGCTGGAAGTGTTTTTTTGCTGAGATCTAGTCCCCACTCATACATGTAAACACGAGTGTTGGTCGTAATCGCTGGGATTACCGGCGCTACAACTTCTACAACTTCTTCTACCGGTTCTTCAATGATAACCGGCACTGGTTCTGGCTCTGCAACGACTGGAGCTGGGGTAACGGCTACTGGCTGTGGAGCTGGCTTAGTCACGGCTGGCGCGACATAGGTTTTGACAGGCGCTGTGACGACTGGCTTCGGCGCTACCACCGTCGATTTAGCCACGGTCTTATTTGTCTGTGTGGTAGGGGTAGGGGCAGGGACTTGCTCCTCATCTTCAGAATCTTCTGTTTCTTCGTCGTCTGAGTCCTCTTCGTCGCTTTCATCTGTGTCGTTTTCATCGTCTTCAGATTCTACAACCTCAACGGTTTCCGTGCTAGCGGTCTTAACCTCTGGCGTACCATCACGGCTACTCAGCCACCAAAAGACACCAAGCAAGAACAATACGAGGACGAGAATGCGTTTCCACATGAGCAAAATTTAAACTTAAAAAATACAATGATTCGTGAGTCGTCCGGGATCCTAAGAAAATTTGCCAGCTCCGGCAAATGATTTTCTATAGTTTTTATAAAAACACTGCTAACGTTTGTGAAAGTTACTGCCTCCGTCGATCTCCAGCGCTCGATATAGTTGCTCCAGGAGCATTAACCTTGCTAAATTTCGCGTCCACACCATTTTTCCTAAACGCAATTTCGCATTAGCTCGGGCCAAGATTCTATCATCTAATCCATGGGCTCCCCCGACTACAAAGACAACCTGTCCATGATCAACCAATCGTTCCTTGAGCCAGGCTGAAAATCCAGGAGAGTCAAAGGACTGACCGTTTTCGTCGAGTGCAACGACAAATAATTGATCACTTATTTTGTTCAAAAAATTATCAGCTTCTTTTGATTTAGTCTTAGTTACATCCGACAGACCAGCTTGATGCAAAGGAATCAATTCTATCTGCGCTCGAAACCCGATACGCTTACAATGCTTTTGCTCCCACCCAGTTATCTCATTTTTTTTACCGAAAAAATAAACCTTTAGTTTCATCACGACAAAGAGTAAGCTATTTGTGTTATGAAAAAAAGTTTGTCGAGTCTGTTAATCTTGGGATTTGTCACTTTTGGCCTCGTCGGCTGTGGTGACGATGGCACCGCTGGTAGCGAGACCGGCAACATCGGCGCCGGAAATGAGCCGATTCGTTTCCGCATCGCTCAATCTACCTGGCAAAGTCGTGTTCCCTCAGACTGGACCGTGGTTACCCCTCCACCACAAGGCGCCATTCTGGTCGCGCAGCACCAAGATCACAATTTTATCATTGCACAGAAACCAGGTTTTGACAGCGAGACCAAGCAGCGGATCCTGGGGCGAGCCGAGGCTGACTTTTTTTCTTTCGAACTCATGAGTGAAAGAGATACCGAATGGGTGTTTGACGGTCGACGCAGTGTGCAAGATCCCCTCCGAAGATTTCATCAAAAAATCTTACCAGTCACCGGTACTAACTCTTATCTGATCGGTGTCTGTAGCTACGAATACTGGGAAGGACGCAGTCACAGTTGCGATCAGAT
>JAHDBZ010000046.1 GCA_020630245.1 Candidatus Altimarinota bacterium
AGTCGTAGCCGCTAGAGCACTGCTAGCAAAGAGAGAAGTAAGAATAAAAACCGAGAGCCAGAGAGATCGAAATCGAAACATTTATATTGAGTTATTTTTATGCCACGAATGCAGATGTGAATACACTACGACATAATCGCTATAATTTTACCATTAAGTAGTGGGGACTACACAAGCGTTTACCCTTCAAAAAAAGGGAAATTATGTGATTTTAGAGAACCAATAAATCCCCCTCTGAATTCCATTATTCGGACACCGTTACCATGACTTCATTACGCCGCAGGAAAAATGGCGTCCAGGGCGGGTTGTAAAACGCAAACGTGACGTCTCCCTGATGACTGATTCCGTCGGCTTCCAGCGCCGCCAGTAAACGATCGGTTGCTTCCTGACGAACGGACTGATTATCATTGTTGAGGATCTTGAAACGTAGCACGGCTTTGGTCTGGGCTGGCCACTCTACAATCTGTACGTTTTGATTATTGGGCACTGGCAGGGTTTCTCGCGTCCATTTTTCCGGCATGGTAAAAGTAATCACCCGCTCTCCCACTCCCACCGGTTGGTCGATAACAGGCGTCGTCATTTTGATCGATTGCCCGGGTTGATCCATGACTGGAGTGGTCATTTTGACCGATTGCTGACTTTGGTTCCCACCAAAGATAAATTCGGCTAACTGAGAAAACCCATTATTCATGCCGTTTCGGTCCTGAACTTTGACCTGCGCTACCAGGATCGGGTCGTACTGGCGGAGCTCGTAATCACCGGTGTTTTTGAGTATCCGATACTTAGGTGTTTCAGAATCCGTTAGTTCGGCATCATTATCTTCATCGGTGATAGGGATGTACTCTGTTTTAGTCTCGACTGGAATCTGGATCGATTCAGTTACTATATAGGAAGGCGTCTCGATATGCGCGGCATACCACCAGATCCCAATACTCCAAATAATGTAGGCCAGCAATGGCACAATAATAAGCCAGGCCAGCGTCGGAATCTGTGAAAAAATATTCATCACTACCAGTCTAACACACTAACGTCGATTGCGATTACCAAATGACCCGTGACGACGAGGGGCTGGACGACGGCGAATTTTTCGATTCGGTCGCATGTCGATCTCAGGGTGCTCCATGTTGTGATGGGCTGGAAAAGGATGATCTTTATCGATCGGAATTTCTTTGTTGATCAGTTTGTGAATTGATTTTACGTAGGCACGCTCATCGATATCACAGAAAGACAGGGCAATACCGGTATTTTTGGCTCGGCCAGTTCGCCCGATCCGATGGACATAAGATTCTGGTTCATTGGGGATTTCAAAATTGATCACATGAGACAGCTGACTGACATCAATCCCACGAGCGGCAATATCGGTCGCGACTAAGACTTTTACTTTCTTGGCTTTAAAATTTTTTAGGGCACGCTGACGTTGCGCTTGCGATTTGTTGCCGTGAATAGCGTCGGCCGTGATACCTGATTGAGTCAGGTGCTTGGCAAGCTTGTTTGCGCCATGCTTGGTACGAGTAAACACCAAAACCGAATCAATGGTATGGGTGTCGAGCACGTGCCGAAGCAGATCGCGCTTTTTATGCTTATCGATCATAAACAGATACTGGTCCACAGTATCAGCGGTCGAGGAAGCCGGAGCGACCTCTACTCGCGTTGGATTGGTGAGGAGCGTATTGGCTAGATCCGTGATCGACGGTGGCATCGTCGCCGAGAAAAACATCGATTGACGGTGATCTGGTAGCGCAGCAATAACTTTCTTCACATCATTGATAAAACCCATGTCAAGCATCCGATCGGCCTCATCGAGGGTAAATATCCGTAGATTATCGAGCTTGATAAAACCCTGATTCATAAGATCGAGTAGACGTCCTGGCGTAGCGGTCAGGATATCGACGCCACGTTGCAGGGCTCTTACCTGCTGGTGCTGTTTGACGCCACCAAAGATAACCGAGTGGCGAATCCCCATCCCCTTACCGTATGCTGCAAAACTCTCGTCGATCTGAATCGCTAGTTCACGCGTCGGAGTTATTACGAGCGCTTTGATACCTTTGGGCCAGTAGCCCGCTTCTTTGTTTACATAAAGAGTCTGCAAGGTCGGAATTGCAAATGAAGCCGTCTTTCCGGTTCCGGTTTGAGCAACCCCCAACAGATCCTTCCCTTTGAGTAGCACCGGGATCGATTGTGCCTGGATTGGCGTTGGTTCAGTGTAACCTTTAATTTTCAGAGCCTCCAGGATCGGCGGCACTAGATTTAGATCAGTAAATTTCATAAGCGCCCGCAATGTAGGACTTATTTCATAAAAAGCCATTATTTAGTCAATAACGGTTTCAAGTCTTATTTCAGTGGTAAATTCCCCTGTCCGGCCAACTTCTTTTCAAAGAAAGCCATAATAACTCCGAGGACCATTCCATCAAAGATCGCCCACCACGGTGAAGACAGTGTCCCCCACTCCATTTGTTGTAGCATCAGTGCAATCTGATCATGTGCTAGCAAGACGAGCATGATGTGCATACCAGCGCCTATGGCTATACCTCCGAGCCACCAAGGCAGCTTAAATTTAAATATTGGGTGACGATCAAACATCCCCACAAAAGCAATCAAAGCCCCTGTCATCATATAAAAAAATATCAATCCCAGACCAAACCGCGGATCCATAACCACTCCCATCACGGGGGCCAATAAGAAAACTAGTAAGCCAGCGATAAATCCGATAATTTTTCCGACGAGGACGCGATTGGCAACGGTGTGTTTTATGTATCACAGATTAGATAAGCCTAATTCTAACGCACCAACCAGAAATCAACAAACTTAGGTCGCTTTGATCTGCTTGGCTACTGCGAAGGCAGACCGCATGGCATCCTCATGAAAATATTTGAAGTAAGCCCCTGCAAAATAAATCGGTCCGTTTTCGTTAAGCGTGTGTAACTTTTTCTGCGCTTGTAGCACTTCGGGCGAAACTGACAGATGACGGTAGTCGAGCGGGGCGATGATTTTTTCTGGATCGATTTGCATCCAGGGATTGAGCGTCATGAAGTAGTCTGTATCAGTCGGCAGTTCCAACATCGGGTTACACCAGATACTAAAACAACTCGCCGTGTGATCCGCATTCAAGTGCACCATGTGCGCTCCCCACTGAGACCTATCCCCTGGTACAATACTATCATCGGTATGGAGATACCCATGATTGTGTTTGTATTTAAAGACAGACAGCAGCTCTGATTGATCCTTCGTCGGCGAGGCCAGCAACTTGAGCGCGACGTCGGCCTCGCAAGCCATTACAACGTGATCAAATTTCTCCGTACCAGACTCAGTACAAACCTCCATCTGGGCTGACACTTCCAAGACCGGCGTTGCCAGCCGAAGCGTAATGTGATCTTGGTCAATAACCTGATCGATGTAAGACTGGTAGCCATTTTTGACGTATAGCCAGGGCCAGTGCGGCAGGAAGCAGAGCAGCCCGTGGTTCATGAGGAAATTAAGCGCTCGTTTCATCGGATAGGTCTCGATACCAGCTAGTGACTCTGACATCAGTCCGGCCATCATCGGCAGAAAATAGTCATAGATAAACGTTCGCGAAAATCGTTGTAACTGCAGATAATCCAGGATCCCAAGCGTTGGATCCAGGCTATCATTATATTTGAGCGCTAGTTTTCGAAACCGTCCCCCGTCACGGATCAAACGCCAGTACCCGATCGACCAGGGACTTTTTTCACTGAGCACCGCGCGGAAATAACTCGCTCCTTTCACGACGGTGCCCCGAGCGCGATTATCAATTGCGAAAGATGTCTGGCTCTTGGCATACGGTAGACCGAGATCTTTTAAAAACCTGATAAATAACGGATACTTCCGTTCATTAAACATGATAAAACCGGCATCGATTGGCACGCCATCAACCCAATGGGTATCAACATGCCCGCCGGGTTTCTCATTTTTTTCAAAAATCGTAATGTCGAAATCTGTACCCAGGTAATGCGCCGTGGCGACGCCCGCAATTCCACTGCCTATGATCGCTACTTTTTTCATCTGGGCTAAAAAATAAATCACTTTTGCCGCCAAATACTCTAGACTGACCTCGATGTCTGACAAGCCTAAAGCGCCAAATTTTAAGAGTCTTCTCAAATCATTTTGGGCCCTCTCTCGCCCCAAACAGGAAGCTTTTCTCAAAGGTCTCTACGAGTTATCTCCTGAAAACAAGGATCTTTTCCGTCTCTGGGTGGGAAATGACAAAGAAATCGTCTTCAACGATCTCAAGAAAGAAATTCAAAAAGAAACCATCGCCCGTATCCCCCGCTTTCGCAAACTTCGCCTGTCCAAGATCAATCTCATCCTCCGCAACGCCGACAAATACGCCCTCCCGATGCAGCAGCAGATCGAGCTCCGCAAAGAAGCCTGGATGGGCATGGCCGCCTTCATCATCAGCAAAGGCTATCTGCCCGACCGCTACCAAATCGCCACCGCTCGCCACCTCGATCAGTATCTAATGATGGTCAAACACCACATCCTGGAGACCTCCGAGGTCGAAGATCGTTTGGCGAAAGATCGCGAACTATTAGAACAGATGTTTCACAGTCACTTTGGACTGTCGCGGTTGGAGGATGTGTATATGGAGCATTTTCACTCTCCCTGAAGTAATACCACGATATAGCCTCCATTCGGTTCTTCGGCAATCCCAACCCCCGCTCGCACAAATCGACTATTACTAATATTGTTCCAGTGAATGGCTGATTTTTTCCACCAATCAATAGCCCGCACCGGATCCCGGTGACGCCAGACAATACTTTCGGCAACAAACCCCTCAATCCCTGCTTCTTTGGCTCTATCAAAAGGATCTTTCCCAAGCTTATCAGAATGGGAATAGAAAGCATTAATCACGAGATGCCCTGCAAAATTTTGAGCTAAATCTTGTAGATCGGGGTCATAACTCATACCAGATTTCCCAGCGGCTATACGGGCTTCATTCACCGATGCTAAAACACCAGATGCTATTGATCGAGCCTCCGCCTGAGTCGTTACATAATTATCAACACTTGGTCCAAAAATGGCCGCCTGCCATTGCGAATAAGAACTGATATAGCCACCAGTAACTTCCTGGCCTGGATGTCGAGTTGTGACCACCGAAAGAGGTGAGATTTCTGTCCCGGTTGTGGTTAAAATACTTGGGTTTTTGGCCTCCTTCCATGCATTTGGTTTCAATCTATAAATCATCTCTGCCATTTCTCCACGGGTCAACATATCCCCTGGCATGATTCCAGCTCTGGGCGTACCATCACTACTAGCAACTGCATCAACAAAAGGCTCATACCAGTGATCTGGTTCTTGGAAGTACTGTGGAATTGAGGTATTAAACGTGTTTACGATCATCTTCGCGGCCTCGGCATAGTTAATAGCATTTGCCGGTCTAAATGATCCGTCTGGATAGCCTTCAACCACACCCAAACAGGCAGCACTATAAACGTATCTCTCATACCAACTGCCTACTTCAACATCGTCGTAAGTAGGACTATCGGAAGTATATCCACAGGCATCCGCAGGCAGTGTCCCCAGTAAAATTTTGGTAAATTCCGCTCGATTTATTAGCTGATCTGGTCGATACGTCCCGTCGTCGTAACCATTCACAATTCCTTGGCCTACCAGGCTATTTATAGCTGTTTTATACGGAGACGATTCAATATCTGAAAGTTCTACGGCCCCAGCCTGACTAGACGCGAAAAATATCAACGCAAACAGCAAATGCAAAATTTTCATTGTCTATATTCTATACGATAAATGAAAAAAACAGTGACAGATTTGGGGTGGAGGGATTCTCCTTACACCGACTACGTCGGTGACGAAGCTTTCAGCACAAAATCAGAGATTTCGGCTTGCAGTCGAACCCCGCGCTACGCGCTGTTGGGGTTCTCATCCCGAACAGCCCAAAATAAAAAAATCTTTTAGACCCAAAGGGTTCAAAAGATTTTTTTGGCTGC
>JAHDBZ010000007.1:0-21962 GCA_020630245.1 Candidatus Altimarinota bacterium
GTCTTCTAACTTTAAAAAATACAAACACCACTCTCTTCAAATCAAAAATATATGAAAAAATGGGTACTCGCTCTCGGAATAATGTCTCTGTTTGGAACTATGGGTCAAACGCAAGCTCAAAGCCCACTTGTTGCACCACCAAGCACAGCACAAAATTGTCCTACTGCTGAGACGGAATATCAAGCCTGTGCGGGGCCCTGTGTCGAAAGAGCTGGATGTGTCGTTAGTACTCACTGTAATGACCACATAACCGCCTATAACAAATACTGTGAAAACAACACCAGCAATTCTAGTACCAGTAGTAGCTCTAGTACGAGTGGAGGGAGCACGGCCGGCGGACTATCTACTGGAGTTGCAACCGGATCAAATACGATTCGTCTCGACCTCACCAATCCTGTAAGTGGTATCAATAACGTACTTGATCGAGCAAACATCTTTAGTGGTGGTATTATCGAAGGAGTCGGTACCGTCGGAGAGGTTCGAGGAAACTTCGAAGATGCCTGGAGATGTATCGAAGGAGGATTCGATTGTAAAATCACTCCAGAAGGTTCTTTTGAACTCCCAGACCCAGAGCTCTTCAATACGATCGGTGAAAATGTTTCACTGCGACAGTACATTCTCAATGTGCTCAATTTTGTACTTTCTTTCCTCGGTCTGATCGCCGTCGCGGCGATCGTATACGCCGGATTCCTTTATGTCACCTCAGGTGGGGATGACAGTGCCAATGAAAAAGCTAAGAAAATTGTTATCTACGCTGTAATCGGAATCCTTCTCATCCTAGCAGCCTTTGCGATCGTCAACACCATCATCCGAAACGCCGGTGTCGGTGGAGATGACCGAGATCCAAATGCGAACATCGAAACGCCGGTCTTGCCACCACAAGGTGGTGGAAATGGCAATATTCTTGTTCCACCAACTGGTGGAGGAGGAGGCGGAATTGACCTTCGAAATCAACTCTACAATCCAATCATTATCGAAGGGAATAATGTTCAAGATGGTGGAAATAGTGCCTTTGTTTCACTGGAAGATGCCAAACAAGGCAACATCAGCTTTGGAATCGCCGTAGAAGCAGTTTCTATTCTTGACTTCGGTGATGGAACACAACTCAATGTAAATACTGAAGTTAATCCTACTGCCAGAATTCCTTATAGTTATGGAAAAGCCGGTACGTATAACGTACGCGCCCTGATCCAAACCGCTGATGGTCAACTTTCAGCCTTTAGCAAAAAACTTGTAGTTGGCGGCCTCCAAACTCAAATCAATGGTCCATTCGGAGACTCTCTCGTCAATCGTCTGATCGGTTTCAACGCTCGTGGAACACAAAGCAGTGTCGGGACGATTGTCAGCTACAACTGGACTTGTAGTGGTTGTACCTTTACCGATAGTGCTGCCGAAGAAACTCAAGCCACGTTTGCCGCGGCTGGAGACTATGAAGTAACACTTACCGTTACCAATTCTCTCGGACAAACCGCCACCAAAACTATCCCGATCAGTATCGTAGGTGATAAACCAGTGGCCAATTTCGAAGGGGCCTCAACCCGAGACAACAACCGGGCCGGAGAATTCCGCTTTGACGCCAGCGACAGCCTTAACCTCGAAGGCGGTTATGATGGTCTGACATATAACTGGACACTTGATGGTAACTCTAGACGAACCAATAGCCCGCAAATTACCTACCTATTTACGAAACCAGGACCGGTAGAGGTAGAGCTTTTCGTAAGCCAGGTATTCAAAGGTGAAGAACTTCGTTCCGAAACCGTCTCGCAAACTTTCGAAGTTCCGAGTACACTAGACGTAGATTTTGACGTCTACTAAAGAATGCATCGTTTATTTTCGAGTCTTTTGCTGGGCGCTCTAGCGCTCGTCGGGATTGCTGAAGCCGTCACCGTTGGCGAACCAGCCAATTTCCGTGCTAATAGCGACGGAGCCAGTAACTATCAGTGGACTTTCCCTGATGGATCGACTCAGAACGGAGCGACAGCGCAGTATACTTTTACTGAAAGTGGGCAATTTGCGGTTACTCTGGAAGTCACCGGCACTGATGGCCAGACCAATCAAATCACCAAAAACATCACGGTACAAAATCGTGATCGCCCTACGGCACTCATTACTGCCGAAGTCGATGGTAATCGCAGTAGCGGGCGAGATGTTCGGATGCCAAGTGGTTCTCAGATTACTCTACGACCAGATTTTACCGAGCAAAATCAAAGCACTTTAAGCTATTTTTGGACGGTTAACGGGCAACGAGAAAATGGTGACACGCTGACGCAAAGCATATTTGACGAGATCGGACTCTATCAGGTAAACCTAACAGTATTTGATAGCACACAAACCCATCTTCGCGACGAAACTCAGATCCGAGTAATCGTCGAAAATCAAGGTCCAGAAATCACGAGCATGTCAGTGCGCAGTGATACCAGCAGCCAAGTCGTCCAAGTCCGAGCTAGCGCCAATGACCCGGATGGAAATATTGAAAGCTATCGTTTCGAGGTACTAGAAAATGGGCGTTCCATCCTCAGTCAATTGGTGAGTACCCCCGAAGCCAATTTTAATCTAAGTCAATTTCCAGGACTGCATACTTATGATTTCCGAGTGACCGCTATCGACGACCGACAAAAATCGACTCGTTATGACCACGGAGAAAGTTTAACCGTCGATAATCAGGTCGAAAACACCGCTCCAGAGTTAAACCTCATCGTCGCCCCTGGGAATGAAGGGCCCATTGATGGATATTTTAATTTCCTCGCTGATACGATAGATGAAGATGGTGATGCCCTGCGCTACCAATGGGTATTTCCAAATGGTCAGCAATTTTTCTCAAGCCAGGTGCGCTATCGTTTTTTGGAAGCTGGTGAGCAAACAGTAGTCGTGCGCGTCACAGACGGCATTGAAACGATTGAAGACTCCATCGTCGTCAATGTTATAGAGCCGCCAAACGAAGCCCCTGAGGTCAGTATTACGTCGGTACTTCCTGCTAAAAATGGCGACACAAACACGCTATTTCGTTTCAACGCTCTGGGCACTGACGCCGATCGAGACGATCTTACCTACGCCTGGGACATGGGTGATGGCGGTATAGCCATTTCTAATTCGCCCCTCTATCGTTTTGAAACGGCTGGCACCTACACGGCTACGGTGACCGCTACCGATGGTCGAGAAGAAGCCACCGCTAGCACGACGCTCCAAGTCGTAGAAGCACCAACTCCGATTGGCAGAACACCGGAAACAAATAACGCTCCTACCGTTAGCGTTACCGCGCTAAATCCAAGCGGCAGTACCAAAGATAGTTTCCGTTTCAATAGCCAAGCGAGTGATCTCGACGGTGATCGCATTAATTATACTTGGGATATGGGTGATGGAATTCGTTATTTTACCCCACAGATCCATCATTTTTACCGAGAAGCGGGTAACTATGAAGTAAGTCTGTCGGTAAGCGATGGAATCGAGACGGCAACCGAAAGTACGCAGGTTACCGTTATTGAAGCCAGTGATACCGGAGAAGGTGGTACCGACGGCAGTAATCCTGAGAATCAAGCTCCGAGCGTCAGAGTATTGAGCGTAAGCCCTCAGCTTACCGGCACCCCTGAAACCGTGTTTCGATTTTATACGCTGGGCCAAGATCCAGATGTCGATCAGCTCACATACGAATGGGATATGGGGGACGGTAATCGAATGTTCATCCAAAACCCAGCCTACCGTTACGAATCTCCCGGCCAGTACCAAGTCACCGTAATCGCGAGTGACGGACTCGAGCAGACTACGGATCAAGTCACCATCAACGTTGAAGAAGAGTCACTACTTCCCAGCGGTCCTACAGACCCCGAGAACACGGACGGCAACAACCCCGACAATCAACCGCCCGTACTTAGCATCACCGCCGTGGCGCCAAGCACGACTGGTGACACACACACGCTGTTTCAATTCTTCACTCAGGTAAATGACCCGGACGGAGACGTTTTAGAGTTTGAATGGGATATGGGCGATGGTAACACAATGCGAGATCAAAACCCGATCTACCGATACCAGGAAGCCGGCAGCTATGTCGTTAAGGCCACCGTTAGCGACGGACAGCTAGACACTACGAGCGAAATCACTGTGACGGTTACGGAGGCCGAACTAAATCTCAACAATCCTGAAAACAATCAGGCTCCCACCACCGAACTCAAGGCTCATCCCTTGATCGGAGACACCACTACAAAATTTCGCTTCGTGAGCCGCGCTATTGACCCAGACGGAGACAACATCCTATATGATTGGGATATGGGTGATGGCAGTGTGTATTTTACCGAAACCGTTTTGCATCAATATAGCACTCCGGGAGAATACCCGGTGCAAGTAAAAGTTTCTGATGGCCTCAGCAGCAGCATCTCGGAGGTAAGCATTAAAATTTCCGATCAAGACGCCAACCAAGACTCTGACAACGACGGCGTCCCCGACATTGTAGAAATTGAGAACGGCACCGATCCTAACGATCCAGATGATTTCATAGATGAAAATGAAAATGGCATTCCAGATTATCTAGAATCTAATAATGCTACCGAATCAGAGGAAAATGGTGAAAATATTCCATTAGGAGCGATTGACCAGGTTGATTTTGGCTCTACTAGTTGTGAACACTTTGCGACTCGCATCAATACAGCCACGAGCCCGGAACAAGACATTGATTTCACCGCCGCGCACATTGCGCTACGTGAAGCAGCACCGGAAAAAACCCAAGCCCTAACATTAGTAGAAAAATGGCGAACTCGTGCCTACACTGCTTACACACCGATGTCGGTGGCAGAATCAGAACTCCGAGCCGCAGACTGGCAAGCACTTACCAAGGCAGGACTTAAGCCAGAGCAAGATTTCCGTACCGCTCAAATACGGATTATTCGCGCTCTCAAACCAAAGATTGAGGCCTATCGTACCAGTCAAAATCAAGACGAACGATCGGATCTAAAGCAGCAAATCCAGAAACTACTCTATCTCAGATCTCTTCTCAATAAGTGGTACAACCTATCAGAAGACAAATTTACGCTCACCACAAAAAAGGCGCGACTGCAAACACTAAAAGCAAAATGGGAAAAAACTCTAAACGACACTATCGATGCCGAAAAAGAAGCCAGCCTTGAAAAAAATATTGCGGACGCTACCACGCTGCTGTCAATCATTGATGACATAGAGGCCGTGGTCAAAGCCTACTTTTTGGGAGATGCTAATGCGCAGATAGAACGCTGCCAAGCTGGCAGTGATTTCTCGATTTCAAATATTGATAATCTTCCGCTTGATCAACTTATCAATGCGGTCGCTGACATGGAAGGAACCGTTGATACGACTTTCTTTCTCTATGCCAAAGCGTTCGCTCCGTACCAGGATCGACCGTTGCTTTTCGAATGGAATTTGGGAGACAATCGTAGCAGTGGAGGACAAAATATTTTCTTCCGCTATCCGCAACCCGGGCTCTATGAAGTAACCCTCAATATCTCTGATGAGTTGACCCAAAACCAAGATCGCCTCAGAATTAGGGTATACGAAACTTGGCCTTATGGTGACCAAGAGTAGAATAGTCATACAAAATCAAAACTAATGCCAAAATCAAACGACAGTTCAAACCTGCCGCCTCTGCCGGATTTTATGCCGCCAGAAGCAGACGAACCGCAATTTCCAAAAAACCCGAAACGAAGCGACGTCCCTCCAGTTGCAGAAAATGTGGCGTCTCCAGAACCGGTTAAATCGGCGGAGCCAGTTCGTCAAACAACGACGGAAATGGCAAAAAATGTCGCTAATGATACGGAATTAGAGAAGGAAATCGTTGAAAAAAAAGAAGAACCTAAGACCCAAAAACCAGAACAAGAAAAACAACCACAACCAAAGAAAAAAACGTCGCCCCTTCCAACGGCAGCTCCCACTCGACGTTCTTCGCGTGGCATTCTTTGGGGATTTGCCGCGGTCGGGTTGCTCTTGGCACTGACGTTTTATGCCATGCTCTTTTGGGGTTTGCTAAGTGGTACCGCTTCTAACCCTCTATTTGAGACGCTCGGAATTAAAGCTAACGAACTGAAAGGTATCCTCATTAACTTTACCAACTTTTTGTTTGGGTTTATCGCTCTGGTACTGCTGCTCATGACACTGGTCTATACTTTCCGGTGGGTTATGAGCCCAAAAGCCGCCGTCAACAAAAAACAACTGGCCATCAGTAGTGGTGTCTACTTTGTCGGGCTTTTAGTCACGGCCGGACTGTGGATCTTTCTTTATCTGATTATCGTGCAATCCACTGGAGCCACCAAAAGTGACACCGACAACTCTCTAATCCAAACCAATCCGCCGGTTGTCACAGGGTTAAGTTCTCCAATACTCGTAGAGTTTGATATCGGGGAACGGTTGTATCAAACCATTGATCCGAGTCTGGTAAAGATAATCAACTGGGACTTTGATGGCGACGGGCAAACCGATGCTTCCGGACCAAAAGTCACTCATAAATTCCTCGACAGAGGTGAACTAGAAGGACGATTCCCCGTCACAGCCGAAGTATTTTATTTCTCAACCGCTAACAACGAAGAGTTAAGCTTTAAATCCGTGCGCGAAGTCATCATCGAAAATGAATCCGTGATCGCCAGCTTTACCGCCAGCCCCGAAGCCGGACCATTCCCACTCGACGTGGAACTTAATGCCGCCGAGTCACGTGACCCAGATGGAGAGATTATCCTGTACGAATGGGATCTTGATGGTGATGGGCAATATGAAATCAGTAGCCAAGAAGACGCTACGGTCTTTGAAACCTTTAACAAAGTCGGTGAATACAAAGTATCACTGCGGGTCACAGGCCGTAATAACGACTTTAATGTTACAGAACGGACTATTACGGTTCGTACCCCAGACAGCGATCTGAAGGCCGTTATCACGAGTACTGACCCACTCGAAGGACCACCACCTCTCAAAATCAATCTCGATGGAAGCCAGTCTTTTGTAAAGGAAGGGAAGATTATCAAATATGAATGGTTCATAGAAGGCGAATCTGAATCAGTACCCAATCGAAAAATCGAACGCATCTTCCGCGAACCAGGAGAGTACACTGTAACCCTCACGGTTCAAAATGACCTAGGAGAACAACAGCAAACCGAAAAAATTATCCGTGTTTTCGAACGTGAGGTCGATCCAGAGATCGTGATCCGCACCCAACCAGAACTCGGATTTAAAGAAACGACCCTGCAAGGCGTGGCTCCTTTTGTCGTCAAATTTGATGCCAGTCAATCAGTTCTACGCAACCCAATCGATTGGGAATGGGACTTCGAAAGTGATGGCATAGTAGACGCTTATTCTTCAGCAGTAGAGCATACCTTCCGAGAACCAGGTGGGTACGAAGTAGCGCTCAATGTAACGGATTCTGATGGCGTGATTCACGAAGGCAAAATAGACGTGGTGGTATCTCGTTCTGGAACGGTAGCTCGAATCGTCGCCGATCCAGTAGCCGGTCCGGTACCGCTCGAGGTATCGTTTGATGGCTCTGCTTCCAGTACAGACAATGGTCAGATCGTCAGCTACAAATGGCAGTTTCCAGGACAACCACTCCAGCAAAAAAGTGCGCAGGTTACCTATCGCTTCGATCAGATTGGAGATTTCCCAGTCGTCATGGAAATTCTTACTTCCAAAGGAGAACGATCTACTGATACCTTTGTGGTTTCGGTGCGTACGCCTGATACAGAAGCCAAATTTGATGCCACACCGCCGGTGGGCAGTGCTCCGATGACCGTGACCTTTACCCCGGAGCCAAGTGCTGGAATCATCCGTGAATACCTCTGGGATTTCGGGGACGGCCGTACGCAAAAAAGTTTCCGCGCTATCGCTCAAACACACCGCTACACCCAACCGGGTGAATACGAAGTTAGCCTCAAGGTTATCGATCAGAACAATCTCGTTTCGACGAGTCGTCAGACAATTATTGTGAAATAAATACTGAGTGTAGGCTCAAAACTCAACTTGAGAACACTTAGTCTTGAAATATGCAAGTTGTGATCACAGTTATCTCTAATATGATAGAGAGGATGAACCTTTTTCAGTGGGCTTTACCTGTGTTGAAAATTTTTACAGTGGCAATACTGGGGTTTTTACTGCTCACTATTCTTGGCGGCGTGGGGTATATGATTTTTTTCAATAGTGTCAGTAACACTCCCAAAGGACCGACCGCTTCGCCGGATCTCAGTAACTACACACAAGAAAGCTGGGAGTCCGAGCGATCTACCCTCGTCAGCAACTTTATCCAAGAGATCTACGGTCGTTATCCAGACGCCAATGAAAAACTCATAGAAATAACTCGCAAGACACTCAACACGCCTCTCAATGCTAACGTAGAACAAATTACCTACCGCAGCACTAATAATACTGTAGCCAAACTCAACGTAATCCTCGTCCTGCCCAAAGAGTCCTCTAGCGCGGTACCGCTTATCATCGGACAAAATTTCGCGAGTAATCCAACGACATTCCCTTTCGAGGGCGTTGACGAACCGGCCACACCATTTACGACGATGGTTGGTGAACCCGGTGGCAGCGACGGTCTACTAATCACATTGGTCAAGCTCATTATGGGCGAGTACCTCATTACCCCACCACTACAGGACCTAGTCGACCGAGGCTATGGTTTTGCGGGTTTTTACCCAGGAGAAATCGTCCCAGACAACGCTGCCCTGGCCCCAGAATACCTGAAAAAATTAAACACCTCTGGCGCGATAAGTGCCTGGGCCTGGGGATTTAACCGGGTAGCAGAAGTACTGAGTCAAGATCCGCGCATTGATGGCACTCGCGTCGCGGCTTTTGGACATTCTCGTCACGGCAAAGCCGCGTTGCTAGCGGCCGTCTTCGAGAGTCAGATCAACCTCATCCTCAGTCATCAATCCGGCACAGGCGGTGCAAGTCTGGGAAAATCCGGCATTGGAGAATCAATCCAAGCTATCACAGACACCTATCCACACTGGTTTGACCCAAACTATGCCAAATACGGCGCCGATCAAACGACACTGCCCGTTGATCAGCATCAGCTCATTGCCCTAGCGGCCCCTACCCCCATCCTGCTCGGTAACGGCCAGCACGACAAATGGAGTGATCCGCAGACCGCTTTCCGGGCGTTGGAAGGTGCCACACCTATCTACCAACTCTATGGCGTCGAAGGTCTCAAGCAAGACAGGCTCAATCAGCCAAACTTTGATAATAACCTTGTACTTCACCAACGTCCGGGGCCACACGGAACGCGCAAGAGTGACTGGGCCGCATTTATAAAATTCTTACAAGTACATTTCTAGTGATTGACTTTTTTGTATTCTTGGTATAAAAAGACACTAAATGACAAGAAAATTGATCGCCGGAATGGCTCTTGGCGCTGCCCTCTATGGCGGTAAAGCCGACGCACAATCAAATGCAGATGATAACTTTATTCAAAATTCACTCGATAATTTAGCGGTCGAGACCTATACCGAAGCTAGTTTGGAAAATTTGGAACACATAGAAGGCATCGCTGCCGACAAGGCACAGGCCGTGCTACGCTGTGTTCGAGACCATCGAGAGACTGAATTTGTTGCCGAAGGAGATCCACGTCTAAGCACTAAAAATAATTACCCCATCAAAGTCCCTCACAGAAAACTTGAGCTCAAAGATGGGAAAGATCAGCTACTAGCTTTTGTCTGGGATGATGGTTACATGGTAGAACGTGTACAATCAATAACGAACAAAGAATCCATCCGTACTAAGAGTAAAGAAGTCGGTACCGCCAATATTCAGGCTCAATACGCTCTTCAAGAAACCGTGTATCATCTCGAAAATTCTCTAGCAGGATCTATAGGAGAAGAACTTGGACCAGGAATAAACGCTAATAGGCACCTCGATACAAACAACACCGCCTTCGCGGAGGCCTGTCAGCCAAGAGTTGGTTAAGTTGTAGAACTCAAAGAATTGACTTTTTTATATTTTTAAATTAAAATAATAAAAATGATTAAAAAAACAATTGCCGGTCTTGCTGCTTTTGCTTCCTTACATGGTTCGATGGCCCACGCACATGAAAAGCCATCTGACAAAAGCTCAATACAAAATTATGCTGAGCAGAATATAGGTCCTTTATTTTCCGCGGAGGACAAAGTTAAACGTGATCTGGCTACTACACTGCAATGCACTCTTGATGATGGATCGTTTAACCCTCATCAACATCATGATGGTAATAGAGGTCCAAACAAACCCGCAAACATACGTTTATCAATTCCAACCGAAACTGGCGAAATAACTACTATTCTTTCAAAAAATGGCTATGTCATCCAAGAAAGTAATTTTTTAGGCAAGCCAATTAGTGGCGTTATCGAAAGAGGCGAGACAATTAAAGCTAATGTTCAGAGAGCTTTTGAAAACAATGCTGGAGAAGGTCTTATCACCTATTCAGACCGACACGAAGCGGGGAAAAACGAAATCCTTGCTGCTCATGCCAAGAAATTTGCTGAACTCTGCAAAAAAACTATCAGCTAAAGCAAACGATCCTGCTCTCCACCTTCAATTTCCCCCGCAATCTTTCCTTCTAAACTCGCTACCTGATCGATCTGGGTCTGGAGTTTTTGGTTTTCGGTTTGCGCTGATGCGATCTGCGTAGAAGCATTACCGAGGTGCTTGGCAGTAAGTTGCACGGCGGCATCGAGTCGTTTGGCCTGTGTTTTGACTCCTGAGAGCTGCGCTAAGGCGTGCTGGGCCTGCTTGGCGAACTCTTGACTCTGGTAAGCCTGAAAGAGCATCTGGAGCACGTAGAGCATCGTATTTGGCCCCGTGAGGAGGACTTTCTTCTTCTTGGCGTGTTCTGCAATGTCACCAGAACGAATGGCCGCTTCGTAGTAGATATTTTCACTGGGGAGAAAAAGTAGTGCAAAATTCATGGTATCGGCTTCCGGTCGAATATACTTGGCCGTCTCGTCGATCCGCTTTTTAACATCTTTGATAAATTCTTTTCGTGCCAATTCAGCATCAGATTTTGACTCGGCGTTTACCAAACGTTCGAAAGCGGGTAGTGGGAACTTGGCATCGATCGGAATCAGGCCGCTAGCGGTTTTGACCACAGCATCGACCACTAACCCTGGACCGAGGGAAAACTGACGCTGCCAGAGATTGGCTGGGAAGATACTACGTAGGATTTCTTCGAGACTTTCTTCACCCATACCGCCTCGTCCTTTGGGAGCGCGCAGGATCTTATCGAGGTTCTCAATTTTGGAACCGATTTCCCCCATTTTCCCGAGTTCTTTTTGCAGGTGTCCAATTACCGTAGAAGACTTATCGAGTCGTTCGTTGAGTTGCTTTGAGGACTCTGTCAGCTTGAAATCAACGGTTTTATTTACCCGGTGAAACTCATCTCGCAGTGTCTTGGAAGTGTCTCGCAGTTCGTTCTTGAGACTCTCTTGTTCGCGGAAACGGTTCTCACGATCGCGCGTGAATTCTTCGAGTAACGTTTTGATCTCTTCTGGAGAATCAGGCACGGCTTTCATCTTCCAGAGTAGGTACCCAATCGCCAAAAATGCCAACAACAACCCCACGCCCAGCATAATGGCGATGTGAAAGGTCGTGATCGTTGGAACGACAATAGTCATGAAGTGCAGATATTGTAGCCAGTTACCTCACAATGTGAAATCACTCCCTTCATCAAAATTTAATAACCCCAGTCAATACCAATCTAAAGATGAACTATATGAAGTTTTAATGAATATCCACGTTTAACAAATTATAAAAACCAATTTACTGTCATCCTGAGCCCTGAGCCAAGCGAAGAGGGAATGACCTCTTGATAGGTCGCACCAAGATCACTATGGAAAAGACTTATTTTGTATATATCCTCTCGAACCAAAAACGCACTGTACTCTATACAGGTGTAACCAGCGACTTGGAAACGAAAGTGTATCAGCACAAGACCAAAGAAAATCCGAAAAGTTTTACCGCACAATACAATTGTGACGCACTCGTGTACTGGGAAGCATTCGACAATGTGGGGGAGGCAATTTTACGTGAAAAACAAATCAAAGGCTGGAAATGCATCAAAAAAGATCGAATCATAATGCAACTCAATCCACAATGGAAAGACTGGTCTTTGGGGTGGTATGAAGGGGTTCTTCCTCCCCGCCAAGGCGGCTCGTCAGAATGACAGAAGAGATTTTTATTAGCTAGTTAATACGCCGCAAAAATCCTCTATTCTGGCTACCGAAGACTCGTGTTCCGCGATAATTTCATCAAATTTTTCTAATGAAATATCCATATAGTTGGCCATGCTATCTGCAACTCTCTTAAAACTATCAAAAAGTGCTGCATCTTCGGGAGATAATTCTTGAGTATTTCTAAAAATTTGCCCCCAAAAAACATCATCTCCCCAATACTGATCTAGTGGAATACCATTCACCGTCGGCATAGAGGCTTTCACATAAGCCTTCCATTCTGCTAAATAACGTTTTTCCATTGTAGGGCGAATAATTGCCGCTATGTGTTGAGTATTTTCCAAAGATTCTTGCAAAATTGGACGCAGTGCTTGCAATCGTTCAAGCGTATAGCGTCGCTGACAAGAAGCTTGTGAATCATCAATGTCACTTTTGTTGGCTACAATAAAATTATCTAACTCTAGTAAATGATTACCTGATAGCTCAAAATTAAAATTCATCATAATTAAAATATATTCCCAAAAAAACAAATAGTCAATAAACCAAAAACACATTTAATCTTTTATTTAAAGGTTTTAAATAAGCTTTTAATCTTTATTGTTGAAATTTTTAAACAACAGCTTTATAAATAAATCATGGAAAAAGTACTCAAAAAGCTGGGATTTGATGACAAAGAGACACAGATTTATCTAACGCTGCTTGAATATGGCCCTAGACCAGCCAGTTTTATCGCCAAACACACCAATCTCAACCGCAGCTCTATCTACTACTTGGTTGAAACCCTCGTCAAACGGAGGATCCTACTGCAATCAAATCGTGCTGGAACAACCCATTTTGCGGCTTGCCCTCCAGAAGATCTACTCAACTATATAGACAACCAGCAAGAACGACTCAGATCGCTCCGCTCAGAGGTCAAAGACTGCGTACCCGAACTCGAGGCCATCCAAAACCGCCTCAGCGCCTGGAAGCCCAAATTTTACTATTTTCAGGGACAACAAGAAGTGCGCGGCCTGCTTGAACGAACCCTAGAAAACAAACGTCAAAAACTTTGGGCCGTGCTCTCAATGGCAGACATTTATGCACAATTTGGGGAGCATTATTTCGAAGACTATATCCAGCGACGCATCGATCAAGAGATTTTACTAAAAGTCGTACGGTCCGACAGCAAAGACATCTACCCCGAACGCTGGGAAGACGATGCGCTGCGAGTGGTGCGACATCTTCCTGAGCGGATCAAAGCCCCTGACATGAGCTTTTATCTCTGGGACGAAAAATACTGCGCCTTCTTGTCCTCTCAAGAAGAAAACTACGGACTACTGATCGAAAGCCCTGAGTTCTTCCAGACCCAGAAAATGCTGTTTGATAGTTTGTGGGCAGTTGCTAAAAATTAAAGATCCAGAGGCATTTCTCTCGCCGTACGACGAAAAGCCTCTACTGTTTGGTCTAGCTTTGATTCAATAGAACCGTCTATAGGCACAAAAATCTCAGATTCTTGCAGTGTAACTCCTAAGTCTCCCAACATTGTTCTTACATTGTTAACGTTACGAATCCGAGCCTTGAGAACAGCGCTATATTCTGTAGCTAGACTAATAGCTCTTTCTCTGGATCCTGAATCAGCCAACTGTGTATGTAATCTATGAAGATTTGCCATATCTTGAACAAGCTTAGCCTTAGTCCCTAATGGAGAAATATCTAAAGATGTAAAATGTGAATTGTCATTCGTAAAATTGTGAGCGGGGTAACCAGGATGAAAAATGTTTTCTAATGGATACATAGCCTCTAAAGTCTGGAAGTCTATGACCGAAAGAGTGCGAGGAAAGTCTTCTTGCCCGATTAAGACACTCAAATCCATGACATCACGATACTGATTACAACTTAAGGGAGCATCAACAATGACTCTAAAATCTAAGTCATTAGGGTTTGCATTTTCGTCACCAACAGCTGATCCATACAACCACAAAGATTTCACATCGATAACACTAGACAAACGATTCTTTAAATCTTCTCCTAATCGAGTAGCCTCTTCTGTATCATAGAGGACTTGTGAACTATATTTCTGTGACAAAGACGGATCAGGGAAAGCTGATTTACCTAGTTCTTGTATTCTTTTGATCATATAACTTCGAATAGTGTAAGCTCGTTCTATTAGGTCTGAATGATCTTTTGGTAAATCTGGAATAGTCTCTCCAAGCATTATTGAAAAACCTTCTAGATTATTTATTAAGCTGTCTAGAAAGCTGTGCGTTTTTTCTTTCTCTCCAATCTGAAGAGAACTACTAAGAGAAAAATCAAAAGGAGTACTACGACCACTAATTGTGGCCACTGCTTGCAATGCTGCATTCCTGTTCTTCCTCAGGTCAACTGACCCACCTGAACTAAGAGGCAAGTAAGTATCAAACGCCTTTTCCAATTGTCTGTCCATATACATTAAATTAAATAAATAATCAAAAAAATCAAATAATTAAAAAACCCCGCATAGCAGGGTTCTTGATAGTTTTGTAATTGATCCGACGATCGGATGTTAACGTTTAGACCACTGTGGTGATTTACGAGCTTTTCGTAGCCCTGGTTTTTTACGTTCTTTCGTTCGACTGTCTCGTGTGAGCAGTCCTTCTGATTTGAGTTGTTCTCGCAGTGAAGGTTCTTGTTTCACGAAGGCACGAGCGATACCAAGTCGGATAGCTTCCGCTTGGGCTTTTTTACCACCACCACCGGTGATGATAGCCACATCGACGTCTTTCTTTTTCCCAAGAATTTCAAGGGGTTGAAGCACCATGTGCACCATATTTTCGTCATCAGCCCATTCTCGGAGCTTGAGACCGTTAACTGTCAGGTCACCTTGACCTTGTGGGTAGAGACGGATCGTAGCGACCGCTGTCTTTCGTTTTCCGTTGGCGTAAAAATAAGTTCCTTTTGGCATGATGATGTTTAGTTAACCGCTAGATTAGGAAGAGGTTGTGGTTTTTGTGCTTCGTATGGATTGGTGTCTCCTACAACTAGCATGAGACGACGCATTTGGCCTTTACGTAGTTTGTTTTTAGCCAGCATTCCCTTCACCGATTCTTCGAGGATTCGTTTTGGGTCTCGAGCTCGAACGGCTTTAAGAGTGGCAGATTTAAGATTTCCAAGGTATCCCGAATGTCGGTAGTACATCTTGTCTTCTTCTTTTTTACCAGTCACAGCTACTTTGTCAGCGTTGAGCACCACTACGTAGTCACCACCATCAACATGAGGTGTGAAATCTACTCGGTGTTTTCCACGTAGAACGGTAGCGATCTGGGTCGAGAGACGACCAAGATTTTGACCAGCTGCGTCCACGACATACCATTGTCGTTGAGCATTTGTTACGTTTTGTCGGAGCGTTGTCTTTTGCATGGGATTATTCTTTGATAAGTTCTACTTGCATGAGTAGGGCATTGTCTCCAGCTCGCATACCAACCTTGGTAGCACGCGTAAAACCAGAGGTTTTTTTGCTAGCTTTGATGTAAGCCAAAGCTGCTTTGGCAGCTTCATCAGTGAAGATCACTCGATTGAGTTCTCGGATAGCGTTGAAATCATCTGATTTTCCTTTCACGAGAGTGATAAGTTTTTCCGCTTCGCTTTGCAGGGCTTTGGCTTTTGCATCCGTCGTTTTCACGTGTCCATAAAGGAAGAGTGATGTAATAAGGTTACGGATAAGCGCTCGGCGCTGATCAGCTGGACGGTTTAGAATCGCTTTACTATTTCGATGTCGCATGGTTAGGCTTCTGTGTTATTAGCAGTCATACTGGCTGGCACGCCTGGCGTGTAGCCACGGTCTTTAAGGACCTCTTCTAGTTCTGTTTTGGCTTTTTGTCCGAATCCTCGGAGCTGTGTTAGCTGGCTCATCGGCGTACGAAGTAATTCTTCGACAGAAGTAATACCTCCGTTGACCAGAGCATTGAGTGTTCGTTGTGAGAATCCAAGAATGTCAATCGGAGTGAAAGACTCTTCGCTCGCAGCAGAAGCGGCTTTGCGCTCTTCTTCTTCTCGAGCTCGGATCGCTGAGAAGCTAGTCGTAAAGTCTTCATCGGTGTAGGCATCCTTCTCATTAAAGAGTGAGAAGTAGCTGTGCATAATGTCGGCAGAAAGCTTGATAGCATTTTCAGCATCTAGACTCCCATCGGTTTCAACTTCTAGCTTGAGCTGATCAAGATCTGTTTGATCTCCGACACGAGCTGGTGTCACCGCGTACTTAACACGTACGATTGGTGAGAAGTTCGCGTCGATCAGTACAAACTCTGGATCTTCTTCAGCCGCGTTTTCTTCATTGGTAATAATTCGGTACCCCACTCCTTTTTCGATACGGAGTTGAACTTTAGTTTTGCTACTCGCACCATCACAAGTGGTAATTACTTGGCTTGGATCAAGGATTTCGATATCGCTTGAGACTTTAAGATCTTTAGCGGTAATCGCACCTGATTTCTTGAGAGTAAATTCAATCGTTTCAGGATCACGAGAGTGCTTTTTGAGTTTGAGTTCACGAAGGTTGAGCGTAATATCAAGGAAAGAATCTTTGACCCCAGGAATAGTCGTGTATTCATGAGTCGCTCCAGCGATTTTTACCGCTGTTACGGCCGTACCAGGGAGGCTTGAAAGCAACACTCGTCGTAGAGCATTCCCAAGCGTCACCCCAAATCCTGACGGAAGTGGATTGATAGTAAGCGTGGCCTTTGTTTTTCCATCAACGTCGATTTTGAATTTTGGGACACCGATGGTTTCGTGAAGGATGTGCATGGTAAAGGGTTTAAATTTTTAGTTTTGGTTGAGTCTTTTTGACTCCTGATCAAGGACTATCGAGAGTAGAATTCTACGATTGGCTGCACATTGATCAGTTGTTCGAAGTGTTTTGGCTCTGGAAGCCCTACAACTTCGATCGTAAATTTTTTAGGATCGGCCTTAAGCCAGTCTGGCACTTCGTAGTGCGTATTTTCATCGAAGATGGCTGGGAAAACCGGTGATTTCTTGCTGCGATCTCGGACTTCGATGACGTCACCAGGACGTACTTCGATAGATGGTACATCAACTCGACGACCATTCACCATAAAGAGTCCGTGAGAAGCAAATTGTCGAGCCTGCATCCGCGTCATAGCAAATCCAGCTCGGTAGATAACGTTATCAAGACGTCGCTCTAGTAATTCGAGGAGTTTGTCTCCCGTTACGGCTTTTGAGTTGTCGGCTTTTTGGAAGTAGTTGCGAAATTGTTTTTCAGAAAGCGCAAACATTCGCTTGGCTTTTTGTTTTTCACGTAGCTGTTTCCCAAATTCTGTTTGCTTTGGCATTCGCTTCGCACCGTGCATCCCAGGAATATTTGGGGCACGACCGAGAATTTTTTGATACTTAGCTGACCCGAAGAGATTGACTCCTTCGCGACGACATTGACGAGCTTTTGGTCCGGTGTAACGCATTGATTAGTTAGTAGTTGGTAGTAAGTAGTTGGTAGTAATTCATTATTTGTCATCCTGAACTTGTTTCAGGATCTAAGACCTAGTCTTTAGGTTTTTCTTTGGCGAGGGCCACGACAACCACCGTGTGGAACACGAGTACGGTCAGCGATAGAAGTGATATCAAGACCACCGTTCATGAGACCACGGATTGTCTGATCACGACCTGGACCCATTCCTTTAACGATAACGTCAACTGACTGCATACCGAAGAGCTGAGCCTTCTCGGCCACGACTTCAGCAGAAACTTGTCCAGCGTATGGTGTCGATTGACGAGCGCCTTTAAATCCATTGGCACCAGGACTACTCCAAGCCAGGACATTTCCGTCTGGGTCAGCGAGTGTTACGATGGTGTTGTTGTACAGAGCTCGAATGAAAACCTTACCGGTTTCAAACTGCTTTTTAATTTTTTTCTTACTGGATTTAGTAGGTGCGGCCATTTAAAGAGAGATTAAACAAAAATTATTTAGTAACTTTTTTCTTACCAGCAATCGCTACACGTTTACCACGCTTCGTACGAGAGTTGGTTTTGGTTCGTTGTCCACGCACTGGTAGACGACGTCGGTGGCGAAAACCTCGGTATGAACCGATGTCTTGCAGACGTTTAACGTTTTGAGAAACTTCACGACGAAGTTCTGACTCGAGCACAAACCCGAAATCATCGAGTGCCTTTCGAAGTTTTTCTTCTTGGGCTGTCGAGAGATCTTTCACACGGATACTTTCATCTAGCTTCGCTTTTTCGCAGATGAGTTTCGCCCGATGTGGGCCAACTCCTACGATGTAACGCAGAGCGATGATAAGTCGCTTTTCTGATGGGATGGAAGTTCCGGCAATACGCATAAGTGAGTAGTTTTAAGTTGAGAAGTAATAAGTTTAGCCTTGGCGTTGTTTATGACGACCACCATTGACGGGATCAGAACAAATAACTCGCACTACCCCCTTGCGGCGGATAACGCGACAACGTTTACAAATCGGTTTTACTGAGGCTCTAACTTTCATGATTATTATTTACGATGGCGATACGTAATACGTCCAAACTCTAAATTGTGAGGTGAGATCTCAATCGTGACCCGATCTCCCGGCACGATTTTGATTGAGTACATCCGCATTTTCCCAGACACCTGACAGGTGAGTTCCATTGATTCGAAACCTTCTGTGGTGAGGGCGACAAGAAACTTCCCGCCTGGCAGGATTTCTTTTACACGGCCTTCAACTTCTACAATATTTTCGTCTTTCGACATATATACAAACGCCTAAAAAAGCCGGGCGATGGTAGTGAGGAACTAGTACGTGTCAACCTTTTTTTTAGAGGGTAAATAAAAATCGATTTTAAGCTGAACAAATAGGGCAAAATCCCTACACTCTCACTCACTTATGTCAGATATCATTTTTAGTGGTCTCAATCCCGCCCAAAAGCAAGCCGTCGAAGCCCTTCAGGGGCCAGTCCTCGTGCTGGCTGGCGCCGGTTCGGGTAAGACGCGAGTCCTCACTCATCGGGTGGCGAACTTGATCGCCAATGGCGTTCATCCAAGTGAAATCCTGGCGGTAACCTTTACCAATAAGGCCGCTAAAGAAATGCAGGGCCGGATTGAGAAGATCTTGTCAGATCCAGGGTTTAATTCACTTTCAAATACTTCAAACCCGGGATCTACTGCTCGCCGCTCACCGCTCGTCGCCCACCCTTCTATTGGCACCTTTCACGCCATCTGCGTCCGCATCCTCCGTCGTGAGATCGAGCATCTCGGAAACGGGCTGACGCGGGAATTCGTGATTTTTGACACTCAAGACACGCTGAGTCTGATGAAAGTCATCATGAAAGAACGCGGGATCAATGATAAAGAAATCAAAGTAAAAGCCGTGCTCAGTCATATTAGTGGCATGAAAAGCCAGCTAATTACACCTGAAGAACACTTTGCGAACCTGAATATGAATCACAATCGCTTCGCGCAAGCCGTAAGCGAACTCTATCCGGTTTATGAGCGCCGGCTCATCGAACACAATGCCCTGGACTTTGATGATCTACTCAAGCAAACGGTCGAAGTCTTTGACCAAAACCCAGAAGTTTTAGAAAAATACCGCCAACGATGGCGCTACGTCCTGGTCGACGAGTATCAGGATACCAATTTCGTCCAGTACCGACTCATTCGCCAGCTCACCGACACCCATCATAATCTGTGTGTGGTTGGTGATGATCATCAATCAATTTATGCTTTTCGAGGAGCTGATTATCGCAATATTCTAAATTTTGAAGCCGATTTCCCAGATGCCACCGTCGTAAAACTCGAGCAGAACTACCGTTCGAGCGGCAACATCCTCAACAATGCCAACCAACTGATTGGATACAACCAGACCGGTCGTAAAAAGAATCTCTGGACCGAAAGTGATCCCGGTGACCCAATCCAGATCTACGAAGTCTTCGACGAGCGTGAAGAAGGCCAGCACATTGCCACCCAAGTGAAACAACTAGAATCTGATGGTCAGCCCCTCAGCCAGATGGCCATCCTGTATCGTATGAATGCTCAGTCACGGGCAATTGAAGAGGCTCTCATGCGGGCCCAAATCCCCTACCAGATCATCGGCGGGACGCGATTCTTTGATCGTCGTGAGATCAAAGACGTGATTGCTTATCTGCGTTTGATCTTCAACCCGCGCGACGATGTTTCTTTCCTCAGAGTTATAAATGTACCGAGTCGCAAGCTCGGAGTAGCCACACTAGAAATAGTGAAGCGTTATAGCAACGAGTATGGCTTGTCTCTCTTTCAAATTCTAGAACACGTCGATGACATCGCCGAACTCAATGAAGGAAAAAAATTCGCCTTGCGTGAATTCCGTGAGATGATTTATCGCCTGCAAGATTATGCCAAAGACAAACCCATCTCCCTCCTCCTTGATATGGTGGTTGAGGAAACTAATTTCCTCAAATGGCTCGATGATGGCACCGGAGAAGGCGAGGCCCGGCAGCAAAATGTGCGTGAGCTCTCCTCGGTCGCGGGACGTTACGACAGCGCTGACAACAGCTTAGCTGCTTTCCTTGAAGGGGTAGCGCTGATCTCTGATCTCGATCGGATGAATGACGACATCGAATCGATCACCCTGATGACGATCCACGCCGCGAAGGGATTAGAATTTCCGACGGTCTTCCTGCCTGGGTGGGAAGAAGGCATGTTCCCGTCCTCGAGCAGTCAGTTCTCGCCGGAACAACTGGAAGAAGAACGTCGTCTGGCCTACGTGGCACTCACCAGGGCAGAAGAAAAGTGCTTTATCAGTCATGCTCGTCAACGGATGCTCTTTGGACAGCGAGATTTTTCATCACCGTCAAAGTTTCTCAGCGAACTCAACGAAGACTGCGTCGAACGCCACACCGCAGCCAGCAAAGACCTGGGCTTCGGGTCACGTCGTAAAAAGGTGAACTTCGATCATCCACTCCTCTCTCGCCAGCCCAAAACCAAGAACGAGGCCATTTTTGGTATTGCCGAAAACGAAACCGAGTACAAATCAGGTGATCGTATCAAACACGCCGAATGGGGTGAAGGCACGATCATCCAGGTCTCGGGGGACGTCATCGAAGCGGCCTTTGCTGGTATGGGTCTCAAAAAAATTGTGGCCAGTGTGGCCCCGATTGAGCGGATTTAACGATCTTTTGCGAAATAATTTACAACCGATAGTGATAACGAAGGTGGAATTAAGTCTCCCGCTAGATCCAGTCTATGATTTTGAGCCAGCTCTCTTACTTTAGTTGAGCTGACACCATTATGCTCTCTTGGAACCTCCAGTTGATAATTATAGTTTTTAAAAACTTTGTCAGAACCAATCACGCGAATAACTCTACCACCAAAAAAACCAATGAGCCCATTCAATGGGCCATGATGGATCGGATCTATGCATAGCAAAATTTTATTAGAGAAATCCCTAGGGAGATCCTGAATTGCCAATGTCATCCATGCCTGTCTTAAGTGATAAGGAGAAGCATCTGGCTTTGATTTAGGATCAGGATTAACTTTTATTAAAAGTGGATTATCAGTTATTTTCTGTTCTAAAATTTGAGAAACAACATCTAAATGACCTATAGTAACTGGATCAAAAGTTCCGGTATAAACACAATGCGTACCCGGAGTTGCTCGAACGTATTCTAGAAAGTTATCTACCGTCTTCATTCAAGAACACTTAAAACACAAAAAACAAAAAGTCAACAAAAGGTCCTCCAGATCATTCAATAAAATTTATGAATAATTTTAGGGTCTTGCGGGTTCCCTAAAATTATGAATTCAACTTACAGGAAGGGGGTCTGCGGGGGAAACCTTGGTTTCAGCCCGCACTATGACCACATGACCTTATCATACTCATCGATACACCGATGGGC
>JAHDBZ010000007.1:22062-30893 GCA_020630245.1 Candidatus Altimarinota bacterium
AGATCACGCATGATCAGCAGAGGACGTTTATACGGCACGAAACGCCGCGCAAAGACAATCGTCATCCAGCTCGGATCAAACAGATCTGAGTCCCGCAAGTGACCTTCGAAGTGATAAAAACCAGGATTACTGTTAATCCAGTTAATCAGATCATGTTTGTTTTCATAACGCGCGGCTTCCAGTGCTTCGACTGGTACTTTTTTCGGTACTTGTGACAGCACTGAAGGATCTTTGCGCCATTTCGGCAAATACGCATCGAAGAGTTTTCGCGTCGCCGGTGACGCCCAACGTACGTGATGCACCCCGTTTGTAATGGAAGTAAATTCATGGTCTGGAAACATCTGATCACAGACTTTCTTATGACTTTTGGCCACCCCATTGGTTTTTCCAGCTAGGTTCAGGGCTAGGTGAGTCATATGCAACTGATCGTCAGTCGCCAACTCCCGAATATGCCACGGAATTTGATCTCCGAGCACCTGATAGGCCAAATCATAATCCCACTTATCGTGTCCAGCTGGTACCGGTGTGTGGGTCGTGAAACGGGTGATTTTTTTCACCTTTTCATCCTTCCAGTCATTCTGAGCCAAGAGTTCAAGTGTACTGAAAGCCGCATGACCTTCATTCAGGTGGTAATATTTGAGATTTTTGTACCCAAGAGCTTGGAGCATTTTCACCCCTCCAATCCCGAGGATCGCTTCTTGTGCTACGCGGTGGTACGGATTTGACGGGTAGAGATATCGAGTGATGTCTCGATCCCAGACCGGATTGTCTCCCGAGTAAGTAGTGAGGAAATACACCAGCGCTTTGTTCCCGCTTGGCGTAGTCGCTTCGTACTCATAAGCCCCTACCGTGACCTCTCGGTCTTCGATTCGAACTTTGACGGTTTCCGGCACCTTGCGCATGAAATGCTCTGGGTGAAATTTTGCGATATCTTCCTCTGACTGGTGGTAGATCAAACCAACCCCTACGGCTGGGTATTCTTTATCCGCAATCCCATACATTAGATCCGCAGCCAGGACTCCCAGTCCGCCAGCGTAATTGGGAATGTCAGCCGAGAAGGCGAATTCCATAGAGAAATAGGCCACTTTGGCATTATGGGCCGCACTGATTTTCACGTTTTTTAAGAACTCCATGTTTTTGTTTTGAGGGGGGTTTTTGTTTTTACAGGGGTAATTGTACGGTTAATTAATAGTTTCTAACAAGAAAAAACTCGTCATTCCAGCTTGGCTGGAATCAGGCGCATTGATGGATTAGATCCTGGGCAAGCCAGGATGACGGCAAGATTGACTAGTGATTTTCCGGATCAAAGAGCGCGGCAAACTGCGGTACGTTCGAATACATTAGATCCGGCAGAGAATCTTTGTCGACAAACTGGCAAGCATTGCACTCGCGCGAAGGCGTAAAATCAAGGTTTTCGACCGTCGTCTCATAAAACAACTGCAAGATCCACGAGCCAGTGCGATCGTGCTGGGCTGGCACAACGTAAGACGGCAAATCCGCCACGGACAAAGTCGTGATGCCCATTTCTTCTTGAAGTTCGCGGGCCACATTTTCCTGCGGATCTAAACCGTACTCCAAACCACCACCCGGAAACTCCCACTTCCCATTGTCTTCCTGAACGATGAGAAACTTGGTTTTGGTGTCATCTAAAATAAGCGCCTTGGTACTGACTCGGTAAAAATTTGGCGGGATAAATTCGGTCATGGAAACGAAAAAATGATGGTGGGCACATGAGCTCTAACCATCCGCCTGCGGCGGATATGCGTCTAATTTTGTTTTGAGAAAATCTCTACCAGCACCGGACTTTAGGAATTTTTCTCGCCTTTTAGCTTCCTCAATAGTTTCCAATACTTCTCTATATACCAAAACCCAAGGACCTTTCCCTTTCGTCCAAGACCGAAATCCGTCATCACTATCGTGTTGAAGAATTCGTTTGTCTAAATCAGCAGTAAAACCTTTATACAATTTTCCCGCAGGATTACGGAGGACATAAACAAAATAGGGCATTTTTACATTATGGTGGGCACACCAAGACTTGAACTTGGGACCTCGTCCTTATCAGAGACGCGCTCTAACCAGCTGAGCTATGCGCCCGTAAGTAAAAATGATTTCTAGTCGTTCTAACCATCCGCCTGCGGCGGATATGCGCTCTTTTTGTAACAAAAGATTGCAAGATTCTAACCATTGGCTTGTGGCCAATATAAACCCTCTTTGTCACTAAGGATCATCTGACCAAAACAACTACAGCGTCTAACCATCGGCCTGTGGCCGATATGCGCCCATCATACGATTGCTTAAATAGCCGAGCGATATTAGAAATTTATCCAAACCTGTCAAAACTTAGTTCTAAGTTCTAAACTCTCAGCACTTCCGGCTAGGCATTCTGCAACGCCTTGACCTGAATCTCGCCGGTCTTTTCGTTGATCTTAACCGTCCCAGATTTACGTAGCTCTCCTAGGATCCGAGTGACCGTTACTCGATTCAGGCCCACGCGTTCGGCGAGTCTTTGGTGTGAGATCTTAATCGGAAAGCGGAAGACCTTCCCAAATACCGTTCGTTCTTGCTTGGCTTTCATACGCAAGAGCTCATCGACAACTTGTTGCTTGGCTGGACGAACCAGCGACGCTAGACGGTTTTCATAATACGTCAGACGATCGGCGAGTAGTTGCATAAAACGAAAACAGAGTTCGTTATTTTGCGCGAGCGCGTGGAGAAAAACTTTCTTCGGCGTCCGACAGATAAAACTTTTACGAACGACTTTCGCCGTGTAAACCGTTTTATAGTTACTCACGTTACCAAAGACTTCTCCGGGAACGATCGTTTCGATTGTAATTTTCTTGCCTTCCTCTTCGAGGTAAAGCTCTACCTCTCCTTCTTTGAGAATAAAAACATCTTCGGCTGGTTGCTCTGGAGAAAATAAAATTTCCCCCTGCTGATAAACCTGACTGTTGGTAGTATTTGGAAGTTTAGCCAATTCTGAAGGTTCGAGACCTTCATAAAGATCGGTGTCCTGTACGCAGAAAAAGAAATCCATGATAATAGTTTGTTAGTAACACAATTTCACCATGCCACAGCATTTTCAAAAAAGCTACCAATATATCGTTTTGTGGTAGCAGGGATTACATATAGACGTAGTCATGATTACGGCACTACTTTGACCAATATGGGTAAATTGTTAGACAATATATCGGTAAATGAAAACCTTTCTAACCTCTTAACCCAATCTTAAACATGAAAGCTTTACTACTACTTATCCCGGCTTTGGTGCTCGTTGGATGCACAACACCAAGTCAATCTAATAATACAAACCAAACACCAACGGCTGTTTCTCAGGAGGCCGAGCAAGCACTTGAAAAAAGTGTCGAAACAAATGCCGTTGCTTCTGGTAAATACGAAGAATTTACCTCAGAGACTCGTCAATCTCTCGAAGAAGCGAACCAACCATACGTGGTTTTTTTCCACGCTAACTGGTGTAGCTGGTGTCGTGCGCGTAATGCGGAAATCTTAGCCGCTATCGATACTCTTCCTGAAAACACTCGGATTCTCAAAGCCGACTACGACAAAAATGAAGAACTCAAAAAAGAGTTCGGCGTCAACAAGCAAGACACCTACGTCTTTGTAGATAGCAATGGTGAAGCGACACTCAAAATGGGCGCTAGCACGGAAACGATTGAAAACTTCTTTGCAAATAACGAGGTAACGCCTGGAGAAGAACGCCCTGAAGGACTTGGGTCTTACGTACACTACGACGCAGACATCGTTGAAACATTTAAAGGACGTAAAGCCTACGCTTACTTTTTCCACGCTGACTGGTGTCCAAGCTGTGTCACGGAAGAAGCAAATATCAAAGCCTCTATTGCTGACCGAAGCCTCCCAAAGAACACGAATATCTTTAAAGTTGACTACGACACCGCTACCGAACTAAGAAAAGAATACGGCGTCACAGGCCAACACACATTTGTCTTCTTCGACAAAGAAGGCAATCACGTAGAAACCAAACGTGGTGTTACGAAAGATGATCTCATCGCATATTTCCAGTAGAACAACATCTTGATGTGGAGGGACAGGCTGCAACCTGACCCTCTTCTCATCTACTCAACTTCTCATCCTCTTATCTAACATGGAATTCCTTCCCCTATCATTTTTAGCCGGTGTCCTCACTATATTAGCCCCGTGCGTCCTGCCAGTTTTGCCCATCATCGTCGGTGGAAGCATCACGGAGCACAACCCATGGCGACCGGTAATCATCACCCTCAGCTTGGCTGGATCAATTGTATTTTTCACATTGATTCTTAAAGCCACAACCGCTTTCATCGCTATCCCAGACCAGTTCTGGAAGCTGTTCTCTGGTGGAATCGTACTGATCTTTGCGCTGACGCTGCTCTTTCCAAATCTGTGGGCACGCATCAGCAGCAAGCTAGGCCTAGGGAGTTCTACCCACCACTGGCTCGAGGCTTCGACCCAAAAACAAGGGATTCTCGGAATGATTATGGTAGGAGCCGCCCTTGGTCCCGTCTTTGCTAGCTGCAGCCCAACGTACTTTTTTATCCTGGGAACCGTATTACCGATGAATTTTTTCTTGGGATTGCTCAATCTCATTACCTACGCCCTCGGACTGGCAGCGGTTATGTTTTTGATCGCTTACGCTGGACAACGAGTCATGAGAAGTCTGAAAATTGCCGCGGATCCGAATGGAAAATTTAAAAAAATTCTCGGCGTACTTTTCCTGATTGTTGGGCTCGCCATCATCACGGGCATGGACAAAAAATTCGAGGCCTACTTACTCGACCAGGGCTGGGGAGATTTTTCTCAGTTTGAACAAAGCCTCATCGACAAAGTAAACGACGCACAGTAATCTTGCCTTTATAACGAAAAAAATTAACTTAAAGGCCCTTAATTTAAATCGACGAAACATGACGGATCACCCAAAAGAAAAATGTATCATCCTTGGTTCTGGACCCGCCGGGTTAACCGCTGCTATCTATGCGGCTCGAGCGGACATGAACCCGCTAGTATTTGAAGGAGATGCTCCTGGTGGTCAGCTATTGCAAACGACGGATGTCGAAAATTTCCCTGGCTTCCGAGACGGGATCCTGGGACCAACCCTCATGAACGAAATGCGAGAACAAGCCAAAAAATTTGGCGCTCGCACGATTTACAAAAAAGTCACCAAAACCGACTTCAGTGATCCAGACAATCTCAAATGTTGGGTAGATGACGAGCTCTTTACCGCCGAATCGATCATCGTTGCTACTGGCGCTCAGGCCCGCTGGCTCAATCTCGGACAGGGCGAAGAAAAATATTGGGGGAAAGGTTACACCGCCTGCGCGACGTGTGACGGCGCTTTTTTCCGAGATCGAGAAGTCGCCATCGTTGGTGGCGGAGACTCGGCCTGTGAAGAAGCCAGCTTCCTCACTAAATTTGCCAGCAAGGTATACCTGATTCATCGACGCAATGAGCTTCGAGCCAGTAAACCCATGCAAAAACGAGTCTTTGACAATGATAAAATTGAAATCATCTGGAACCAAAACGTCACCGAACTTCGTGGAGAAAATAAACTCGAATCTGTGGAACTAACCGAAAGTGATACCGGTGAAAAATCAGAACTAAAAATCGATGGACTGTTTGTCGCCATCGGCCACACGCCAAACACGAGTATTTTCGAAGGACAACTCGCAATGAAAGACAGTGGATACCTCAAAGTCGAAGGTAATACCAAGACCAGTATTCCTTCTGTGTTTGTAGCTGGTGACGTGTCAGATGACCACTATCGTCAGGCCATTACTGCGGCCGGACTTGGTTGTATGGCAGCTCTGGACCTAGAGCACTACATGGCTGGCAAAGAGAGCTAACCGCTAGACGTTCCACACCAAATTCTGTAGTCTTAAACCTCAAAGATGAAATTGTTTTTTGTTGGAATCGGCGGTATCGGGACCTCAGCTCTCGCACAGCTCTGTGCTCAGCGTGGTGACGAAGTTACTGGCTCAAATTTGGGAAAAACCGCCATCTGGCCACCGCTCGAAGAGGCCGGCATTACCCTTTTTGATACACATGATGCTTCGCAATTATCAGAGGACACCGATGTGTTGATTTACTCTGAAGCCGTTCCAGAAGACAACCCAGAACGAGTAAAAGCCAAAGAACTAAATATTCCACAAAAAAGTTATTTCGAATACCTGGGTGAAGTTAGTCAGGACTATCGAGTGATTGCCGTTACCGGGACGCATGGCAAAACCACCACTACCGCGATGCTGGCGGCGGGAATGATCGAAGCTCATTTTTCGGCTACCATGATCGTGGGCTCCAAGCTCAAAGAATTTAAGGGTTCAAACTTTAAAGCAGGCAACAACGAATGGCTCATCGTCGAAGCCTGCGAGTACCGCAATAATTTTCAGTATCTCGATCCAGAGATCATCGTCCTGACCAATCTCGAACTCGACCATGTGGATTACTATGAAGATCAAGAACACTACTACCAGACTTTCCGTGATTTCTGCAAAAAAGGACGCACTATCATCTGTCACAAGGGAGACACTGAGGTCGAAACGATGCTCGAACCACTCGAAAATGATGTCCTCTGGGTAGACGTGGAGGGTTTCACCCTGCCACTAGATCTACCGGGCCTTCACAATCGACAAAATGCATCACTGGCTCTGGCCGCTGCCGAAGAGATACAAGGATTACAGCGTAAAAAATTTAAAAAAGGCCTCAAACACTATCAGGGTGCCTGGAGACGACTCGAACTGATTGGTGAAAATATATACGACGACTACGGACATCACCCCACCGAAATCACTGCCACGCTTCAAGCCTTACGAGAGCGTCACACCGAAGGCGAAGTTTACCTCATCTACGAACCACACCAGTACTCCCGCACTAAAGAATTCTTCTCGGAATTTCTAGAAAGCTTCAAAAGTGCTGACCACATCGGACTCTACCCAATCTACGCCGCCAGAGATTCGGAGGAAGACAAAGCCGCTATTTCTCGGCAACACTTCATCGAAGTAGATCCTCGCATCAAACGCATTGACGATCTGGCCGAAGTCCACTTATTGGTCGAAAATCGCCAACCAGAAGATGTTCTCATCTTCATGGGCGCAGGTAATATTAGCAAACTAGCCCATCAATACGTCGCGGAATAATAAATTCGCTGAGTATTATCGGCACCTGCAACTAAATCTATAACCCGGGACTTATCAAACACTTGTTGGACTTTTGTCCCGGGTTTGGACATCTTATCGACTCGGAACTCCTTCAATGAAAAAGCACCCGTTATGCGCGAGTGCTTTTTGCCATTATTATTTCCTAACCCTTCTGCTTTCTGTAACGTGGAAAGGTAAAAAATGTTACCAAAATGGTAGAGATTAATAACTTTCGCCGCCTCGACGAAGACAAAGAACCCATCTGGCCAACCTGGAAGAGTGCACAGTCAAAAACCAGCACACTTGGCAAAGTCTTTGGCGTCGTAGCCGGATTGCTGCTGTGGGCAGGTTTGATACTCGTATTTTTATTAACGGCTTACCTGTATTGGTTTCAGCACAGTTTAGAAATAATCCTCAAAGAATTTAAACCCGGGCACTACAATATTCCCTGGTGGTTTTCATTGCTCGCCTTGATCTTTGTCGCACCTCTCACGCTGGCGGTTATTTTGGTTGGGACACTTATTAAGGTAGTTAAGGGGTAAGAAGGTTGGGAAGTTAGAAAGTTTGAGAGTTTAGGGTTTTTAAAAGAATCTACAAAACCCTCCAACCCCCTTACCATCAAACCTTCAGACTTTTTTAAAGAAAATTGAAAGAAAAAAAAATCATGCGCGTATCAACTCATGCCAGGGTCGAAAAAGACCCACGCAAAACCTGAGGGGGTTAACCCAGGTGCCAAAATCACACAACGTAAATTTTTACCAATCAGACCTGATCGGTTACCCCCAACAATGGAGACTTCCTCAAAACTATTTATTATTTTTAACCTTTATATTCACATGAATACCACTGCTAAAATTACCACTGTTTCTGCTCTTACTCTCGCTATGATGGGCGTTGGTCTTATGAGCAATCCGGCTTCGGCTCAATCTTTTGAAGCTAATTCTTTCGAACGTCCAAGCTTTACCCAGCAAGACGGCGAACGAAAACGTGGCGGGAGACGTGCTGCCTTCGGTAAAAACTTCCGCGAAAATGTTACTAAAACTGTCAGCAAGATCGACAACGGAGTCGTTATCACAATGACTACCCAAGACGCAGAAATGCTTACCACACTACAGGCCAAAGAAGGTCGTGAAAAAGCGAATGTGACCGTTACCAAAGAAAATCTCAGCAACGGCGTACAACTCACTATGGTTACCACTGACGAAGCTGTCCTCGAGCGAATGCACAGACGGGCTGATCGACACGCTATCAAATCTGCGACTACCAAATCAGTAGAAAATCTCGAGAACGGAATCAAAGTAACCGTTACTGGTTCTACTCCAGAAGCGATCGAAGCGATTCAAGGAAAAGAAGTTCGCGAATCTCGCAACGAAGCGATTACAAAAACCTACGAAAATATCAGTAACGGACGAATTATGACTATCACTTCTGATGACGCAGCCCTTGTAGAACGACTACAAAGTCGTGCTGAAAAAGGCGGAAAACGTGGTGGTAAACGAGGATTTGGGCGAAATAGCCGATAATCTTTGTCACACTTTTTTGTTCCATCCGTTTATATAAATGTCGGCGCTGGAGACCTAGCTCACCAATCGTGACGATCTCAGATCGCAAAAACTAAGCTCCCCCGCCGTCGCTATCAAAAAGACACTAACCTGAGGGGGTTAGGGAATAATAACCAAAACCTCGAGT
>JAHDBZ010000007.1:30993-32510 GCA_020630245.1 Candidatus Altimarinota bacterium
ATGAACTCCCTCACCGACGAAGCCTTGGCCGTCCAAGCACTGCAAGACATGCAGTGTTTCGAGACATTGATCGAGCGCTATCAGGGAAAGCTCACGCACTACGTGCGTCGTATCTCACATTTTAGTGAAATGGAGTGTGAAGAAATACTGCAGGACATCTTCATCAAAGTCTGGAAAAATCTCAATGATTTTGATCAGACAATGAAATTCTCTACCTGGGTCTACCGCATCGCTCATAACGAAACGATCTCTGCCTGGCGCAAGGCTAAGTCTCGCGGAGACACTGAACGAGCCGAGCTAGAACCCGACCTCTTTGATCAGATCGCTGATGAATTTGATTTCATCAAAGATGTTGAGGCAAAATTCACAGCCCAGCGTGTCCACGCCGTACTTGAAAAACTACCAGAAAAATATCGACACGTCCTCATCCTGCGTTTCATCGAGGATCTCTCCTACGAGGAAATTAGCGACATCCTCAAAAAACCACCCGGCACCGTCGCCACGCTCCTCAATCGCGCCAAAACCCAATTTAAATCAATATACCTAAGCTCTCAGCTCTAAGTTCTAAACTCTATCAATTCAATGACCAAAAAACTCACCAGTTCCATCATCGACCGCATCGAAACGGAAAATATCAAACCTCGTTCGAAATGGTACTACCGCGCGCTTTACAGCGGCTTCTGGTTTGTATTTGCCAGCACTTTGGTACTGGGGGCTCTGAGTTTTGCCGTAATCCTCTACGCCATCACTCATACGGACTTCGACATCAGCAGTTATGTTGATGGTGGGCAACTTGCTCATCTAATGACATTAATGCCACTGGTCTGGGCCCTGCTCGTCGGGCTAGCCATCGGTCTCGGGATCTGGGGTCTGCGACACACGAAGCGTGGTTATCGCCTGGCAATTGTGTCGGTTTTCCTTGGAAATCTTCTGGGTAGTGTACTCCTTGGTACAATTGTTTATGGCGCTGGTGGCGGAGAAATGATCGAAGATATCGTCGAGGCCAAAGTCCCTCACTACCAAAGTGTCCGTGAAAAACATGAGCGGTTTTGGGGAAATCCAGACAAGACAGGACGTCTCGCTGGTGTCGTTCAATCTATCGATGAAGGAAACCAAGTCGTAACCGTCGAAGGCCCACGCGGGCGAACCTGGGAGATCTCGACCAACCGTCTCAAACACTTTGATATGGAGATCGAAGTTGGGCAACCACTCAAAATGCGCGGAACACAAGAAGGTCAACGCGGCTTCATGCCAGAAGTCATGAAAGGCGCTCACAAACAACGCCGTATGCACCGCAAGATCCAAAAACGATTCGAACGCAATCCCGAACTCCGCGCCAAATTTGAAGCCGCCCTCGAACCGGCTACTCGTGAAGCGCTACAGGATGCCAAAGAAAACGGCGAACGTCCTTCAAAAGACCTGCGACAAAAAATCCGCCAAGAAATTAAGCAAAATGCAGATCCGGATCTACGCATGGAAATCCTTCCTCCAAAACCACCACGAATTTATCGAGGTAA
>JAHDBZ010000008.1:0-15397 GCA_020630245.1 Candidatus Altimarinota bacterium
ACAAAATCGCCCTGATTCTCAAACATCAGCCATTCTGGGATGAGCTCTTGATCATCCTCTAGATCTCCACGCGCCATAAAGGTCGGCACCGTAAATCCAATGTTCGAGAAGAAAAAATCTGGCAGGGTGTCTTGGTTGATATCTCCGACGGCGATCCCCATTGGATAAGCGAACTTACCACTGGTCGGGTTTGGCATTTCTGTAAAAGTCAGGTCCTCATTCCGACGGTACGTCTTTACCTGGCCCGTGTCATAAGCCACCACCAGATCTGAATCCTGATCTAGATCTACATCTACGAAAACCCCGAGAAAAGTGTTGTGCGTGTAACTGAGCCCCGCAGACTCTGTGATGTCGGTAAAAGTGTTATCTCCGTTATTGAGAAAAAGAAGACTATTTCCTCCATAACCTTCTTGGTTAAAGATCGTATACCCTTCCACAAAAGCTTTCTTGAGGTAGCCAGACACAAACATATCGACAGCACCATCTTGGTTTAGATCAGTAAGGGCAATTGAGACTGGCGTGGTTTTTTCATTAAAAGGCAAATTAAGTTTTTGCACTCGAAACTGCTTGTTACCAGCGTTGGTGTAGAGGTAAATATCATCATCTCTCGCCACGAAGAGATCTACCAATCCATCATCCGTAACATCGAGAGCCGCCACCCCGTAGGTAGCGAGTGACAAATCCTTGTCCAAACCTGATCGTTCTGAAACATCAAGGATCTGGCCATCGGCATACGTAAAGAGTCCATCAGCCTGCCCAGCACCGCCCCCTAGAAAAAGCTCCTTGAGCCCATCATTATCGGCGTCAAACAAGGCTGATCCGAGCAAGGGCAATTTATTGTCCCCGTCATACTGATGATCAAAGGTGAAAGGTAAAAGTTCAAATTTGGGAATCTCTACATCACTGAGTTCTCGATCATAAGGCACTGGATTAAACATCCGCCAACCAGCAAACATAAGGGCCAAAAACGCTATGACGGCGAGGACAAAACTCCACTTGATAGTACATTTACACCAACGCCAGATATGATCGTCTAATTTCATTACGACTAAGCTTAAGGAGAAAAAATTTAAATTTAAAATTTTAAATGTAAAAAAAGCTACATCCTCATCTGTCACCCTGAGCCAAAAACCAGTCATGAAGTTAGTTCCGTCGAAGGGCCTCCCGTCTTAGCACATAGACACACAAGTCTTACAGTTAAGTTTCGGCATCACGAATTTGAAACGGGAGATCCTTCATCACCAAGGTGACTCAGTATGACAATCCGTGGTTGTTAAAATTATGAAATAAATTAGACTAACCAAACATGAATCTATTCCCCGGACAACACGCCAACGAAAAAGTGCTTGCACTCATCGAACAGTCAGGGATCTTCTGGCTCAAACTAGCCCTACGCTGGTGGTGGGCACTGACATTCTTGTTTGGTCTGTGTGCCTTCTTTGTCGATCTGATATGGGCCGGACACCGACTCAGTATCATAGCGCTATTTGTAATCGTTGAATTTGCCGCGTTGCTACTCTTAGTCGTCTGGCATCTCCGCCAACGAGCCAAACGCAAGATCTATATCACTAACGAGCGGATCGTGCGGTTTAACGGGAAAGAACAGATCTCAATGAATCTGGAAGAAATCCGGGACATTCAGGCTCGCAAATACCATAAATTCACCAACATTGGCGACCTCATATTCACTGGCGTTACCCCTCTCAAAGCCAAACGCATCCCAGAAGTCCGCGCTCTGGCTAAGTACGTAAACGAACTCCTGAGGCTCAAGAAAGCTGGCAGTGAGGTGTTTCCGAGATATAGAAACTAAAAAGAGCGACTGAAGTCGCCCTTATTAGCAAATTAGCAAACTAAGCTTTAGCAAATTACTATACCGCCATCCGCACAAAGCTCACCAGCTTCGCGTCCCCGAGGTACTCGGCTACAGTCATACTTGGATCTTTTACAAACGGTTGTGAAGTCAAAGCGCGTTCTGCGCAGAATTTCTTGATCTTCCCGTCGACGATCTTTTCAATGATCTCAGCTGGTTTGCCTTCGTTGGCCATTTGTTCACGACCGATTTCACGTTCTTTTTCGATGAGTTCCGCTGGTACATCTTCCGGATTGGCAACCAGTGGTGACATCGCCGTAGCGTGCATAGCGGCATCACGAGCTTTTTCTTCGTCTCCACCATCAAGGATTACCAGTGTTCCGACTTTACCAGTCGTGTGTACGTAGCCACCGGCCACCGTTCCACCATCGACGACTTGTACGTCTTCGAGAACGATATTTTCTCCGATTTTGAGGATCTTGTCCGCTTTGATATCTTCGAAATGTGCTTTTGCAGCGTCAGAGCCATCAGCGGCAGCTTTGTCAGCAATTTCATTCGCGAGAGCGATGAAGTCTTCGTTTTTACCTACGAAATCGGTTTCACAAAGAAGTTTTACCATGGCTCGACCCGCGATCGCTACACGACCTTCACCAGTCGTTCGATCGGCTTTGTCAGCGGCCTTCGCTTCCCCTTTCTTTCGAAGGATTTCGATAGCGGCGTCCATGTCGCCGTTTGCTTCTTCGAGGGCTTTTTTACAAGCCATCATCGCCACTCCAGTTCGATCTCGGAGGGCTTTTACATCTTGTGCACTTACTGCCATTTTAAAATGTGGGTTAAAATTTCATCGACACTGTAGTGTGGCCGTGATAAAAATCAAATTCTGATGCGATAAAACACCTCACAACAAAGAATGCGAGTCACTAGTCTCTAGAAATCTAGCTTTCTAGCTCTCTCTAAATTCCTACCATTCAAACTTCTCTGCCAACTGCGCGATAAAGGGAATCTTGGTCATTTTACCCTGAAAAGCAGACATTATTCCTAACAAGGCTACTAAAAATTGTAGCAGTCCAAGTAAACCATAGATACTGGGCATCCAGAATCCTGGTAACCAAGCAACAACGGTAAATGCGAGAAAAATAATCGTGATTGCCAACCCTTGTTTCCCGTGGAACTGACAAAATTCAGAATCTAGTCGCAGCACTAATGGCAGAATACAGAGAAAACTGAGGTATCCTACCGCTGACAAAATTTTATCACCTTGGGCCGTCATATCCGCTTCATTGACGCCGGCTTGTTGGACGGCTTCGGCCTGCGCCTTCATTTCTTCTTTTACGTTTGATTCTGGAGCTGGATTTTCTTCGGTCATGGATTTTGGTATTTATTTCAGTCTATTATAGCCGATTTTACAAAAAAACACCACCCGAAGGTGATGTTTTAGTGTTGTAATAGATTTAAAAGATCTTAGCTAAGCGCCGCAACGATCTTGTTCATAAGGAAATCGAGCGATCGGATCGCATCATCGTTTCCTGGGATTGGGTAGTCCACGCCCGCTGGATCTGCGTTGGCATCGAGGATAGCCATCGTAGCGATGTTAGCGTTGTTAGCTTCATCGATAGCCAGACGATCTGTTACCGCATCGAGGACGATCACGAGATCTGGCTTTTGGCGCATTTCAGCGACTCCACCGTATGAAGCGTGTAGTTTTTCGAGATCTTTTTTGAAACCCGCCACTTCTTTTTTGGTGTATTTATTGATTTCACCTGATTCAAATTGAGATTTGAGAGTTAGGTAGTGATCGATTCGACGTCGAAGTTCTTTGAAGTTTGTCAGTAGTCCTGGCGTCCATTTTTTGTCTACGTAGTAATAGCCTTCTGGAGCGATTAGTTTTTCGATTTGAAAAGCTGCTTGTGGCTTGGTTCCAACGAAAAGAACTTTTTTGTTCTGTAGTTTGATCGCTTTGAGGAACTGCTCGGCTTTTTCGAGTGATTCTGCTGATTTTTCGAGATCAAAAACCCAGATTCCTTTCTTCTTTTCGAAGAGGAAATTCTTCATTTTTGGATTCCAAAATTCAGCCTTGTGTCCCACGTGGACCAACGCATCAAACATATCTTGTACGGTATTATTTGCCATTTTTTAGTAATTAAGAGATTGGTTACCAGACGTAAATCTTAAGTCAGAAACCGCTGGAGGCAGGCGAAATTTAGAGAACAACAAATTAAATGCAACCTTTTTAATGTTACAATTTTACAATGTTACGATGTTACGATTAATCGCAACATAAAAGCATCACAACATTACAACATTATACTACTCGTATCCAAACAGGATCGTCTCGTCATCATTCCCGGCTCCCACGTTTGTTCCTGGCTGATACCAAGCCGCGATCGGCACGGTAGAAACAATGCGCGTTCCCGCTGGAAGTTTACCTCCGTAAGCAACTTCATCGAAACGGGCTCGATACGGCGCATTTGCACCGCCTCCGCTCTGCGTGAGCGTCAATGCTGGTGTAATCAAGGTGTCTGTGCTGTCGATCAGACTAACAGTCCCCGGCTGAAGTGAGGCAAAGGCTACGTAGTCTGACGCAACGTTTATTGCATAACGAGTTTTCATAGAAGATACTGGCAGGAATGGAGCCGCCGCCCCTCCATTACTATCAGCATAGGACGCACCTGTGATCGGTTGATTGGCCTGCAATCGCAGCGATTCTGATCGATATAATGAACTGGTTCCCTGCGGCGCAATGCTAATCACATTAGCTCGGTTTAGAGAGTTTAGAGTCTGAATACTATTAGAATGAGTCCCGGTATAGGAAGTACTATCAACCGTCGTAGTCACCCGCATAGAGCTCGACGGGAAACCAATGATATCCGTACTTCCTGGTAACAGCGGTTTTGGATCCACGTAATTATTGGAATGATGATAGGCGATGATCAATCCGGTACTCTCTAAATGAAAACTTCCAGCATCACTAAAGCTAAAAGTATGGCTTCCACCAGCCGCCAACGCCACTGGACCAGCGATCGAAGTCGTATCTTTGAAAACTTCCACCGTCGCCGCCTCAAAAGCATAAACCCGTACTGTCTGTGGATTAGAACGGATAGCATTAAAAGCAAAATCTTCTCCGGCCCAGTAAGGCAGGCTCCAGACCACATTACTGTTGCTGGCATTCCCTGCGACAAAGACTGGCTTATCGGCTTCCAGAACGTCATAAGCACCCGAAACAAACTGAAACGTATCTCCCCGCGTCGTTAGAGTCGTTAATGGTCCACCATTGAGAATTACTACGGTATTATCTTCTAGGGCTGTCACCACCGAGCTTGTCGCACCTCCGACGTTCATTACATTGATCGAACCATCAAAAAACGGATCGTTGAAGTAAGTCTTAACCAGTAATGGGGCACTCGGCATGCCTAAGCTTCCATTGGTGGCCGTAACTTGAAACTCATACTCTGTGTCGGGTGTAAGCCCTGTAACGACTGTGGTAGTATCTGTACTCACTCCATCAGAGAAGGTAGTCCACATGGTATCTCCAAAGACTCGATATTGTACAACATAGTCAATAATTGGATCTCCCTCATTCGTCGGCTCATTCCAAGATAGGGTCACGGAGTTAAAAGTTTTTTCCGGTGATTCGAGAAAAGTAATCTGATCCGGAGCCACGGCAAACAGATCTACGCCGCCTGGTGATTCGTTTTCAATTCGAACAAAATCAATCAGGCTGCCCGTCTTTTGGATGACGTATTTTCCATCAACATAACCATCTAACCCTCTTACTAAAAAATTATCCACATACACTCCAATCGACTGCTGCGTCGCTCCCTGGGTGTCACTGTTGCTAACGAAATCATCTTCATCGAGTAGATCGCTGCCAGTTGGATTCCAGCTAGTGCCATCACAAATCAGCAATTGTGATTGGTCCGTGTCATAGTAGACCTGACCAATGGCACTTCCATCACAAGTCGGAGCTCCTGCTGTCGAGAGGTTCTCAAACTGAAGATTTCGAACTTCGTTACCGAGAAAATCTAGATCCCGGTTGATACGAATCAAATCATCCACTCTGTCATATTGCAATCCAGCGTTGATATCATCACCAAAACGAAGATTGATGTGTTCCGTGGCGATCGTTTCGTTCCCAATATCGAGGATAAAACTATTCCCAGTCCACTCTGAATCCTCATTACTAAAAATCAATCGCCCCTGAGCCACAGGACTCAGAAGTCCGACTAGGAAAACTAACAGCGAAAGATAAAGGGTGGGTTTGCGCATGGATATCAAAAGATTATACCACAAAATACGCCAAAAATCAATGCTCCCACATTACACACTACGTGATGCTGTGAAATTGCGACACTAAAACACTATCTTGGGTTGCAAACTCCCCTGTCCCAGCAGCCCCAAGCCAATCGTCTTGTCATTACACGTCACCAGAACTTCTGCCTGCTTCTCCTCTTCGCAACTTCTCATCTTCTCATCCAATTTCACCGCTCTCCCATGCGACCAATCCCCGAGTCGTTCTTTGGGTATTTCTAGGACTTCAAGACCGGTAAGGATTTCACGCGGATCAAGCAAGGCTGAAGGCTGAAGGACGAAGGATGAATTTTTTAAGTCTTCAGGATTTAAAACTGCTAACTGCTCACCGCTCACTGCTAACTCTCCTACCCCAATTCGCCGCAACTCTCCACACATCCCCACGATCCCCAGGGCTTCGGCCAGATCCCGCGCAAAGCTTCGCACGTAGAACCCCGCCGCTACCTCGATCTCTAGCTCCACCCAATCCGACCCGTGATCAAGAATCTCAGAACGCAAGATCTCGGTCTCACGGGACTTCATCTCAAACTCTTTACCCTTCCGCGCCAGGTCATAGGCCCGCTGCCCATTGATCTTGAGCGCGGAATACTTCGGCGGAATCTGCTGGATCTTCCCACTGAACTTTTCCTGCAAAACCTGCTCAATCTGCTGCGCACTGTCTACTGTTATCTGTTCACTGCTAACTTGCATCTCCGATTCGGTATCCAACGTTTCACTGGTTCTATTGAACAATATTTTTGTACGATAAGTCTTCCGGTCTTTTTCTAGAAACGGAATCAGCTTCGTGCACTTCCCTACCGCTACTAAAAGCAAACCCGTTGCGAAGGGATCCAGTGTCCCCGTGTGACCTACCCGCTTCACTCCTAGCGCTTTACGCACGACGGCTACGCAGTCGAATGAGGTCCAACCGGCGGGTTTGTCGATACAGAGGAATGTGTTCATTATGGTAAAATTGTAGATAAAACTATACTGGCTGCCAAACCTAAGCCTAATCTCTTACTGGCAAACCAGGAACTTGAGCTTTAGGTGCCCAGAAAAATGAGTGACTTTGTGTTATAATCACAAAAAAAAGATCAAAATGAGTGATAATATGATTCACATCATCATAAATGCATTATCTGTAGCTACCGTAGTTGTTGGCTGGACTATTGCATCAAAAATTAAGCGTGACGAGAAAAGGCGGGAAATTAAAACTAAATTTTTATCTGAAGCATACTTAACTTTGGCTCATGAGTTTTCCCAAAGAGATCCTAATGAAGTTGATTACAAAAAAATTCAACTTTTAGTCTCGAAAATTCAACTTTACGGTGATCGAAATCAAGTTGAAATGGTTAAAAAAATGTGTGAGCAAATAAGCAATAATGAAAATTTTGATTTAGATCCACTTCTAAATTCACTTAGAAACAGCTTACGTAAGGATTTAAATCTTGAAGAAATTAAAAGTACAACAACATGGTTAAGGTAAATAAAATCACCTGGAACGATTTCAAAGCCGTGGAGCTCCGCGTAGGCACTATCACTCATGCCGAGGACTTCCCCGAAGCACATAAACCGGCGTACAAACTGACCGTAGACTTCGGCCCTGAGATCGGGAAAAAACGAACCAGTGCGCAGATCACGGAGCTTTACACACCGGAAAAGCTCATCGGCCGGCAGATCGTGGGCGTGGTGAATTTTCCCCTGAAACAGATTGGTCCGTTTATGTCAGAGTTTTTATGTACGGGGTTTTATGGAGAGGACGGGGTGGTGCTGGCGATCCCTGAGCGCGACGTAGCCAATGGAAGTAGATTGGGGTAAAATAAAGATATGCAACCACTAATAGTCCCCTATTCTAAAGTAAAAACCATTAGCTTTGCAGTCTTTATGCTTTTTTGGGCCGTAGTCATGACCTGGCTCACGCACGCAGTCTTTTCGGAATATTCCAAAACTGAAACCGAACTGTGGATAGTATTAGCAGCTGGAACAATCACCATCGGGGCTTGGATAGGCGGTATAATTATGCTACGCATATCAACGCAAAATGCGCCTTTTTTGGAAGTGAATGACAAATACATACGTGTCGAATTTGATCGCAAACTGAGACAAGAGATCCGCTGGGACCAGGTAACACGTATCACCGAGCAAAAGACGAATAAGCAACGAGTAATTGAGGTTCAAACGGCCAATACCCAAAAGATCCTCAACAATAAGCATAAAATCCGAACCATGGACCCCTATAAGTTGGAGGAATATATGGAGCGCAAAAATTATTACATCAATACGACTCTTGCGACCATGAGTCATGAAGAGTTACTAGCCGAGTTGCAAACTCGACTCTCCCACTATCAAAAATAAAGTTTAAGGCACTGCGAAACTGCAAAACTAAGCTTGACACCGTCAAGCGTCCCACTATCTTCCTCCCGCTTTGCCTGCGGTAATTAAGCCGTACGCCAAGAAATCAGAGCTTCTGCAGACTGCTTACCGCTATCTGCTCACCGCTCACTCTTTATTTCTTAGTCCAAAAAGTCATGCAACAGTATGAAATCATGGTCATCATCCCAAATAGTCTGGATGCCAAGGCCGCAGAGAAGTCTTACAAAGACCTCAACAAACGTCTCGCCGACGAATTCGGCGCCCAAGTTACCTTCGAAGATTTCTGGGGGGAACGTGGTTTTGCTTACATCATTAACAAGCAAAAATGGGGTTACTACGCCGTTTCACAATTTGAAATGGACCCAACTCGAGCCCAAGAACTTCGTCACGAACTCAATCTCGACAAAGAAATCGTGCGTTTCCTACTAACGAAAGTAGACCCACGCGCACCTAAACCACAAAAATACGCGGATATGCAAAAAGAATACGCCGCCGCTAACAAGAAAAAAGCCGAAGCAGCCAAAGACGCCAAACCAGCGCCTGGTAAAAAAGCCAAGCTGACAACGGTAAAAGAAGATGCTCCCGCAAAAGAAGCTGACACTAAGCCAACCGAAAAAGCGGAAGCACCAGCGGCCGATGAAGCGCCAAAAGACGCGGTAGACAAAAAACTCGATGCCATCATCGACGAATCATCTACTGATCTCTAGTCCCTGCCATTAGCAAACTAGCAAACTACTTAATTAACAAATTAAATTATGCCTCCTAGACCAAAAAAATTCGTCTGCACGCTGTGCAAAAACAACGTACAAGTCGTAGACTACAAAAACCCAGGCTTCCTAGCCAACTACATTACTTACTACCGATCGCTTCAAAGTCGATTCCACACTGGAGTCTGCCTCAAGCACCAAAAACAACTCGCTGTAGCCGTTAAACGCGCTCGCGGAATGGGCCTACTGGCCGCCGTGCGATACGAAAAATAAGTAAGACTCAAAAATTTGTTTTCGCCAGTCGAACTTATCCCGGCTTGTCCGGGATCCAATCCTTAGCCACTCAAGACCACGAGTGGCTTTTTTTGTCTAGGAACCCCCATTGTAAAATCCTTGGTTCTGTGGTATAATCGTGAGATAATTTTAAAAAACAAAAACTCAAATGTTTGGACCACTGAAAAAAAAGAAAACGGATGCGCCTAAAGTTGACGGCTCTAAGGGGGTTGACTTTGGCAAAGTAAAAACTGGCGGTGCTGCCAAGACAAACAACGCCATCGTCTCTCCTAACGTTCTCAAGAGCGGCAATATGTCGAGCATGGGATTGACCAAGGAAGAACAGGCCGCTCTCATCGAAAAACGAAATCAAATCCCTGTGCTCACCAAAGCCTTGAAATATTCGTCGATCGTAGCGTTTGCGGTGACACTGGCAGGATTTTTATTTTTCACGGCTGATTTGGAAAAGAGCAATGCCTATTTTAGTCTGGTGGGACTCAATGAAAACACCGGATCTGCCTATGCTCGTATTAGCCAGGAGAACACGCAGAAAAAGACTGACCTAGAAAAAATCCAAGGTCAGATCGCAAAGCTCCAAGATCGCATCAAAAACGGTATCTTTGGAAACTTTGTAGACACCACCCAGGAAATTACGGGTAATCAACGACACTGGTACACCGACGTTGAAGAAGTGGAAGTGACTGATGAAGAAACTGGCGAAATCTCTACCAAAGAACAGGTTCGCTATGGATATCTAGACATGATTAATTACCTGGTCGAATATTTCGAAGATCGGAACTTTAAAACGACTTATTTCAAAGAGAAGGAAGAAGGACTCGTCTCTTCTGGTTCTCGAAGCCGTGGCCGTATCAGTAGTAGTGAAGCGCTCCTAATGGACAATGAAGTGAACGTAAAAACCATTGCTGTTTCACAGAACTCAGCCAATCTAACACTCCAAGCCTCTGACATCTATGGCAAGATTTTTACCCTAGGAAGTGAATTTGTGGAGGTTACCAACAGTACTCCAATCTTTAAAGCTGGTGGTGTTCGTAGTTTCCAAAGACAGGATCTCCAAGCTGGTGATGCGGGTCTCAATATGGGTCTCCGCCTCGAACTACAAACCGACGAAGACGAAGACCCAGCTGATGAAAAATTTAAATACCTACACGAATGGCTCGTAGCCGAAAACCTAATTCCTGACGTTAAATAAAACTCTAAAACATGGCCTCTCCTCTCAAAGCAAAAACAAAAAAATCTTCTGAAAAAAGCCTCAAACTGTCTCGTCGACAGAAGTGGCGTCGAAACCCGATCCCTTGGGCAGTCCTCTGGATTGTGACGCTAGCTGTTGCCGGTATCTGGGTCGTGCCAAATGCACTCACCTGGGTGGATCAAAAATCAAAAATTTCTTCGCTCTCAAGTGAAAACACTTCCCTCGAAACACAGATCGATACACAGAAAAAAGTACGAAATCAAGAACAAGAAAAGTTTGATCAACTTGCCAAAGGAACGCTGGCCGTAGAGGACCAACGATTCCCCTACCAGATCGACGCGAACAAGATCGCCAAGATTATTGAGATCTACGCGCTACAGCTCAATCTGAGTCGTACCACGTTTGTAGACCTGCAGACGCTGAGCTTTTCTACCGCTCGTCCGAGCGATGGAACTGATTATTATGAAACGATCGTTAATATGGCACTCTACATCGATGAAAACTCGCTGAAACGCTTTATCGACTTCGTTCAGACGGGTCTCTATGACAATCAACTAACCGTCGATACGATCTCTCCAGAAAATAAAGGAGAAACTGCGGCGCTAGAGTTTTTGGACGACAATCTGCTACCGATCGCGCACATCCGCTCTATCAATCTCTCCGAAGACAGTAGTGCCAACACAGAGTTCCCGCGAAAAATTTACAGTGCTCAAATGCAACTCGTGTTCTTTTCTCAAAACGAATAATGCCACAAGAAAGTAAAGCCCTTCAAATTCTTAAAGAATCCATCATTTTAGGAGACGTTCCTAAAGTGCTGGAGGGCGTCATCAAACTATCACTCGAACGAAGTTCTTCGGATATCCATATCGAACCACGACGAAACAATGTCGAGCTCCGACTGCGGATCGATGGGGTGCTACAACATATCGTTGAATATCCAGTCAACATGCATTCGGGATTGGTTTCAAAGACCAAGCTCATGTCGAACCTCAAGATCGATGAATCACGAGTCCCACAAGATGGTCGAATCACCACCTTTATTGGTGACAAAGAGGTAGATCTACGGGTTTCGACTCTCCCAACTGTAAACGGTGAAAAGATCGTAATGCGGGTGGTGGATAAATCGAAAAAAATCCCAGAACTACAACAACTCGGGATCGTAGGTCGTAATTTTGAACGCGTCATGGCCGCGATTTCTCAGCCAAATGGGATCATCCTCACTTCTGGGCCAACTGGTTCGGGGAAAACGACGACGCTCTACTCTTCGATGGGTTTCCTCAACAAACCAGAGGTTAACATCATGACGCTGGAAGATCCAGTGGAAAATCAAATGGAAGGACTCAACCAAAGTCAGATGAAACCACTCATCGGGTATACCTTTGCCGACGGTCTACGAACCGCTCTCCGTCAAGATCCGGATATCATTATGGTGGGGGAAATTCGAGATCGAGAGACGATCGAAGTCGCTATCGAAGCCTCTCTAACCGGGCATCTGGTACTCTCTACCATCCATACGAATTCTGCCGTGGAAACGATTACGCGTATTCTCAACATGAAAATACCGGACTTTCTACTCACCGCTTCGGTAAATCTGATCATTGCACAACGTCTCGCTCGACGACTCTGTGAAAGCTGTAAGATACGCAAAGAGCCAAGCCCTGACACCAAAGCTAAATTTGAACACGCTTTTGAAACCTTTGTTCCTTTTGACGAACTAGACATGGGAATATTTGAACGAATGGAGCTCTACGGACCTCACCCAGAGGGCTGCGAAGTATGTCACGGACAAGGCTACAAAGGTCGTCTCGGGATCTATGAAGTAATGCTTATGACTGATCCGATCAAACAAGCCATCCTCAAGGGAATGCCTTCTATAGAGATCCAAAAAATCGCGCAAAAAGAAGGGATGACGACCCTAGAGCAAGACGGAATCATCAAGGCTCTTCAGGGCATTACATCTCTGGAAGAAGTCTACAAACTGGTTAAAGAATAATCATGAACGAACCTATTAATCCGACACCGAATCCTGTAAATACTCCAGCTCCTGTCACGGCTGGACTACCCACTAGCCTGCAAACAACTGCTACCCAGGCGCCGGTAATGGCAAAGACTGCAGCTACAAAAGCAGCTATAGACCAAAAAGAAGGCGCCATTGTCTTAGATATAGCCAACGAAAAAGGTCCCGAAAAGAAAACAGAAAGCAAGGAAGCAGGATCACTGAAAGAACTTTTCGAACAAGCTAATACTTGGTTTATTAATCTTTCGGGCATCAAACTGGACGAGAAACTCCTCTTTTTTCAGCTTCTCGGGGCGATGATCAATGCTGGGCTTCCTATCTTGGATGCAATGGCACTACTCATCAATCAAGCCAAGAACCCAAAACTGAAAATGGTCATCGAAGATATGCGTTCCAAGATTGAGGAAGGTGAAAGTCTAGCGGCTTCAATGCGCGCTAACTCTGATGTCTTTGATGAAGCTACCTGTTCGGTAATCGAAGCCGGTGAAAAATCTGGGAAACTCAATGATATTATGAAAGAACTCGTCGCTCAGTACGAACAACTGAGTGAATTAACCAAAAAATTCAAGTCTGTCATGGCTTACCCGGTAATCGTAATCGTCTTTATGTCATTACTTACGGTTATTGTCCTCATCTTCGTCGTACCAAAACTAGAAGAACTTTTCGGTGGAACCGGAAATCTACCATTGCCAACGCGAATTTTGATTAACGGAAGTGATATGTTGCTCAGTTACTGGCACTTCATATTAGCCGGACTAGCCGCTATAGCTTTTGCTTTCAAAAAATGGCGTGGCACCCGTGGTGGCGCTAAGGCCTGGAATACTTTCGTTCTCAAGACGCCAGTCTTTGGATCTATTATCCAAAATATGATCCTTACACGAGTGACTCGAATCTTCGGATTTTTGATCACGGCCGGGGTTCCTGTAGTGGAAAGCCTTAAAATTGCCTCTCACATTGCTGAGAACGAGCTGTATCAAGAGAAATTACTATTAGCAGCGGATGACCTCACTAAAGGGATTTCAATCGCAGAGAATCTATCTGATGACGAAAAGCTCTTTCCTCAGATGTTGGTCAACATGATGGCCATTGGAGAAAAAACGGCCTCGCTTGATAGCGTGATGGGGAAAGCCGCTGACTTCTACAAAGACGAACTCGAACGAAAAATTGGCGGACTCTCAAAACTCATGGAACCAATTATTCTCTCTATTATTGCCTGTGGAGCGGTCTTTATGATCCTGGCCATCTACCTACCGATCCTACAAATGAATGACCGGGTAATTGGGTAGACCAAGAACTAAGAACTTAGAGCTGAGAATTTAGTTTAATGAAAAACCCCCGCATAGCGGGGGTTTTTTAATGGTTGATAATAAACAAAGGTTCATTACTTTTTCTTTTTCCCAGTACAAGCCAGGCCGCAGTAAGCCCAGACTCCTACAAGCGCTCCGACGATTGGAGCCAGAAGGTATGTTGGCGATAAGTTATCAAGACCTCCAACCGCGAGTGAAACCGCTGGATTTAGCACTCCATTCGATACCCCTGCCGCTACTAGGATCCCAAGCAATAGAGAACCACCGACTACTAATCCTGAATTAACGTCATTACCACGATCAACAGCAAACGCCACCCCAAAGGCAAGGAAGAAAGCACCGATGGCTTCGGCAAGACCGACTTCTAGTCCGCCAGCCATAGAGGCTCCAGGTTGCGCCTTGAAGAGCAAGAGACAAAGGTAGAGAGCTAAAATCCCTCCAAGCATCTGACAAATGATGTACATCACCGCGTCAGGTGGTGAAATTTTCTTTTTCGAAGCAAGGGCAATCGTGATAGCTGGATTAACATGAGCTCCACTCACATTACCAACCGTGTAGACAAAAAGCCCCAATGTAAGGGCTGCGATTACTGGAGTGATCATTCCCAGGTCATTTACGAGACTGGCTGAAACGGCGAAGGCGAGTGAAAAAGTCGCCAGCATTTCCGCTAGGTACTGTTTTGTTTTCATGAGTATTAAAAGGTTAAAAATAATAGTTGTCTTCTATGTTACAGTATTTCCTAAAAAATCAAAACCCCCGCCAAGGCGGGGGTTTGATAAGATTTTATTCTGTTATATCGAACCTAGTTAGCTACGTAGTTGAATTGTAGCGCTCCCAGTCGAGAAAAGTCAGCCTCTGTAGCTTGCATTTTGAATGTCAGAGTGATGAATTCTCCCGCCGTATAAGTTCCACCGGCTTCGAGACCTGTCACAGCAGCAGCTGTCCAAGCAGTAGCAGCTAGATCTGTCGTATCTCCTGCCAAGGCTACCGCCGTACCAGCCGTATCTAGGATACTCACCAGATCAATCTGATTATCTGTAACCGTGGCTGTATTGGTAACATAATCAAATGAGAATGGCGTTGCTTGCCAAGACACAAAGTCTTCTGGGATTGGCCATTGAACCACTAGATCATAATCTTGCATACCAGATCGACGCGTTGTCCATTCGTAGTAATTACGATTGTTCGTAGCATCGTGATCAGAAACCATGGTTCCTCGATTATCTGAACCGTCCGCTGTGAGTGTAAAGTTCGGGAATTCTGGTGGTACCGCTACTGAAACATTTCCTACTGGGGCCGTAACGTCCGTCCATTCTGGAGCTGTCGCCGTACCGTTTGTCGCTAGGAATTGACCAGCGGTTCCGACACCAAGACTCACCCAGTCAGTTCCATCGTAGTACATGATGTCTCCAG
>JAHDBZ010000008.1:15497-31044 GCA_020630245.1 Candidatus Altimarinota bacterium
TTGTTCCATCTAGAATCTCATCAGTCGTTACCGCTCCTGTTGCAATTTCGTCTGCGGCTACCGAATCGGTGGCAAGGCTAATCACACCAGCATTTGAAATCGTCGCATCTCCTGAAACAGCGACCTCTTGAGCAGTGTTCGTCCCATCTCCGATTAGGATATTCCCGTCCGTCAATGAATCTGTCAGAGAATTATCATCTACCCACACTGGAGCTGTTCCAGTTCCATCAACTTTGAGCGCTTGTCCGGCTGTACCGACACCAAGTGATACCCAATCAGTTCCATCGTAGTACATGATGTCTCCTGCCGTATCACCTCCAAGGGCAATATCAGTTCCATCCACCGAGTTGTCAGCAATCGTAAAGGCTCCGGTATTATCTACCGTTACATCTCCACTTGCGGTCACGCCCGTCGCTTCATTGGCCGCATTCCCTACGAGAATTTGACCAGACGTAAGCGTTGAACTCGCAAAAGTCGTTTGATCGACCCAAATTGCGTTTCCGGCTGCATCAGTCGTGAGGATTTTATCATTCCCGGCTGAAGCAGAATCAATGTTGGCAGCATCCACTGAATCATCAGCCAACTTTGCGTTCGTAATTCCACCGTCTTTCACTTGCACCACGTCAGCACTTACTTCGATGGTTGCGTTATCAACATTCACATCGAGTTCTCCACCAGCCGCTTGAGTAATACCCAAACCAGCCGTGTCAGCGTTAAGTTCCGCCGCACCAACGGCGTCTGCTGCAATCTCGTCAGCACCAACCGCATCCGTGGCGATTTCGTCTGATCCTACGGCGTCTGTAACAATTTCATCAGCATCTACTGAATCTGTTGCGAGACTAATGGCCCCAGTATTAGAGATCGTAGCGTCTCCACTGGCGACAACCGCTTGAGCTGTTCCCGTAGCGTCTCCAACGAAAATCGTTCCGTCTGCTAGATTCAGCGACGAAGCATCATTAGAAGCTACCCATACAGTTCCATCACAGTAATAAACCGTGGTATCGGTCGTGTTGAAATAAACTCGTCCCGTGTGATCAGGCGCACAGGCTACTGGATCAGCCGCAGCTGTTTCGAGAGTAATACCCCCTTGGAATTCAACATTTTCATTGAACACGAAAGCGCCTGTTCCGCCATCGAGCGAATCATTAAAGGTAAGAGAGGCACCTGTATTGGCACCGAAGTTAATCGAAAGATCAGTGTTATCGCCGGGGTTAACTGTACCGTCGATGTCCAGCGTCCAGGTATCAAGCTCTACACCATCTTCCTCAGTTGTGAAGATGAGACGGGCCTGGGCCGCCGGTGAAAAAATAGAAAAACTAAAGACCGCTAACACCAGCAGGCTCCAGTATCGTTTGCAAAACCGATTTTTGTTTTGATTCATAGGAGATATTAAGAAATTAAATCAGACCATTTTACCAGAATCAGTGCGTAAAATCAATAACAATAATGTTTTTTGATTATGTACTAAACCTTCGTATAAAAAAACAGTTCATGGGTCAAAAAAGTACCCTTGCATTAATGAACAAAAAATGTGATTAAGAAGTAACAATAATGCCCGCAAAGAACAATAATTTTGATCAAAAAAAACAATCGAAAAAAGGCTTATGCAAACAATGCATGTAAAATCAAATAAATATTATTAACGAATTTTTTCGATAATAAGACGAGAAGCATTCGCTAAAGTCTCCAAATTGGTAGTTCCGCCTGTTCGCAGGATTCTAGCGCGAATAACACCTCCCGCAGCCACGTTTTCTAGCACTGTAAGAGAACAAGTATTTTCTTCTGTTTCTCGGACGTAACAATCAGTCAGTGCTCCAGGCAAATCAACGCCATTTTCTTGTAGACGCATCTCAACACTGGTTCGCTGCCCCCCCGTCGTGTTGAACTCCGTAAAACTCGATTGCAGCACGACTCGATACAACCCCGCTTCTGAAATCGTTACTTCATCTGCCGTTAGCGTGTAAGCAGAATCTACGATCACGGGGCTATCGATATTAAGGGTTACCTCCGTATTATTAACTACCTGCCCTCCGGCTCCATCATAGGCATAAAACACAGAAGCCGTACCAGCTCCGCCACCAGTCGGGGCAGTCTCCCACGTCGGGGCCACACCGGGTCCTTGGGAAGTCAACACCTGTCCCGTTGTTCCCACATTACTATTGACGATTAATTCCCCAGTAAAATTAAGTGCTCCGTCGATAGATAAGTCATCACTGAGTTCAAAACGATCGTCCACAGTGGCATCATAAGTCAGGTTTTCCCATACTCCAGCCTCACGGCCTAGATTTAGAGTCCCATCACTGTCCGCAACTACATGATCCTCGGCAATGTAACCTCGTCCCACTGCTCCGACAGAACCATCTACCCGCAGATTATCACTGAGCACAAATCGACTTCCCAACACATCCCAAGAAAGACTTTCACTCAGAGTGGACCCAAAAACTAAAGCCACTCGAGAGGTTGCCGTATTGTCATTGTCCAAGACGAATGAGTCATTATCGGTACCAATATCTGTATTTTGTGCGTGACCGCCACCGCCACCACCTCCACCAGCAGCCCCAGACCTCAAATCAATAACCTGCACTGGGCCAGTGGTCTCAGACATAATCACATAGGCAATAGGAAAACCAACAGTTTTCCATTCCGTGGGAATACTGCCCACAACCTCATCTGGATCATCTATAGCCTCCTGGATCGATGTGTACTCACTCGTTGGTGGTTTTTGCTGACGCTCCATGTGCAAGCCCCCATGCTTATCGCCCCAGATAAACAATTTATGGTACTTATTATTTCCAATGGCAACGTTACCGCCTGATCCATCATCATAATTGGTGTTATCCAACTGAGTGTAGACATTGTAGTAAGCGTCGATCATTGTGGCCCCGGTGGCAGTATTTTGTGCTGGAAAACTAACGACCGAATGAATGTGCATCACTTCCCCATTAGTCACCGCGAAATCCAAGCCGCTCGTCGTCGGATTTATCCCTGACAGCCAAATAACCCCATCTGAACGCAAACGACTATTCACGTCTCGGATAAAATTACGAATAAAGTTCGTTAGATTTTCTAAATAATAAATCGTGCCGGTGGATCCACTAACAGTCCCAACCAACACCTCTGCGATGGGTACATAACCAAAACTCCCAACCTCAGGATCCGAAGTACTGGATTCAACTACCCCCGTATCACGAACATAGACATAGTTTAGGACTGGATTTGTGTCCGTACCAGCTACAAGCGCAATCCCTGGTGCAGTATTATTTGGGATAATAAACTCTATGTCATCAATGTTGGCCACAAAAGAAACATCCACCGGATTTTCATAAGTCAAATACGCTATCCCAGAATTAATACTAGTCCCTAGATTAAGATTATCACTCACCGTATTTCGATTGATTTCATCGCTTTGCCCGATCAAAGTTTGTAATTCATCAAATTGAGCCGTACTCATCAGGCCTTTATTCGTGCTAGTGGCAATCGGGATATCATCAGTACCATCAATATGAGTTAAAGCATGATGGCCAATCGTCTGCCATCCAGTACTGGTATAGATATACATTTCGTCGTCTGTTGTGTTGAAATACACCTGACCAACAACTGGCGCGACCGGAGCAGATGCCAAACTCTCAATTACAAAATTCTGAGCAGGATTTTGGAGCAAATTCAATGCCCCAGAGGACTCTAAACGGACTCGTTCTGAACCAGCAGTCGTAAAGCGGATGATATCTTCGTTTGAATTAGTTTCTGTATGCACAAGCGTGTTTCCATCCGCATCGTTAATCAATGCTAAGGCCGAAATTCCTGCTCCGATATCAATCTGCTCAAACACCGTTCCGTTACAAACGTACGCGTTACTATTGGTAGTATTGAAATACATACGCCCGATTGTGCTCGCATCGCAGGTAGGGGCGGCGGCTAAATTTTCAATCCGAACATTTTGTATCTCATTCCCACCAAAATTGGTATCACGGTTAAAATTAAAAATATCATTAGTAACGTCATACCGAAGCTTCGCATCAATCGCGAGCCCAAACTCTAGATCAATAAAATCAGTCGAAGTGTCCCCAGAATCAAGCACAAAGACAGGATCATGCGTCCCGGACTCGCTTACAAACACTAAACTGGCCTCAGACAAAAGTGGAACCCCCAGGAACAAAGCCCCAGAAACAGCAAAACAAAATCGCTTTAAGTTAGTCTTGATCATGATAAGACAAGATCAATACAAGTGTACAAGATCAATTTTTTTATACAAAAAAAATACCACATTTAACACCAAAAATACTGGCCATGCTTCAAATTTACTGTTTTACGATAAAAACTACTTAACTACGTACCGAAGGACAATATCTCCTACGCGCGGATCAAGACTTGCCCGTGAATGCATCTTCATCTTAATCCACACCACATCACCAGGCTCCCAAGTCGCCCCACCTGTAAAATTAAACGTCCCCGATGCCCAGGCATTATCTACCAAATTAAGCCCTACGCCTCCCAACTGATCGGTCGGATCTCCTTCCTTTTGAACCGTGAGGTCAATGTGTGAGTCAGTTAGTACAGATTGTGTACGATAGTCTAATTCCAAAGCGGGTACCAACCACGAATCAAAATTGTGTGGCAGCGCATAACGAACCAGGATATCATAATCCTGCAACGAAGACTGCTCCGTACTCCAACGGATCACGTGTCGTTCCAAAGTTCCCGTCAATACATCTATTTCTTCGTACATTGAGCCACTATTGGCTGAGCCGTCTTTTTCGAAGATAGAATTCGGGTAGCGCGGACTGAGTCGAGCCGCTACATTTTGCGGGCCAATCGTCACACCATTAATCGTTCCTGTAACCATCAGATCACCATCTACCGCTAGACTATTACTAAATTCAAACTGATCGAGCACCCCATTCCACAGTAACGTTTCTCCGATCACATCACCAAACTGCAAGGTAAGTGTATCCCCTGCCCCAGAACTACCATCCTGGTCAATGGTGAAAACATTAGAATCTGTACCGCTCACACCGCCTCCGCCAGCACCACCACCAGGAATAATCGAACCTGGTAATTGCCCGGTTCCTGGATCGATATAAGGAATGTCTCCTGGGCCGTAGCCAAGCTCACGATAATCAAGCTTATTAGCGTTAAAAGCGTACGGCACAGAGGCAATAACCTTGCGATCAATCAAAATATCGGTGGCATCAACGTCGATCACTTCATAATCAGAGTCTGGCGTGCCAGACAATTTCACCTCAACCTGTAGATACAGATCATCTTGGTCAAACATCCCGACGATAAAAGGGGTTACCGTCCCAACTTGAAAAGAAAATCTGCCGCCCGGATTAAGTACCTGGGTCTGAACCTCTTGCCAGCTATAAAAATCTACTGCTGCCGCATTGATAGCCCCGGATACCACATCTGTAGCTTCATAATCAGCATTGGCCCAAAAGCTGAAACGAAAGGTGTAGTTTCCACTCAGAGGCACGGCTGAATCATTAAGCAGTTCCCCCTCATAGATCAAGATTTGAGGCGTCGTCGTTACCTGCGCTGAGACATCTCCACCTAAAGGCGCAGTTGCAAGTAGAAGCAGCAGGACAAACCATTTTTTCATACCTTTCTTCTGAGAGTTTTCATCTTCATCGTCTTTGGTACACCGACGATAGATCAGCCAGACCCAAAACGCTAACAAGAAGATTATAATCACAAGCATTACAAGCACAAAGAAAAGTCGATAGGCAAGCCATTTCCACCAATCATTGTAAACTAAGAAACCCGGAACACGCAGACAAGAAAGGTATTCTCGTCCGAAATAAACATCTTCGCTGTTGAGATTCTCTGGCGCGGCGAGCTTCCAATCCTCTCGTGGAGTTAAGTTTTCTGCACCAGTCATCAGATCAAAACGACGCGTTTCTGGTCGTTCAACGACTTCTAATGGCACGACGGTTGTCTCTGCTTCCGTTGTCACTGGTGGCTCTATTACTTCCACTGGTTGCGCTGCCACAGGAGGCGTTACCACCTCGATAACTTGATCGATCACCGCCGGGGCTGATGGTAGTAGCGATTCATTTTCTGGTTCTGAAGGGTCATTACAAGCGTCCGCTGGAGCATATCCTTTGGAAAAGGCCCATTGCTCCGCACAAATATATCCAGAACTGGAAACTAAGCAGGCTGCATAATCAGCATAATCACCATCATTACCGGTCGGAAAAATGTTTACAAAGTCATTGGTCTCTAAATCACACACCAAGACAACATGGCGAGATGGAACCCCGCTACCGTCGCCAGGATTAACCGGTGGAGTTGCTGCTGGTGGTTCTGGATCTGTTGGCGGTGCCGTGTCAGGGAGAGCTCCTAGATTATTATCCACAATGATTCCATTCCCTTCGATTCGAAGTTTCGCATTAATTTGATAACTATCTGAAGTCCCAGGATTTCCTGATTGCATGATACGCAGGACATTTCCATCACGTATTTGAAAAGCTTTTACCTCGCCAAATAACAATACTGGTAGCAGACACAGAGCCGCTAACACAAAGAATTTTCGTGTCGGTAAAGATAAAAGCATCCGGCTATTATAGCACAGATGCTCTTATTTTTGAAGTAAATTATAGTACTTTACTGACCGTCTCGATAGAGAAGAATTTTAGAAATTAAGGCAAACATGTCACCGCGGCTTACCGTTTTATCCGGTGCAAAGCTTCCCATCCACGCTGGCAACACATCATTTTCCTTGAGAACCGCAATGTAAGGCTCATACCACTCGCCCCCTTGAGCAGACTGAATAGCAATGGCTTCGTCTCGAGAAATAAATCCAAATGAGATCGCACTAATCTTAGCCACTTCGGACCAGTTAATGTTGCGCGCTGGTCGGTAGTAACCATCGTCATAACCATGCACGATATCATTGAGTCGCATGTTTTCTACGAACCGATGATACCAGCTGTAAGCCACCACATCTGGAAATTTATTCCCCACACATCCTTCTTCATAAGCAATCAGGTCCTGTCGTGCAATTGAGTAAACTTTAACCGCTTCTGCTCGCGAGATCTGGTCATCAATTCGTAAATTATTAGTGTCTGCGTCACCACTAATGATAGCTTGCTCAGCCAGGTCAACCGAAGCGGTATAGGCTTGATGATCATAAGCCGCATCGGTAAAGTAACCCGTTGGCAATCCCGAACCTCGGCGCTCAGCAAAGCGTTCTAACTGAATATAGTCACACGTTCCAATCCCTTCGTCATCCACCGAAACTCGTTTGGAATTCGCTTTAAAATCTTGTCCAGAAACGACATCGGGCGAAGCCCCACCCTGTGCTAAATATTGTTCGAACGTAAGCAGGCCTTGAGCCGCCACCCAGGCATTAACACAGTCTTGCCCTGTGTTAGCTCCCCCACGGTTTATACAGGTTTGGTAATCTTGATAAGCGGCACCACTACTGCTCGTTGGAAAGACATTTGAACATTCATTAGTATCTGGGTCACAGACCGTCACTACCTCACGCGATGGAGCTCCTCCAGAGACACTACCACTTGCACCAGCCGCTGCTGCCGTGGTCGGCAATTCCAATGGAATATTGTTCAGTAAAATGAAGGCGTCTCCTGGCTCTAAGTCAAAGCTGACATAATAAGGATTGCTCGCACAATCTCGATCTACTAGGCCAGTACCAGCTGCGATTAAACCGGACCCAAGGCGAATCGGGTCATCCGGGTGTCCGGTAGGGTCAAACGCTCCCGCTTGTGGTGGACAGACACTACTAAGCGTAGCCCCACTCGGCGGAATAAAGACCACATTGTAAGTACCAGGCGTACCATCGGTAAAGAATTGGTATTCTCCATCCGAACCGTCTTTCACAATGTTAATTAGACCAGGTCCAGTAACGCTCAGCGCACCACCCGGGATAACAAGCCCTGAAGCTTCGTCATAGAAGAACCCCTGCGGATCAAAATCTAAATAATTTGGAATTCCATCTCCATCATTGTCTAAAGAGCCTTCTGTCGCATCGGGGCTCCCATCACCATCACTGTCGAGATCTAGGTAATTTGGAATCCCATCTCCATCACTATCGATCGTTCCTTCAACTCGATCGAGAATACCATCACCATCGGCATCTCCAGCTGGATCTCCCGCTGGATTTGACGCATTGGTATCTGGATCTAAATAATCTGGAATACCATCACCGTCGGCATCGTTGGTGGCTGGAGCCTCCCCACTATCTGGAGTCCCGTCGTCATCACTGTCGGTATCCATGTAGTCAGGCACTCCGTCACCATCGGTATCGATGCATGGCGTACCAGTAGGACATTCCACATCATCTGGAATACCATCGCCATCACTATCTCCAGGAGCCCCGTTATCAGCATCCAGATAATCAGGAATACCATCGCCATCACTATCTGTAACCCCTTCGGTCGCATCTGGTGTCCCATCTGCATCACTGTCGAGATCTAGATAATCAGGTGTACCATCTCCGTCAGTATCTACACACGGAGCACTGGTACTACACTCAACATCATCGGTAATTCCATCACCATCGCTGTCATTTCCATCAGTAATGTCATCGAAATAATCCATCGTACCATCACCATCAGTATCAGTAACGGCTTCCACACTATCAGGCGTTCCGTCTCCATCATGATCGGAATCTAGATAATCTGGCGTCCCATCTCCGTCAGTATCCTGACATGGCGCTCCGCTTGGACACTCTACATTGTCTGGAACTCCATCATTATCACTGTCCCCATAACCAGGCCCTGAACCATCGGGATCTTGCGCGTCTGGGATACCATCTTGATCGGCATCATTTGGAAAAGAGGTTGGATCTGAAGGATCTGTTCCCTCCAAAGCCTCAACCGCGTCTGGATAGCCATCTCCATCACTGTCCACATTATCATCAGCCGGGTCATTGGGGTTTAGGGCGGTTCCTCCTAGATTTGGGATGAGAACCGTTTCTATATAGTCAGGAACCCCTCCATTATCCGTGTCGATAAAATCCGTGTCGTTGGCATCATTCGTTCCATTTTGTACTTCAACATAAGCCGGCACGCCGTCGCCATCATTATCGATGTAGAGAGCGGGGTCCGTTGGACTAGTCCCGTCAAAATTTTCCACTGCATCCGGCACTAAGTCTCCATCCGTATCGTCTGCACAAGGACGCCAAGTCGTTTCGACAAAGTGACTAGTTCCATTAAGGCTAATATCGTCGACTTGATCACCAGTGATCGTTCCACTAAAAATCCCCAGATTATCAATCGTACCACCGACAAAGTTAATCCAACCAGTCGATTGTCCCCAGGCATAACCCCCAAGAACTCCTGAACAATTCGTCCCATCGTAGGTATCAGTGACCGTCACACCACTCGTGGCAGGCTGCAGATTTATCCAACCGTAGTTGTCACTCCACACATGACCAGTCATCTGCGTACTGGTCACATCTACATTTCCGTCAGCCGGATTAAAATTTATATATCCGGTATTCTCTCCCCAGGCCCATTTATTGGTATCACTGATGGGAAAGGCCCCTACCACGAGCGGCAATGCACACAGGGATAAAACTGAAATAATTTTTTTCATAAATTTATAATTGAAAAGTCATTAATATTTAGATTCGAGACTAGTTAGCACACGTTCCATCCGTATCGATGTAAAGGTGCCCATTAGTAGTAATACAGACTGCTCCAGCAAGCGTTCCAGAAGGAGCGACCGTATCATCGGTGCCAGAAGGCAACCCGCTTATTTGCGCTCCACCGCTAACAGCGAAGTCAACTACGCCCCCTCCAACGGCACCCAGTTGGACCTTCGTACCATTATCCGTGATAAGGATTTGATCGTTAGAAGAACCTTGCATTCTGATTCCAAAACTATTGGTATTGTAGGTATGCAAGAAAGAAATAGCACTCCCGTCTTCTGAAGCCATTCGCAATGATTGCCCCTGGAAAGGTGATGTCGGCTCGATACGCACTTGACCATCAATCTGAGCATTTCCACCACTAACGTGCAGTCTTTGCGTTGGAGCGGCTATTCCGATCCCGACGTTCCCATTCGAGTTACGAATAGTAAGCGCCTGAGGCAAGACCCCTGGACCAAAAGATGTAATTTGATGCCCTCCAATGAGTCCGCTTGTAATCACCGAATTACCACCCGCTCCACTATTGAGCGCTATCCGAGTGATGTCATCTCCATCAACATCTCCAACCGTTAGCTCATTACCAGCCGTAGAGAGTATTCCAATCCCCACATTACCAGTAGCATTTATGTTGAAAGCCTCTCGCTTAACCGAACTGTCATCATTAATCTGACGCAGAAACCAGTCTCCCCCATCCGTCGTCAGGTCTACGCGCTTGGCATCAGCCGCCCCCGCAGAATCAACCATCACCAGAGATGAAGAAACATCCGAACTGATCTGTGCTACAGCAGCAGCAGTCAGCTCATTAACATGCAGCAGAGAAGATGGCGTTGGTGTACCGATACCCACATTTCCGGTATCTCCTTTAATAACCATCATTTCTTGTGGTGTAAGCGCCGAAGAATCAAAAGTAATATCTCCAGCCGTTACTAGCTCAACATCTGAACCAGCCTTGCGGGTTGTAATCTGAACAATTCCTTCATTTGCGTTTCCAGAAGTTGAATTCCACAACTGCACACTTGGTCGATCGGCGGTTGCCGTCGTTCCTGCATTGATCTGCAACAGAAGATCGTCATCGCCACCATTAAGGAAGGCAAAGTTGTTCACCGCCGAATCTATTTGTATAGAATCAACTACGTCAAGAGAAAAGTCTGGCGCCCCAACCCCAATCCCAATCCGATTATTCGTACCATCAATCACCAAGGTGTTACTATCAAAATTAACCGTATCAGTCACTCCGACCGTTCGACCAGCTCCAATTGTTCCATTAGCATCATATATATTAGAACCACTACCAAGCGATCCGGCCGCGACACAATTGGCACCATTCTCATCACAGTAGTGCGTAGCTCCTACGGCTCCTTCGACGTCAAGCTTCAGATTTTGTCCACCACCAGCAGAACCATCTGAGGGCGCTGTTGTTCCAATCCCTACATTACCGCTTTCCAAAAAGCTAGCTACATACGTATCCAAGTTCTGATCCGCTCCAAAATCTCCACCCCCAGACACAATATGAAAACTACCACCATTAACACCAATCATTGGGGACCCCGTCTGCGTATAAAGCAAAGCCCCATCAGTTACCACAGAGTTTACAAAACCATTTGTCGAAGTCGGAGCTCCAGTAAAAATTCCATCAATATAAATCGCATTCCCGGCAGCTCTCCCGATTTTAGCGGAACCAACTACTTGCAATGACTCACCTGGTAAGCTTGTACCGACCCCAATCCGATTATTCGTACCATCAATCACAAAAGTATTACTATCAAAATTCAGCGTGTCAGTCACTCCCACTGTGCGACCAGCGCCGGTTGTACCATTGGCACTGTAAATATCAGTATTTACATTTACCCAAGCCGAACCATTGTATACCTGTAGGTAACCAGTCGTCGTATTATAAGCGACATCGCCTGCGGCAGCGCCCGAGAGATTTGTACTCGGATCTGGGTCACTAATTACACTCCCCGCTTCCACGGCTAGCTGAACAAAACAATTTGTATCACCAGGGGCACAGATCGGATCGAGTGTCTCAGCCGGATTATAGGGCGAACCAGGTGGCACAGCCAAGGCCGTCGTCGTCAGTAATAAAGAAGCCAGAAGCAGGGAAAAGTTTTTCATATAGAATAAAAGTGAATATATCCCCTACATTCTAGAGGATTTACCATTTTTGAGTAAAAATTTTACTCTTGCAAAATAAAAAGAATAAGCCAATACATAAAAAGCCCCACCAAAGCAGGACTTCCTATGTTTTTTAGTCGAATAAAATAATTGGTGGCGGTGGTGGAGCTCCTTCATCCGAAGTACTCACACTCACAGTAGGCACCGGAATTGTCACCACCGAATCAGCTGGGGCCGGCGCAGAAATAACTTTAAACGGAGTTGGCACTGCTACTGCAGAGACCGACGCCTCTGGCGTCACAGGATCTGCCTGCAAAACGTTCGTCGACGCGGCTGCAGGCGTGACTACGACTTTAGGTGCAATCTCTACCGGGTTTTCTAAAGCCTGCTCTAGTCGATCCGCATAGGCCTGATCTTTGGCCGCACGATACCGACGAGCCGCAGCCAAAGTCTCTACTGCCGAAACTCGCTTCACCGCTTTTAAATTTATATCTTTCTTGTTTGAATTCACCTCTTTTGGCTGTGTTCTTAGTGCATACGCTTGTTCCAATGAAACTGATTGTGATTTCACCAAGCGACTAGAAGTTCTCGCTTCCACCGGAGCACTTCTCAGAAAAGCTTCTCCCATTTCGACTGACTGACGCTTTGACTTAAGAGTGTTAATCGCCGAAACACGCGCTGAACGAGCCACACCTTTTGCTGCCTTCGGCTTGTTAGGCTTATCAGACGCAACCTTACGAGCATAGCGACGATTGTTGATCACTTCATCGAGACCGACCAATTTGTCGTCATCGACACGGAGACGCTTATCCACTTTTTCTTTTATTTCTCCTGTGTAACGAATTCCCACCTTGGATTTACTAATAACACGCTTATAGATAGCCGGATCTTCCGAACGATTGGCACGAATTCTAGTAGCTCGTTTCACTCGTTTAGGAGCGGACGCTTCAACTTTTTCTTTTTTTCTTTGCTGTCGTTCATAGGATTTTGCCGTAATTTCTTCAGCCGACAACTTACCAGATTTATAGCCACTAAACTTCTTCTCACCACTTGGTAATTCTTTATAAAGAATATCCCCGGATTCAACGGCTTTGCGAGACTCTTCCGCCTCCTTTAGAGAATTAGCGTAAAAATAATCAAAGTGTTCCAACTCTTGCACCAATGGCGGTGCCGCAAAAGAGGAAGCACAAAGAGAAAGGATAGACAAAGCACAAAGAGCGCGCCGACCAGAAAAATTTTTCATTTAAATTGTGTTTTTGATTTTTTGTAGGTTGTGAAATTTTTTCTCAAAACTTCATACCATTATAAACTTTTACAAAAAAAAGTCAACACAAAACAAAGACACACAACTAAAACACTAACACCAAACCAACTACTCTGCAGCCATGGCCACATCCACACCACGAATACTCAAGAAATCTTTGTATTCGACCAGTGGCATTTCCTGAATCGACTCATCACTCTCTAATGCAAAAATACTCAGCGGAATAGCTAAGGCGATATCAGCGTTTTCAACCTGTTTCTGCAGGGCGATTCTTTCAGCTTTTAAAGTTTCAAGATCAAACCCTTGTGTCGCTAAACCGTTTAGCATGATCAAATATCCAAATCCTAATACAACATTGGAAGCAACCACACCAATAATCGTACGACTTATCAATTTTTTTGTCTGATTGATCTTTGCAAGCTCCGCAGCTGGTGTTTTTTCTGTCATGAGAGATTGATTAGCATTTTTCTACAATTCGAAGCTTCGCCGAACGAGCTCTTGGGTTATCAGTTATTTCCTGATCTGAAGGCAGGATCGGTTTTTTGGTCAATAATTTAAAAGCCGCTGGAGCCACTACCGTGTGAAGTGAAAAGTCAGTCGCTTCTGTTTTTGGTTTGGAATGAAGTTTGAAGAATTTTTTAACCACACGATCTTCGAGCGAGTGATAGGTAATAATTCCGAGACGATCAGCTGGATGCATATTTTCGACAGCGTCTTGCAGTGCTTTCTCCAAATGCCCGAGCTCGTCATTTACCGCGATCCGTAAGGCTTGAAAGACTCTAGTAACAGCTTTTTTTCGATCTTTTGGATGCACCGAAGACTCAATCAGCTCTACCAATTCACGCGTCGTGCGTAATGGCTGGTGTTGACGAGCCTCAATAATTCGCCGACTAATTTTATGAGCGCCTGGCTCCTCTCCATACTCTTTGAAGATGTGTGTCAGCTCAGCCTGAGAAGAGTCGGCTAATAAGGCTTCTGCGTTTTCAGTAGCGTCATTTGAAAAAGCCATGTGCAGTGGTCCTTCCTGCTGAAAAGAAAAACCCTTAGCCGGATCATCGACATGATTTGAACATAATCCAAGGTCAAGCAAGACAGACACCGTTCGCGAACCAAAATCCACCCAGTCGTCAAATGACGAAAAGTTACCAAGGTGCAATTCCAACTTATCAGACCAGGGTGCCAAACGATCACGTGCAAAATCCAAGTGCTGTTGATCAAGATCACAACCGATATAAGCTTCTAAATGCGGAACATTTTCGAGTAGATATTGTGCATGCCCACCAAGCCCTAACGTGCCATCAAAAAACACCTGCGTTTTTTCGGTGATCAAATGATCGAGAATTTCCGCGGCGAGCACTGGAGCGTGATACAAATTTTTGTTCGGCATCTACACTGCAAAATTTAGAATAAAAAAAGTGTACGCACAAGACACTAACACGGTTTCTAATTGCCATTATAAATTTTGTGTTCTATTTTTATGTTCACACTTCTCCTCACTCCCCCATCACATTTATTAATTTTTTAATGTGGAAATTTTGCAATGTTTCAATAAGATTCACATCGTAACATCAAAACATTATGACATTGTGGAATTATATTAACACCTTCATCATTTCCCTCACGCCTATCTTAGAATTAAGAGCTTCGATCCCCCTGGGATATCTCACTTTCAACCTCTCCATCTGGGAAGCAACTATCATCAGCATCCTGGGTGGCATCGTTGCTGCCGCTATTACCCTGGCACTATTACCCCCGGTCGTTAATTTTTTGCTAAATTTCACACTCTTTAAACCCATTATTAACTGGGTCCTTAATAAGACCCGAGCCAAACACTCAAATCGATTCGCAGCCGTAGGCAAGATTCTGCTCGTAACACTCGTGGCACTACCACTTCCCGGCAGTGGCGCTTACACCGGATCACTCGTCGCCTATCTCTTTGGCGTTCCGTACAAAAGCGCTGTAAAACTCATCTCTATCGGGATTTGCATCAGCGGCATCCTAGTTGCCCTTATCACGCTTGGTGGCCACGGTCTGTGGAAAATGATCTTCTAGCGCAGTCGCTTTGGTGGCTCAACGGTGTAATCCCAAATCTCCGAAGGACCACTTTGATCGAGGTCTCCTAGCTCAGAATAGATATTAATATTCGTGCCAAAATTATCGAATAATTTTTGTGTACAAAAAACCGGATCTTCACCTGAGATATTCGCTGAAGTGGCCGTAACTGGAAATTCGATGTACTGAGAAACCGTCGGCAGAGTGCAAATCCGAAAAGCCACCTTTTCCTCTGGCCAAAATCCTGTTTGAGGCAACTTTTCCTTGGGCTTAAGTAGGGCTGTTTTTGGACTTTTCAGAAACCAGTCAGCATCCAGCCCTTGTGGAACCTCAGCGTAATCTGTCAGCATTTCCCAATCTCGCACCATCAGAGAAAACCATTTCTCATCTGGGCGATTTTTAAGCTCCTTAAGACGCTGCAGACTCTCTGGATCATCGCAACGCACCCCGAGACCAAAACTGGTATCAGTCGGATAAGCCCAAATCGTGCCAGGTTCAAACAT
>JAHDBZ010000047.1:0-3403 GCA_020630245.1 Candidatus Altimarinota bacterium
GTCTGCTGATCGTATATAGTCAAAAACTCGTCCGTCAAAACCCCGGAAGACGGCTGTGAGGTCGTCTTTATTTTGTAACCAGGCGGTGTGTAGGTTTTCTAACTGCTTGATTTCTTTTTTGGTTAGATCTTCGATAGAGAGCGTTTCGAGTGGAGGGATCTGTGTGATCCAGTTATAAAGCTGTTCTGCGAATCTTTCTTTCACATGTTCGTGCCCATACGGTCCAAATATGTAGCCTGCTGTGAGGCGAATCTGTCTGATCATTTCATTCTTACCTCGAGGATTGCCATCGACATAATCCACAATCCTTTGAGGAATTGCCGCACGTTGATTGTTTTCGGGGTTTGTTTCCCATTTACGAATAATTTCTGCCAATTTTTTTAGTTCGGATTCGCTTATTTCATCTCTATCAAGCCATTCCAGCGGCTCTATGGCTTCGGCGGTTGCAGTCGCAGTCTCGTCTGCGAGATCCTCACTGGGATTTGGATCATGAAGATTTTCAGCTTCAGGTACTTTGAAATCTTCAGACTGGATATGCTCGAGTATCATTTCGACTAATTGCATCGATTTTTCGGTGTATGCGATGTCGTTGAAAAATTGTAAAATCTCGTGAAACAACTTTTGCGTTGGCCTGTCTTCTTCACAAAAGTAGATATATCGTATCAAGGCGATTGGAAGTTTATTAACAATAGTTATCGCAGGAGGTTTGTTGCCAGAGTCAGATACAAATCTAAAAAAAGCCCTTATAGCCGTTTTAGTAGCCTTTCGATCTGCTGGAGATAGATCAGCGAGACTTGATACAACAGATTCTTTAGTAATGGGGTCTTCTCCAAAAGCCATATTTTGCAGGGGGTTATTTCTTGTTTAATATTATGAAAATTGTGCAAAAGTCAAACATGGCTTGGTTTCCGTTGCATTTCTACCTACTACCGACTACATTCTACCTACTAAGAACATGAATACTTTTGGAAATCTATTTCGCATTACTTCTTTCGGAGAAAGCCACGGCAAGGCTATCGGGGTGATCATTGATAATTGCCCACCGAATGTCGAACTCAGCGAAGCTGACATTCAGGTCGAGCTCGATCGACGTCGCCCAGGGCAGAGCCATATTACGACACCACGGGATGAGGCTGATCAATGCGAGATCTTGTCAGGGACGTTTGAAGGCAAGACCACTGGGACATCGATCGCGGTAGTCGTACATAACAAAAATCAGCACTCCAAAGACTACGAAGACATCAAAAATGTCTTCCGACCCTCACACGCAGATTTTGGTTATCAGAACAAATACGGAATCCGTGATTACCGTGGTGGCGGTCGAAGTTCAGCCCGAGAGACCATTGCCCGAGTGATCGGTGGCGCGGTAGCGAAGAAAATCCTCAAAGAGCGATACAACGTTGATATCTGGGCGTTTGTGGATCAAGTTGGGGAGAACAAATTTAAGAATATCGATAAAAACTACGTCGAGCAGAACGTCCTCCGAATGGCGGATGAAGCGGCGTTTTCCGACACACTTAAACTGGTAGAATCTGTGAAAAATGATGGTGACTCGATCGGAGGTTGCGTACAGGTTCGGGTAGAAAACCCGCCAGTGGGTCTCGGTTCACCCGTCTTCGGGAAACTCGAGGGAGAACTGGCCCGTGCCATGCTCAGTGTACCCGCGACGAAAGGCATAGAGTTTGGCGAAGGATTTGAACTCTCAGCTAAGCGCGGATCAGAAGCGAATGACCCATTTATCGCAGAGGGGGATGAATTTCGTACCGAACGCAATGCCAATGGCGGCATCCTTGGTGGGATCTCGACAGGGGATGACATTTGGTTTCGCGTGGGCATCAAACCGACTTCTTCAATCCTCAAAACACAAACTAGCGCCAATAAAGACGGTGAAAACGTTGAGCTTAGCGTCAAAGGGCGTCACGATCCGATCCTTGTGCCGCGAGCCGTACCGATCCTAGAGGCGATGGCCGCGTTGGTTATTCTAGACCACACAATGCTTCACAAGGCGCAATGCCTTTCGTGAAAGCAAAACCTACGGTTTTACTCTCACGGGCTCTCTTTTCCCTTTGATAGAGTTCAAAGATTTAGGGAACCCGCGAGACCCTAAATATTTTCACAGAATTAATTAGTTATGCAGCATAATTAATGACTATGGCACCAGGAGAAGCTTTTTCGAGTACCTTTGGCCAAAGTCTCTGATCGTAATCTGGGTTTACGGGGAACGGTAATTTGTAATCAGATGGTTCGGTAGCGTTAAAAAATCGCACAGGAATGTTGAGTTCAAATTGAGGATATCCGAGACTGCCAATGCATATCCGCGTCTTTGGTCTTACTTCATGGAGGACTTCTGCTAGGGTTCCAGATCCGCCTGCATACCAAACCTCAGCATCATTGGCTAATTGGTGATGCTTCCAGATTTCATCTATAAAGTTAGCGAATTCTCGACGAAATTCAGGAGTCTGACAGCCAATCGGCATAGCAAAGCTATTATTTTTTCGAGCCCATTCCTTGTTAGCGTCTTTAAGACCCGCTTGAGTATATACTCCGGGGATTTTTTTGTAGCTGACATGATCAAACTCAATGCTACGTTTCCAGGTATCACTTGTGGGTGTGGGGCCATCAGGCAGTAAGAGTTCAAGTTTTTTTTGCACCGACAGACAAGCCAGGGCGAGAGCTTCACCAGCTGAGCCTTTACCATCTGCTGGATAGTTGATGATGTCTTCTACGATTTTTGGTAAAATTTTCTCTAAAGGCGGGCGTTTTAGTCCCCCCGCAATTTCATCTCCACGGAGTACACGGATATGTTTATAAGGTGTGAGCGATGGGATTTGAGCGTACATTACTTTTTATCTTTAAGTGAACCGCCTCCAGACAGTCGATCAGGGGAGTCTGATGACTGGTAGTCGTTACCAATGACTAGCAGCACGGTTTCCTTCGTCGCTAAGACAGAATGAGGAACTTTTGATTCGATGTTGTAAACTTGGCCAACGTTTACTACCACTTCTTCTGTGTGTTTTGTGACGATACAACGCCCTTGGGTCACAACTAAGATGTGTGAGCCTTCATGGGTATGTAGATCAACGCCATGCCCAGGTTTCTCAAAGTAGGTGATACCAATCCCAAGTTTTTTAGGACCAGAAGAATCAATAATTAGATCGTAGCCTTGAGCATCACTATTGTGCATTGGCTTCAGACGACTTTTATCGAGCTTAATACTTTCGACTTTTAGAGATTGTTTCATCATTAATTGATTAATTGATTTAAAAATTATATAATAATAAAGAGTGGTAAATACCACTCAGTGGTGATATAGATCACTCGGTGTAATAAAAAACCAATGTACGAGCACATTTTCTCCCAATTCGATCTCGCCAAAAATGAAGCCAAGATTTATGAAATCCTA
>JAHDBZ010000047.1:3503-5297 GCA_020630245.1 Candidatus Altimarinota bacterium
ATGGAGCGCAAGCAGATCAAGTGTTATCACATCTTTGATCACGAAGTGAAGACCGATTGTCCGGAGATCTTACCGTATGTCGGAGAGGACTATCGATTCTTCCCGCCAGGTCAGTCGACTAAAGTAGCCGTCGATATCTTTGGCGATCGGATCAATATCCTTTCAAACCTGAATCCTGGAGGCTTCGATGAGGACTTTAGCTTTACCGTGATTGTAAATGCTCAAATCGCGGAGGCATTCCGGACGTGGTTTGAGTTTATGTATCAGGCATGTCCAGAAGTTAAATGAAGTTCTGATTAAGTTGGTGTATTGAAAAGTAGCTAATTGTCAGTCCAATGCGCTTTATGAAAGATTTTGATGCGTGGAATCGGCAAAAAAAGCACACAGAGTCTCAAGATCGGTTATTTTTTCAAGAACGAGAAATCTGGTTTATTCGTTTAGGAGAGAATGTTGGTTTTGAGCAGTGTGGTAAAGGCAGTAAGTTTTTACGACCTATATTAGTTTTTAAAAAATTCAATAATCAAGTTTTCTGGGGTATTCCTTTGAGTAAAACAAAAAAACGAGGGAAATACTATTTCCCATTCCAGTTTAAAAATAACGTCGAAAGTTGTGCCATTATAACGCAGTTAAGACTTTTTGATGCTAAAAGACTTAAGTACAAACATGGAATGATGCGAAAAAACGAGTTTGTATCAATAAAGAAAGCCATTCAACAACTGTTGTGAATGACTTTTTTGTTACCCCGCAGAAGCGGGGAGGTCCGAAGACATTTGTATTTCCATTATAATCATTACACTGCTCATCGTCAATTGATTAGAATCATGAAAAAATTCGCCGTCATCGGTCATCCCATTGGTCATACCAAGTCTCCAGTCTTGCACGAGGCGGGTTTTATCGAGTTGGAGATCGACGCTACTTTTGAGGCGGTAGAAGTAGCGCCAGGAGATCTGGCGTCATGGGTCAATGGAGAGTTTCGTAACTATCACGGCGTAGCCGTGACGATTCCTCATAAGGAGGCTTTGTTGCCCTTGGTTCAGAAGCTGTCTCCGGCCGCGGAAGCTATCGGGGCCGTGAATACGCTTTACTGGGAAGAAGACGTGATCTGTGGAACGAATACCGATTGCCTAGGAGCGTTGCGAGCGATCCAATCAGAACTACCGGTGCTCGAAGGGAAAAAAGTCCTTGTTCTTGGCGCCGGGGGAGCGGCCCGCGCGGTGGTGTTCGCGCTCAAAACCGCTGGAGCGGTCACAGCTATCTGGAATCGCACTACGGATAAAGCCATTAAATTAGCAGCGGATTTTGAAATAGACCCAGTGGAAAGTCTGTCTTCGCTCAATCCAGATAATTTTGATGTAATCATTAACGCAACATCCGTCGGACTTCGCGAGTGGAAATCGGTACTGCCAGCAGATTTTTGGTCACCGCATCACGTGGCCTTTGATATGGTCTATGATCCATTGGAGACTAAATTTCTATCGGATGCTGCCGAAGCGGAAGCCCCTTGCGTGACAGGGGACAAGATGTTGGTCGGACAAGCCCTGGAGCAGTTCAAACTCTGGCACGGTGTGGAGTTAGAGCCAGAAGTTATGGGGACGGCGTTTTTTCAGTAATCAGAGATCAGAGAACAGTGAGTAGTTGTGTTTAGGTAGTAAAACACTACTTTGGTATTACATGCAAGTAGGAGAAAATATTGATTATTCATTTCTTGAAAACCCAGAGGGAAATCCGGCAGGAGCCATGATGGCGTTGTTGCAGTTTTTTCGGTTTGATCGTTCAAAAGGATTACGGTCAGCG
>JAHDBZ010000009.1:0-27062 GCA_020630245.1 Candidatus Altimarinota bacterium
ACAGATCTTCATAACGTGGGCACGGTAGCGGAAGTCGGGGATTTGTCTAACGGGGGTGGTGGTTTGGGTTACTGAAGTTTTTTTTGCATTTATTTAGTTTAGTGTTTATTTTGTTTTTGATATGCCAGAAGAAGGAGTCGGTATTGATATCAAAAGGTTTGGAAGAGAACGCCCAAGTTCCTACGAAGATACTCCGAAGTACAATAGCTATGGAGGATGTGCTCGAGCCTCTATAGACAGAAGAATTTCTGAGAAACGAAAAAATCGAGAATCTATTGCGAGGGTATTGCAGCGTTACCAAAACAATATTCAAGGCAATGAACAAGATCAAAAGATCGCCATGCGAGCGAAACAAAATATTCGAAGACAATGCCTCGACGCTATTAATCGTGCGAATGATATAGCTGTTGAAGAGGATATATTTTTTATGGAATTTTCTATTTTTAGAGCTGAAGTAAAGGCTTTGTTGCAGGCGTCAGAAGAAATGAAACTTGATCACTATAATGCTATCCTAAAGGAGCTTTTTGGTGTTGCGAGTAAGCGCTATCTTAAGTCTCCAAGAATAAAATCTTATTCAAAGTACGTGAAGCTACAGATTGCGGAGAGAAAAGCTGCGCAGAGTGAATAAAGAGAATGTCGTTAGTTGGCTTTTTTGGTTTTTAGTATAGTTTTTTGTGGCTTTTGTGAATTTCCCTTCAGGGGATGATTTGCAGAGCATTAGCTTCAATGCCGGAGTGGGTTTGTAACCCACCTCCGAAACAGTTTAAACAGCCGACTCCGGACAAGCCGGAGCGTTCAATGTTTTAATTAAAGTATTGTAACATCACAACATCGTACAATCAAAACATTCAACACCCGGTGTTAGTGCCGTAACCACGCCTGCGTAAACCCTTCGAGGTTACCATCGAGGACTTTTTCAGGATTGTTGTGTTCGTGATCAGTACGGTGGTCTTTGACGAGTTTGTAGGGTTGGAGGGTGTAGGTTCGGATCTGCGAGCCAAAATTGGCGTCGAGTTTGTCGCCGCGGAGTTCTTCGAGGCGTTCGGCTTGTTGTTCGAGTTTGATCTGGGCGAGGCGAGATTTGAGGATCTTTAGCGCGGTGGCTTTATTTTGGTGTTGGGATTTTTCGTTTTGACACGTTACGACTAGGTTCAGTGGTAGGTACGTGACGCGGACGGCGCTGTCTGTCGTGTTGACCGATTGTCCGCCGGCTCCGCTACTGCGAAACACATCAAACCGTAGATCGGATTCGGCGATGTCGAGTTCGGTGTCTTGTTCGATGGCCGGCAAAATCTCAACCTTGGCAAAAGAAGTCTGGCGGAGGCTTTTGGCATTGAAAGGGGAGAGGCGGATCAAACGATGGACGCCGTGTTCTCCCTTGAGCAAACCGTAGGCATAATCACCACTGATTTCTATAACGGCGGATTTGAGACCCGCGTCAGACGGGGATTCTTCTATTAGATTCGCTTTCCAGCCTTGTTGCTCGGTGTGGCGGAGGTACATGCGCTGTAGCATCTGGCAGAAGTCTTCTGCGTCCTGTCCGCCCGTTCCGACGTGCAGAGAAAGAATCACGTCATGGGTGTCGTACTCACCGTTGAGCAGGACGAGGTTTTCTGAATGATCAAAATTTTTGTTCAGTTGTTCTATTTCATTCACAAATTCTCCGATCTCGTCTTCGCTACTTTCGGTAACGAATTCCTGCAGCGCCGCCAGATTGCCCTGGATCTGCTGCCAGGCCGTGATAAAGGTTTCTAAACGAGCGGCCTCTTTAGATACTTTTTGGGCGGTGGTGTTGTCATCCCAAAACCCCGCGGCGCCCATCTGGTCATTGAGTCCCTGAAGCTGGATCTGTTTTTGGTCCAGGTCGAGTTTGGTTTCGACAGCCTGATAACGGCTCGCAAGATCTTTGAGGATTTCGAGCGCTTCGGGTTTGGTCATTGGTTAGATGATAGCGAGGTTGGTGAGAAAAGAAACGCTAAACACCGGGTGTAGACTTTCTGCTCAATTTGCTAACACCTGGTGTTGAATGTTGAGATGTTACGGTGTCGCAATGTTAAAATGAGTTCTGGTGATATTGTTTTTTATGTCTATTCGTGGTATAATTATCAGATGAATGAAACTCTCAATCGGTCTGCGAACGAAAATTTTCCCGCAAAACAAATCTCGCAACTCGAGAAGGCGGAAGCGCAAATAGTATCTAAAAGCCTAGAAGCTTTCGCCGAAGCGATTGATATGGATTCGATTGTTAACAACAACGAAGAATTCAAGGCTTTGCTAGACGAGAAGGGGATAGACGTTACGGATGTCGACTTCTCGAATCTTGCTGATCTACGCGGTAATGCGGCGCGAGCCGTGGTTCTTTTTATGCAGAAAACGGGAGGATTTGAGAAAGATGCTTTGGACGGATTTTATGGTCCTCAGACGGCTGAAATGGCGGTCGTGCGGTTCGATGTAATGCACATGGTTCGAGAGGGATTAGGTAAGCTGCAGTCGAAAGTTGAGTCACTGCTAGAAGATCCTTATGCGACTACTCGCAACTTTGAAGTACCGAGACAAACCTGCCGTACCAGAATCCAGAGAACGCTTGATGAAGCGGTAAAACAAGGTTTGCCAAAAAATCGTTTACCAGAGCTAGAACATCGTTTGAAAAAGTATGTGATTGATAATCCTGATTTTTCTGCAACTGCAGATGTTCACAGTTTTGATGATCGTTGTACGCAGATTCGTCTTGAGTTTTTTGAAGAAGAGGCTTTGGTGAGCGACTCTGAGATCAATGATGATAAGTATGGTGTAAAACTGACTAAGAAAGCCGCTCCGCGCTTCCTGGGTGAAACTGAGATCCGTCAAGCGGCTATAGCGGCCGGTTGGCCAGCAGCCGAGCTGGATAACGTAGTTCGTGTGTGTCTGGCAGAATGTCGCGGAAACGCTCACAATGCAGTGCGTAGTCCAAATGGAACCTATGATGTAGGTTGTATGCAAATCAATACAGTGCACTCTGTTGCTGGAGAGTTGGGAGCAGGAATTAAATTTGATGACTTACAGAATGATGATGTGGCGTGTCTAAAGCTAGCCCTAAAGATTAAGGAGAAAAAAGGTTGGGGCGAGTGGGTAACGGTGAATAATGGGAAAGCCAAAATTAGCTACCCAGATAGCGAGACAGCTGTCAGCTAGATGCTAAAACAGCCCCTTAAGAGGGACTGTCTTAGTATACCTTATTTACCCGAGTCGTGTATTAGCGCATTTTGTTCCGTAGGAAGGCCGGAGTATCGAGGTCCGAGGCTTCTTCTTGGACTGGTTGTCCGTCCATTGAGAAAGCTTTGCGCATAAGTTGCGCGTGACCTGGTTTTTTCTTTTCTCCTTCTGAGAATCCCGTAGCGATCACGGTGATTTTTACTTCACCGGTGTAGTTTGGATTGATAACTGCTCCGAAGATAATATTGGCTTCTGGATCAGCGGCTTCGGTGATCACTTTAGCAGCTTCGTCGATCTCGTACATAGAGAGATCATCACCCCCCGTGATGTTGAAGAGGATTCCTTTGGCTCCACTAATCGATTGCTCGAGGAGTGGTGACTCGATAGCGGCTTTGGCCGCGTCGGTAGCGCGCGTCTCACCCGCACCGTAACCGATCCCCATGAGGGCGGTTCCAGCTGATTGCATAATGGCTTTCACATCCGCGAAATCCACATTGATCAGACCGTGTAGGGTGATCAGGTCAGCGATTCCTTGTACGCCTTGTCGTAGGACTTCGTCTACTACAGAGAAGGCATCCGTAAGGGGTGTTTTACGGTCGATGATCGAGAGAATTCGATCATTTGGGATGACGATAAGTGTGTCCACACTGGCTTTGAGATCTTCGTAACCACTGTCGGCTTTCTTGGCACGATTCATACCTTCGAAAGAGAATGGTCGAGTAACGACACCAACCGTGAGCGCTCCAAGCTCACGAGCAATATCAGCTACGACTGGAGCAGCTCCAGTTCCAGTCCCACCACCGAGACCACAGGTAACAAATACCATGTCGGCACCTTTGAGGGCCGATTTGATCTCTTCGATAGATTCTTGGGCAGCAGCTTTCCCGATATCTGGGTTTGCGCCGGCTCCGAGACCACGGGTCGCTTCGCGACCGATGTGTATTTTGTGTTCGGCTTGCGAATGGTAGAGCGCTTGTGCGTCTGTATTGATCGCAATGAACTCTACGTTGGCAAAGTCTGAGCTTGCCATCCGGTTTACGGCATTAGAACCACCACCACCGACACCAATGACTTTGATGTTGGCGACGGGGGCCACGTCTGGAATAGCCGCGGCTTGAGTAGCGTTTGAGGCAATTTGAGCCTCTTTTCGGTCTGATGTGGCCTGATTCATGGCCGATTGGAGCAGATCTTTCATGGGGTGTGAGATTAAGTTTTAGGATATTTTGTGGGTTCCTGAGGGTTATCGGGAACCAATTTGGGTTAGTTAGGGAGAATGCCTTTTATCCAGCGCATGGCGGAGTCAAAGGTCTGATTGAAATTAAAATCAAGGAGTGACGGGGTCCGTCCGTAGCGATTGGCAAACTGCAAGAGTCCGACGAGATTGGCAAAGCTTGGGTCATCAACGCGGTCTACGATACCTTCGATGTCACGTGGGAATCCGAGTTGTACCGGGAGTTGTAGTGCCTCTCGAGAGAGATCAATACAACCAGGCATTTTGACAGCACTTCCACAAAGCACTCCACCAGCTGGTAGCATGCCTTGGCGGCCAATCTTAAGTAGTTCGTCTTTCACCAACAGTAGGATCTCGTGGTATCGAGCTTCGATGATTTTAGCCGCTTGTAATTTAGAAACCGCGTGGTTATCAGTTTTAGAGATCTGAGACAGATCGATCTCTTCGCGGTCACTGATCTCTTTTGGGAGACAAGTACCGTATTCAATTTTTACTTTTTCAGCCGTCTCGATCGAACAACGAAGTCCGATGGCTAGATCGTTAGTGACATGTTCACCGCCGACAGGAATTACCGCAGAGTAGATGACAGAGCCTTCTTCAAAGACGGCCATATTTGTACAACTCGCTCCGATTTCGATGAGAACGACTCCGAGTTCTTTTTGGCGTCGGTCGAGCGTTGACTCGGCACAGGCGAGGATCGAAGGTACGATTTCCTGTGGGTCTACACCAGTTTGGTAGAGACATTTATCGATGTTTTTGATAGCAGAAACCTGTCCCGTGATGATATGGGCTTCGACTTCGAGTCGGATGCCGGTCATGCCGACTGGGTATTTGATGTTTTTCTGAGAGTCGACTGAGAAGCTTTTTGGGATCACGCGTAGGATCTCTCGATTAGAAGGAAGCGAAACGGCCTGAGCGGCTTCGAGTACGCGGTCGACATCGTCCTCGGTAATCTCGGCGTTTTGGCCATTAATGGCGATTACACCACGAGAGTCATAAGTCTCGATGTGTGTTCCAGAGACACCAACATAAACACGGTGAATAGGTTCTCCAGACATGCGTTCGGCGTCGTCTAGAGCGGCCGTGATGTTTGAGATAGCTTCATCAAAATCGGTGATCATACCTTTGCGGATTCCGTTAGAAGGAGAAAGGCCAACTCCGATGATGTTAATAGTGTTTTTCTTGTCTTCGACGGTTCCGACAATCGTACGAATTTTAGACGATCCAATGTCGAGTCCGACTAGTATTTTTCCTGTGCTCATGTGTGGGTAACGTGTGGGTCAATTTGTTGGACCTAACCTATAGAAACTCAAACGCTTGTGCAAATGTTTTTTGCAGTCATAGACTGATTGAACTGATTTTTTGAACACGGAAAAATAGGTGATTAAAGGCTTCCTTGATTTTGGGGTGAAGAAAAAAAAGTCTAAAAATTGCAAGAATGCGATGGATTGGTGAGGTGTTTAGGCCTTTATTTATAGGAGTGAAGCGTTAACAGATAACAGATAACAGGAAACCGCAATTAATCTTGTGTGTTTATTTTTCTTTTTAAGGATTTAATTCAGTTATAGATTTGAAAAATTGAATATATTTTTTGTTCTTTTTGTTTCCATTGATTAAAAAAAATGTTCACTAATAAAGATGACAATAAATCTACGGCTAATAATGATTTCTTCGTTTAGCTGGGGCTAAAACAACGTCGCCTGCTGATCATCGGGCGCCGTAGCTTTTGGCGCAGGTTTCATGCCTGCTACTTTTTCAAGGCGCCGAACAAGGCTCGGAAAGCCAAGCTCTATATAAAAGTCACGAACCGCTTCGACGGGGATCGTATAATCTGCAAAGTCATATTCAACTGGAACATCTAGGTGGATTGCCGCCATATGCTGGCAGTGGAGCGCTTGATCACGATTCTCGGCAAATTTGGCACGCTGTTTGTCCGATAGCTCATGGAGGTTTTCGTAGATGCCTTCGAGAGTGCCGTATTTGGCCAGTAAAGTACTGGCGCCTTTGGGGCCGACCCCAGGAACGCCTTTGTAATTATCAGAGGCATCTCCACAGATAGCTTTGTAGTCAATGACCTGCTCTGGTGTTACCCCAAGCTTTTCGATGGTCATCTCTCGATCGAAGATAAGTGGTGTCTTGCCGTTAAACTTAGCCAGTTGGACATGATTAGAAGTCAGTTGCAGAAAATCGTAATCACCACTCAGGATGTAGGCTTTGTCTCCTTGTGCCTCAGCGCGTTTGGCAAGCGTGCCGATAATGTCATCAGCCTCGAATCCAGGTTTGACGTACATAGGAATGCCAAATGATTCGATTAGAGCCTGTACTAGGGGAATTTGAGCGATGAATTCATCAGGGGCTTTGGTTCGTTGGGCCTTATAGTTTTCATCGGCTTCGTGCCGGAAGGTCTTTTCTGGTGCGTCCAAGCAGACCACGATACTGTCTGGTTCGAAATGTTCGAGACTCTGCATGATCGTGGTAGCACAGCCATAGACTGCGTTTACCATCATATTTTTGTAAGCGGGCGCAAAACGCACCGCATAAAAACTACGGAACATCATCGCGTAGCCGTCGACCAGAAGGTGGGTTTTCATGGGTAGATAGAGAGCGGTGGGTAGTGAGCGGAGAGCGGCCAAAACTGTTTACTGCTTACGGCTCACTGCTCTCTAATTTGTATTCTGCCTTTTTTACATCATTTTTCAACGCTTAGTGAGTAGACTTTTGAGTCTAGATCTGCTACAATGTTTAGATTTACCAAAAGTTTTTCAATGCCCATTACTACTAACTCACTGACGGCCATGGCAAAACCTATTTCACTTTTCACCAACAAACCTTTTGAAGTTAGCATCATCACGGATGTGCCGGTGGAATCAACCGAGAGTTTTGTGGCGGCTTGTGAAGGGATGTGCCAGCTTGGTTTTGGGATTAAAGTGATGCCAAAGGGGGATAGTGCTTGGCAAGAGGCTTGCTTCGAGCTTGAAAAGCTCTATCCAGATAATTTTGCAGTTCTAGAAGCCGTTACAAGCAACCGAGAAGTAGCGCTAAATAAAAGTCAGGTCGTGCTCTTTGCCAAGGTTCCAACGGCCAAAGAACTGCAACTCCTCCAGAAAAAAGGTCTGGTAGCCGTACTGCCGTGGCCAACGTGTGAAAAGCATGTGGATATGATGAACTTTGATGCTCAACAAGAGTCTGGGAATTGTTTCCTCTATACACCCGCTCATACCTGGGATCTAGTGGCCACAATGGTGAGAGCCTTTGAAAACTACAAGTTCTCCTACGACTGGGGACAGCTCAAAAAACGTTGGAAGGGGACGAAAGTTTAGACTCTAGAGAGAGAACGCGAGAACACGAGATAAGGAGGGCTAAGGAATTAGTTCTTTTTTAAGATTTGACGTCTTGGTCTAGAATAGGGGACATGGACATAGATTTTCTGATTAAAGGTCTGATTATTGGGTTTTCGATTGCCGTGCCAGTCGGGCCGATTGGGGTTTTGTGTATCCAGCGTAGTTTGAATAAAGGGCAACTGTCAGGGCTATTTACCGGTCTAGGAGCGGCTACGGCAGATGCCATTTACGGTTTAGTAGCTGGCTTTGGTCTCACACTAGTCTCCAGTTTTTTGATCGCCCAAAAACTCTGGATTCAGCTCCTGGGGGCCGCTTTTCTGATCTATCTAGGGATCAAGATGCTCCGCGAGAAACCAGCCACTAAGGCAAAAGCCGCCCCGAGACATAGTGGATTGCTGATGGACTACGTCACTACTATTGGATTAACCCTCACCAACCCTATGACAATTCTCTCTTTCGTAGCGGTCTTTGCTGGTTTGGGATTGGTAAATACTGGAGGAAATTACCTGACGGCTATGATGTTGGTGATCGGCGTCTTTCTTGGGTCAGCGCTGTGGTGGTTGATCCTGAGTGGTTCGGTGGCTTTGCTGGGTCGTAAATTAGACCAGCGGATTTTAGGCTTTGCTAATAAACTGGCTGGGATAATCATGCTCGTTTTCTCAGTAGTGATTTTGTTTGGGGTGATGTTTCCGACGGCTTAGGTAAGAGGTTTTAGATTTACCAGAATATATACCGTAGTTTCATTGAACCTAACTATGTCGAGCTCTTTCCCTTGTCAGTAGTTGCAAGTTTATCTCAAATCGAGTGCAGGCCGCTATGGCTTTTAAATCTGGAACGCGTAGTCCCCATCTATCAGCTGCCTCTTCATAGCTAATGGTCTTACCTACATGCTTAAGGTAGATGTCTAAATCTTCCTCTGTTTCAATTGCAATTTTGTGTTCAAAATCTGAGGCCATTTTATTTCAAAATAATAATTTTAAGTTTTTTGACAAATAATCAAAAAAATATCCTCAATGCCGGAGTGGGTTTCTAATCCGCTCCGCAACGGTTAGTGCATGAAAGGACTTCCTTATCTCTTGCTACGCAAGAGAATGAAAAACCGTCTGCACCCTTCGGCTGACTCACTCCGTTCGTCGCTCAGGGGCGACCGGCGAGGCAATCACAGAACGCAGTGAGAATTGAGTGGCCCTCGAGTAGATTGCGTAGCAATCGTTAGGAGAGTACCTACGATTAGAGCCCTAGGCCGCTGTGCGGCCAAATCTAAAAACCTCAGACTGATGTCTAAGGGCTTTTGATGGTACACGAGAAAGTATTACTCCATTCTGACTTTGAGTTCTAACTTCCGTGACGGCGTCGCCAGAAAAGTAAATGCCCTACGGGCGCTTCCTTTTCTTTTGCTCCTTGTATCGAACCTTTGGGTCGGTTCTCGTTTCACATAAAAAAAAGACACCTGACCCCGTATGGGGATCAGATGTCTTTTGGTACACGGGAAAGGACTCGAACCTTCACGCCTTGCGGCACTGGTGCCTAAAACCAGCGTGTCTACCAATTCCACCACCCGTGCGATTGATTGGGACTTTATTAACTTAGGCAATGCTATAAGAGCCGACGAAATATAAAAATTTTTGAACAAGTGGCAAGCCGAATTATTTACAAAAATCCCCCAGCTGATAGTGGGGGATTCTGGTAATTTTTTGTTATTACTCTTCCGTAAGGTCGGTTACATCACTTTTTTCAGCTTCCTCTTCTTGGATTTTAGAACGGAGCTCTGCTGTACGTTCGGCTTGTTCTTTGAGCCATTCTGCGTCACCGCCTAGATCACCAATGATTCGTCCAGGACGCCATTTTTGTGTACGAGAAAGGATTCTGCCTTGGACATCAACTCGTTGATTTTGGATTCGATTACGACGGAATTCTCGTTGCTCTGCAGAGCGGATTGATTGAAGGTTATAAGGATTTGTGCCATAGCTTCTCTCACGGAAGTGGTTTCTCTGTTCAGCGCTCCAGCGTGGTGTGGTTTCGTAGGTTCCGCGGGCATTGGCGCGAGTTCGAGCGGCTCGGTAACCAGGTTGTTGGTAATTAGCGCGTGGAGAGCTGACTTCGATGTCTTCCTTGGTACCGTTTTTAAATCGGTAATTTTGGAAACGAGAGCGGTAATTACGCACGGTATTGGTACGATCTTGGTAACGAGATTGGTTGCGACGAGTTTCGCCAGAAACTGCCGGGGTACTTCGAGTAAGAGCGCCACGTCCTTGGCGAATGTATTTGCCCGAAAGTTTAGAGCGACTAGCGCGTTTTTGTGTGCGCCGAGAACCGTTAAATATTCGATTGCGCAACCGTTCTTCAAGCGATGTGAAACGGTCTTTGTCTAGGATGTCTTCACAGCTTTCGACTGGGCGATATTCTTCAGGGAGAACATCACTGACGATAGTTTCACAGACTCCAAGAGCATTGATTCCTGAGACTGTCTGAGCTTGCGCGACAGAGCCGAGTGTCAGGAGCGGAAGTAAGAACAATAGTTTTTTCATGATATGAAAGAGTTAGAAATTTTTTATTTATTGACCACGACGTGCCTTGAGCAGCTCACGCAGTTTTGATAAGCGGTTATTGCCGGTACTAGAACGTCGTGTGTTGGTTTTAGCGCGTGGTGCTACGGTCGTTGGGGTGTCACCGACTTGAGCTTCGAGCCGATTGAGCTCCGACTGTAGCGTGCTGATCTGTGCTTTTAGAGCAGAAATACGAGCTCTGAGAGCGGTTTTACTATCTGTGTTGACGCTATTGTTGGTAGTCGTTGTAGTCGTTTCGACGGCGACATTGTTATCTACGCCTACGATAAAACTGCGTCCATTTACTTTCTTTTCGATCTTTACAATATTTCGAGAGGCGCGAGTGCTACCATCACGTGGGATTGCGGCGATGGTTTTAAACCCCTTAATGTTTTTGTTACCGAAGGTTTGATTTTCTCCTCCGCTTCGATCATAGAAGTAGGCAGCTGCATAGTATTGAGTGTTTGGGCTGAGACCTTTAACACGAGCTGAGTACTGTTCTTGGTTTACAGTTGCCTCGATGATAGGATCACTGAGATCAGCCTTGGTTGAAACTCGAACCAGAAAGCCATCATAGTCAGACTTGGCCATTTTGACTGGTTTAGACCAATTAAAATCTGTAAAAGTATCGAAGGCGCTGATTCGTAGTTCTCCGAAATCAAAGACTTCATCTTTATTGACTTCCGCCACGCCTTCTTCGGTTCGTTGTACCACTGGATCGGTAACAGCGCTGGCAGTAGCTTCTACTTTGTTCCAGTGATCGGTTCGCCATTTTAGCCGTTGCGAACCGTTTCCGAGGTATTTGCGATTATCTTCGTCGAGATCATAGGTGTAGGCTCGAACGTAGTAATATACGTCGTTTTTAAAGCTATTACGACGAAGGGCCATGCTGGTTTCTCCTCGACTGAGGTAGAGATTTGCCGGGTTCACGATCTGAACATCTGTCTGGTTCTCGCTAAACTGGAGTGCGTACCCATCAGAATCTTCAAGGTCTGCCTCTGGGAGCGCGTCCCAAAATATATTTACGTAATCATCGGTGGCTTCTACACGAAGATTTTTGATCTCGGCAGCCTGCGTTACCACTGGTAGAAAACTCAGCAGCAAAAACCCCAACAGGAAGAAGCGTGGTGTCAGTTTTTTCATAATGTAATTAAAGATAAGTTTTGTAAGTGTAGACGCAGCCTAAAACAAAATGTGACGTCGTGCAGCTTGATTTTTGTGCAGGATGTTGAGTATTAGATAGATAACAGTTAGCAGATAACAGTAAACAGTAATCGGTAATCAGTTAGTAACCATCAACTATTAACTATTCACTACTAACTACTGATCATTCACTCTTTACCACCAACTTCCTCAAATGGATTTTCCATCGAACGACCCAGCCAAAACGGCCAGATAACAAACTCAGCTTTTCCTTTGATCAGATCAGCGTCTACGTACGGAGTCGTATTGGGCGTACATGCGGCGGAGAAGCAATCACGGCTATCGAGACTTCGATCGCGGTTATCCCCAAAGAGGAGGTACTGCCCCGCCGGCACGGTGAATTCATCGAGACTAGCTCGGGTACGGCCTTGGTTGCGAGCGGAGAGATAAGGTTCTCGCAAGACCTCGTCCTGAACTTCTGCGTTATTGAGATAGACCTTTCCATCCTCGACACGGATGGTGTCACCAGGGGTTCCGATGACACGTTTGATGTAGTAATCTTTATTGTTGTTCGGTGGTTTGAATACCACGACCTCGCCGCGTTCTGGCGGACGAATGAAGTTGTACGTGACTTGATTTACGAAAACAAATTCGCCTTTGCCATTTTTACACTCCGTATCAAATTGATTAAGCGTTGGGCACATAGAGGGGCCTGAGACCTGAAAAAACTGAAAGACGTAGAAACGAATAAAAAGTACCACGGCAAGGAGCACAAACATTTCCACCAAAAATCCAGCCCAGCTTTGCTCCGGGCTTTTGAAAGATTCAATGAGAGAACGCAAAAAATTTGGCATCAGGGGTATGGTAGGGACGAAAGGGGAAACAGTAAATAGAAAAAAGATAACAGATAACAGTTAACAGTGAACAGTAATCAGTAAACAGTAATCAGTAAACAGTAATCAGCTATTAACCATTCACCACCAACCATTCACCATTAACTATTAACCATTCACCGTTCTCTGCTATACTTCCTCTCGATGCATGTAATCTTTAGTGGATTTCTCGAAGAAGACGAAAAGATCAAGCGGGTATTCCGTCGGCCGTTTTTGTTCGCTCTGCGCCCATTTTTGTTTTGGTTGATTATCTGGGGAGGGATTACATTTGCGTTGTGGTTTTTCTATCCACGGTATAACCTCGAATACGTTAAGAGTTATGACCTAAACTTAGCCTGGCAGCTGACGGCCTTTATCGGTATCTGTTTTATCCTGTCTCCGTGGTTTGGCTGGTTTGTAAACGCGATTGTCATGACCAATGAAAGTGTGGTTGTTGTGGAGTGGCCCAAGCTCTTTGTGCGGCGTTCAACTCGGATTGATCTCCATAATCTGGACGAAATCACTACCGAACGGGTCGGTTGGCGGTCTTTCTTCCTCAACTACGGCGATGTAATTTTTAATAAAGTAAACGGTGGCGCTCCCATCATTGTTAAGGATATGAGTTGTCCCAATCGGATCGCCCGGGTGATTGAGACCTATCGAGAGTGGTCGATCGACCAAAAGAACTTTACCGAAGAATCGGCCCTCAAGGGGCTTCTGAGCCACGTCGTAAAGCGTCACGTAGGGGAAACAGGCCAACCACATCGTCGTCGTCGCTATGATCGTTATGACACAGAGCACAATCCTCAGGAAGTGATCGAAGAAACCGGCGAGCTGGTCGAAGAACCGGTGCGAGTCGTTCATACTCGGGAAATCAAACGCGGTAAACCGGTCACGCAGAGTGATCGCAATATCGAGATTGAGAAAGAGCTCGATGATACCGGGGGAATTGATATTGATCTTTGATCACGGGCAGTGTGTTCAACCTGGGTTGTGTGAGCTTTAATTAAAATAAAAATAATTGACAAATATTGTCAAATTGCGGTATAATTCACTGGCTTTGAACGTACTCATTTGAGACCCCCCACGGGTACTCAGGGAGACATCACAAGGCCATCCTGTTCTTTTGCAACCTGTACTTTGTTTTGTCATTTCTTTGGCAACTCTCTGAGCATGCGACCGTGAGTTTTCGGTGAAGATTTGCGGTCGTATGTTTCTCATGGGGAGGAGCGCGACGTTAACCTGTCATAGAGGTAAAAATGACAACAGAAACAAAGAACCCAGTAAATCCAAAGCTATCAACAGCAACGCTAGCATCGCAAATCGGAGATGGCTGTAGCGCCTCGATTGTCGATTTAGCGGCTCACTTTAGCGTGGGCCATAGAGATATTACAAAGTTTAAAACTAGCGCGGGTTTTTCACGAAGGGGGGCCAATATGTATTATAGTGGTTCAGGATAACAATAAGACAGGATGAATTCCGGTGGCGTTGATTTAATCAACGCCACCAACTCTTTTAATTGTATATTTTTTGTAAAAATATTTTTTAAATAAATGTAAAGTTATGTTATAATTTACTTGCTTTGAACGTACTCATTTGAGACCCTTTGCGGGTACTCAGGGAGACATCCCAAGGCCACTTTGATCTTTGAATTAATCGATGAATTTTTCCTAAGGTTCTTTTTTATTGAAGATAGCTATGAGTCTTTATTATCATGATGATTTTTAGCTATCTTCCATAGGGGAGGATTAGTATGTCCAATCAAGGACAATTAGTGAGGAAATTATGGGAACATCAGCTTCTGTACGTCAAATAAAACATATTAAGGGGAAACCTAATAATAGTTATCGCGACAAAAAAAAGGTGGCAGAGTTGAGAGCCGACATCTTAGATCGGCAAGCGCGAATGTCGATAAAAAAAGGCAGTGCATCCCTCTCTGGGGGGCGACAAAGAAAAGCTGCTGGGGCAGTCAAAAAAAGAGAATTAAATTTCACACCGCCTAGAGAGCGATTAGCTTCAAGAAAGCCTCAGACTATATCGACACGAGATCCAAAATTTAAGGATTTATTTTTGTCTGGAGCCGTTCCGATGCCCATACGATTGACATCAATAAATCAATCAAAGTGAAACTGGTGGCGGTGCTTCGGCACCGCCCCACATTCTAAAAAAATATCATCAGACCAATGGTCTGGTTTTTTGTAGTGCGTGAATACAACCCGGGTTAGGGGGTGATTTTTGGTAATAAGGTCAGAGTCGATTCATTTATGACAGCTAGTATTAGGCTGGGAGTGCAAACCTGGGTTGATATAACAAAAAACCTCGCCAGAGCGAGGTTTTGTATCTTTACGATTCACTATTAACCATTCACCATTAACTATCCACCACCTACCCTTCACAGGCCTCACAGACTTTCTTTTGATTGAGCTGTTGGGCGGCGTTCATACTGTGTTGGTAGTAGAGCGTCTTGATGCCGAGCTTCCAGGCTTCGATGTAGAGATTATTGATGTCTTTGGTCGGAGTGTCTGGATGGATGATGACGTTGAGTGACTGTCCTTGGTCGATGAATTTTTGTCGCGTAGAGGCTTGGTAGATGATGGCCATCTGATCGATCTCTGGGTAGGTCTTGAAGACTTTCTTTTCCTGTTCGTCCAGGAAGTCCAGGTGCTGTACCGAACCATCGTGATCTCGGATACTGCGCCAGGTCTCGATGTCGTTCTTGCCTTTTTCTTCTAGGAGCTCGACGAGGAGGGGATTCTTGATCGTGGTTTTGATCTTTTGAATATCTTTTACGTAACAGTTCGACCAGATCGGTTCGATTCCTTGTGATACCTGTCCGAGGATGAAAGCAGAAGAGGTCGTTGGCGCCACTGCCATCGTAGTCGTGTTGCGGCGGCCGTAGCCTTTAAGGACTTCTGGTTCGCCGTATTTCTCAGCCATTTCTTTGGACGCTACGTAGGTGCGTTCTTGGATGAGCTTGAAGATGTCGTGGTTGAGTTTAGCGGCTTCTCGACTTTCGAAGCTGAAACGGTTTTTCTGTAGGTACGAATGCCAACCAAGCACTCCCAGTCCAAGAGCTCGATGACGAGTCGCAAAATTGTAAGCGCGTTGCATAAACTGGAAGACTTTGTTGTCTTCTGGATCCTCACTGTCGCGGTAGAATTCGAGTTTTTCGATGAACTCCGCCATGACCGTGTCGAGGAAGTAGGTGAGCGTCTCAACCGCATCGGTATCTTTCCACGCATCGTAGTGGAGGATGTTGATAGATGAGAGACAGCAGACGAATGATTCATCCGCTTTGCTCGGCAACATGATCTCAGTACAGAGATTACTGGCGAGCACACGTCGGTTTTCTTTGGCGTAGACGTCAACGGTGTTTTTATTCACGTTGTCTTCAAAGAAGATGTACGGGTACCCGATCTCTCCGCGGCGTTGGATCACCTTGGCCCAGAGTTTTCGTTTGTCGGCATCGCCTTCGATCATCGAGTTCATCCATTCATCGCTCACGGTGACTCCGTGGGTGAGTTTTTGGATTGGGTTTCCTTCGGTTCCTAGATCCAGGAATTCGTCGGCGTCTGGATGACTGAGTGGCAGGTACGGAGCGAATTGTCCGCGTCGCGTCGCGCCCTGGCTCACGATGTCAACCATCTTGTCAAAGAGTTGCATAAAATGAACGGCCCCAGAAGATTTCCCGTTATTGGTGATCGGGGCTCCTCGGTGTCGGAGGTCTCCGAAATAACCAGAGGTTCCACCTCCCATTTTGGACATCATACCGACTTCAGCCTGGGTAAAGAGGATCTCTCCCATGTCGTCGCCGACATATGAACCGAAACAACTGATCGGCAGTCCACGTTTTTGACCGAAGTTAGACCAGACCGGTGAAGCGAGGCTGTAGAAACCTTGTGACATGTAGTTGTAGAACTTGTCAGCAAAGCCTTCGATGCCGTTAATTTCTTGGGCGCGTTCAGCGATTTCACGAATCCGTTCTTCGGGAGTTACGCCCGGTAAAAGATATCCTCTCTCGAGAAATTTACGACTATTCTCTGTAAGCCATTGCATGATGTAGTAGGGGTTAGGGGGTTAGTTTTTTTAAAATAAATCGTCGGCAGTAATACTTTTGCTTTTCTTGTTGTAGTTTACCGATCGCTTCACAAAGAAGTCGACGTGCTTGGTTCCAATGATCTCTTCGTCAAACCATTCGGATTGTGATAGAAGTGCTTCATTAGTTTCGAATACTGGATCGATATCGAGACTCTTGAGAGATCGGTTGAAACGATCTTTGATAAATTCTTTCACGACGGCTTTTGGCATGAAGTCCAGTTCACCGTTTTCAAAGATCCAATCGATGATCCGGTCCTCAGACTGGAAAGCCTGTCGACAGAGACCTTGCACGCGGCGGGCGTGACGTTCATTGAACCAATCTGGATTTTCTTTCTTGATGATCTGGATGAGGTCAATCCCGAAGTTTCCGTGGATCTGTTCTTCTTTTGACGTGGCTTCTACGACGTTTGAGACGCCTTTGAGACGGCTCTTGTATTTGTTGAAGCCCATCATGATTAGGAACTGAGAGAACAGTGATACGTGCTCGATAAACAGCGAGAATAGTAGGATAGATTCGGCGTAGTCTTTATCATCTTCACTGTTAGCATGTTTAAGAGCCGCTTCAAGGTATTCGACGCGCTCCATCATGACTGGATTGTACTTTAGTTTGCTGAACTCTTCATTGAGTCCGAGGATCTCGAGTAGGTGAGAGTAGGCGTCATGGTGACGGACCTCACTTTCAGCGAAGGTAGCGCCGACCGCTCCGATCTCCGGTTTGGGCATCCGGTGGTAGATGTTGCCCCAGAATGATTTCACCGCTACTTCAATTTGAGAAATAGCCAGCATGGTCCGGCTGATAGCTTCGCGTTCGCTGTCGGTCATACCGACTTTGAAATCTTGGATATCACTGGTGAAGTTAAACTCCGTATGGATCCAGTAAGAGTGTCGAATGGCATCGGTGTACTCCAGTAGTTCTGGGTATTCGTATGGTTTTAGGTTGATCCGTTTCTTGAAGATGTCGCGTTTACGTTCTTCGGCTTGTTTCGCTCGGTAGAGAATGTAGGCCTTGGCTACATCATGGAATTCACTATTCATCAAGTGATCCTCCACAAGATTTTGAATTCCTTCGATAGAAGGTACGTAGCGTCGATCTTGAGATCTAATAACCTGAAGAGATTTGAGTACTTGTTCCGTTACGTTTTCTGCATCTTTCTCGGTTCCATGTCCCACAGCTTCCATTGCTTTTTTTATTGCTTCTGTAATCTTGACGGAATCAAATTTTTTGACGGATCCGTCTCGCTTTTGGATGTGTGTAATAGTCATGGTTTTGAGGGGGAGTTAGAAAGGTAGATTATTGTGAAACTTTTGTTAAGGCTTTTTGATGTTTTTGGGCATAAAAAACGAAACAAAGAGCGTATATACACTTAAGTTTCAGCGGAATTTTGTGGTTTTTGACTTTTTGTATTAGACCCAATATCTAGGGTGCAAAGGAAATTTTAAGTACTAAATGTAGTGCGTGCAACCAAAATTGTGCAAAACTATTTGCGCGTAATTCCAAAAATATTTTTTGTAAAAAAAGGACTCTGATAAAACCTGGTTGTAGGGCCAATTGAGATGTTTTAGAATGGTCGCGTTATGGAAATTTTTCATTCAATTTTATTAGGAATTGTGCAGGGAGCCACGGAGTTTTTGCCCGTGAGTTCTAGTGGACATTTGTTTCTCACCGAGCGCTGGTTGGGGCTGGTGCCCAGTATGGACCTAATGATCGTGACCCATGTCGCGACGCTCGGAGCGGTGTTGGTAGTATTTTGGCGGGAGGTGTGGAGATTGATGCAGGGTTTTCTGTCTTTGCTGACAAGAGAGCGGAGAGCAGAGAGCAGAGAGCAGGGGATGTTGGCGTTGAAGTTGGGAGTGGCGACTTTGTTAACCATTGGAGTCGCGTTACTGATCGAACCTTGGTTTGGCGAACTCCTGAATCTAAAAGTGGTCGCCGTGACGCTAATCATTACTGGGGTTTTGATCGTCATCGCTGAGAAATTTCGCCGTGGGGAGTCCGTCATGTTTACTTGGCCTATTGCTATCGCCTTAGGGATCGTTCAAGGACTCGCCGTAGTGCCCGGGATTTCTCGCTCTGGACTCACGATTGCTTTCCTTATCTTTCTTGGACTTCACCGTCGTAAAGCAGCGGAGTATTCTTTCCTGCTTTCTATCCCAACGATTCTGGCCGCCGGTGTCTTCCTCGTCCTAGAATCCGGCCTCAGCGCTCTGACCGTTGAGCTTGGTTTGGCTGCCATCGCGGCTTTTGTCACGGCCTTGGTAATGATCTATAGCATGCTCAAGCTCGTCGAAAAACACTGGATCTGGTTTGCGCCGTATTGTGTGGGGCTTGGCTACTGGTTGCTTTTCATTTAAGAATGCGAGAACGCGAGAGACTAGACACTAGATTTTAGAATACTAGCATTCTCGCAATCTAGTATTCTCGTAATCTGAAATTTTATGAAAATCATCCTGGCTTCGACTTCGGAAAATCGACGGCGCTTATTTGAGCGCATGGGGTTTGTGTTTGAAGTAATGGCTCCAGACTACGAGGAAATTATTAACCATGACATTGATCCATTGGAGCAGACCAAGGAGTTTGCGCTCGGTAAAGCAGAGTCGGTTTGGCAGCATTTCGCCGATAGCGATGAAGACGTGATGGTGCTTGGTTTCGACTCCATGATTCACTTCCAAGGTGGCTCTCTCGGCAAAGCCAAAAATCGCACCGAAGCCCTAGCAATGCTCCAGAGCTTCGTGGGCAAGGAACAAGACATCGTCTCTGGTATGGCTGTGTTGGGACGTTACCAAGGAAAAGAGTTCCGCGAAGTGATCCACGAATCGACCAATGTAAAGTTCCGTGCAGATATTACCACGGCCGAGATCGAAAAGTATCTCGAGTTTGGCGATTGGGCAGGGAAGTGTGGCGCGTACTCGATCCTAGGGACGGGTACTTGGTTCCTCGAATACATCGATGGAGATTTTCAAAATATCGTTGGCGTGCCAGTGCTACGCCTCGGTGAAATCATCAGAAAAGTCACCGGGGAAGCACCAGTTCTTAATTTGCGAGTTTGTTAATTCCCTAACAACTTCAGCAGATCATTAACCGCATCGAGGTTAATACCTTGTTCGCCGTTGTTCGTTGTAGTTGGTTGTGGAGTCGTGTCATTTTTACTACTACCTTTATTGATCACCTGTTCGATAATGTTGGTCGGACGCATGGTCTCCATCATTTGGCTCGTGAAACCTTTCAGCGCTGCCACTCCGAAATACACCGAGAGCGCGATAATGAGCGGCCAGAGCATCATCTTGATCCACTCGAGGATGAGCTTCCAGCGTTCCTGACCTTTGCGCTTTTTGGTCAGTTCGATTAGATCTTTCAGTAGTTCTTGGTTTTCGCGTTGGATGCGAATCAGTTCGTTGACGGAGTTGTTATCAGACATCAAATGAATTTTAACATAACTATTTTTTTTTGTCTTCCTGAGCCCGCCTTGGCGGGAGAAGGATCTCCCGTTTCATATTCGTGATGCTGTAATTGATGCATGAGACTTATGTAGCACGGTGCTAATACGGGAGTTCCTTCGGCGGAACTTGATTTTTAACCTGTGTTTTGCTCAGGATGACAGTTGATTTTTTAGTATTTTAAACTTAGATTCGGTACATATTGATCTATTGAATCATGTTCCAACCCGCCAAAGACTTCCTGCGTATTGCTACCCAAAAATATAAGTTGGGAGATCAGGCCGTGGGTGCGTTGGTTTGTACTCGGTTTCGTAATTTACTGACCGATGAGTTCGTAGAGTTTGTAGACGCCTGGGAACCACAGCATTTCAAGAAAGGGATGCTGACAGTGAAAGCCGCTAATTCGGCCGCGAGCTCTGCTTTATTTTTGCACACACACAATCTAGTTGAGCGCATCAATCAGCTCGATCTGCCTGAAAAGGTGATCGAAATAAAGATCACTCGCTAAGTTTTATTTTCGATTCTCGCTTTCTCTCTCTATAATCACCAAGCAAATGAAAATAAAAGGTTTGGTTTTGGCTATGGCGTTATTGCTGTTAGTTGGTTGTACGCCCAAGGAAGAGGTTGTTGATCCAGCGGTGATCGAGGCGGGAGGTTCCTCGGATGGGATTGCACGTTTGCAGATCTGGACGACAGAGCAGCCAGAATTTTTTACCGCGCTCGCTCGACAATATGTTGCTTCTCTTGGCGCAACAAATCTTCGTTTCAAGGTCGTCAGCTTTACCGATCGAGATGAACTCGAAACCTTCTTGGCTGATTATCTGCCTACCGAGAATGGTCCTGACGTAATCTACATTGATGGAGACTGGGTAGCCCGCAATACGCATAAGTTAATGCCGGCTGAAGGAGACGAGAGCTTTAATCCGGTGAATTTCCGTAATACATTCGTACAGTCTGCTCAGCAGTTGCTGGTGCGAGACGAAAAGATCTGGGGGGTGCCGCTAGGCGTCGATAGTCTGGGACTGTTTTATAATGATGCCCACATCCAGGATCGATTACCGAGCCGGAATCTACCAGGACAGACCTGGGAGGAGTTCCAGACTGATGTGATCGCGCTGACCAAGACGGATAATTCTTTTTCTCGTTTTGCCTTTGCGGCAGCGGCTTTAGGGCGATTAGATAATGTGACATACGGTTTTGAAATTTTAGAAAATATCTTTTTACAGAGCGGTGTTTCGTTCTTCACGGCGGATGGTACGGAGATCAATTTTGATAAGATTCAGGGCTCTAGAAATGGCCGGAGTGAAAACTTTGGTGAAGAAGCCCTCGATTTCTTTACCAGCTTTGCGGATGATCGATTCCGACACTACACCTGGAATGAGTTCGTCGCCCCGGCCAATCAGTCTTGGGCTGACTACACTGAGTTTCTGAAGGGGAACGTTTCGATGGTGTTTGGTTACACACGTGACTTTGCACGACTGAAAGCGATGCGTGCCGAACTCCAGCAAAAACGTCAGACCGTTATCCCAGAAGGAGATATTCGAGTAAGTTTTCTGCCACAGATGCAGGATCCGCGCACCACACCAACCCGACAGGTGGTAGCGAAAGTCCACAGCTTGGTGGTGCCACAGACCTCAGAGTTTCCAGAAGCAGCTTGGGGATTCCTCAAGTTTGCGATTAACAAAGATAACCTGCAAACCTGGCACGAGAAGACACAACTGCCAACGCCACGGGTCGATATGCTGACCGACCAAGAAGCGACGCCTTATATTGGTGTATTTGTGCGGCAGGCTAAATTTGCTGAAGGCGTAACGTCTCCGATCGATAAATCACTGATCGCGGAAGCCTTAGCGGCTTCGGTTGAAAACGTGCAATCTCGTAAATGGAGTGTCCTCCAGGGGTTACAACGAGCCGCCCTAACACTGAACACCTATTGGCGTAACTGGCAGATCAAGCAGCGTGAGATCACCAATTAAAGATTTGTATTCTTGAGATACTCCAGGATTTCTGACGGTTTAATGACCTGTTTTTTGTATAATCGGTAGACGCAGTACGCGTTGACTAATTGTAGTAGCAACAAAAAACTCCAGCCAAAACCCATAGTGCGTGGCAGGACGATAAGCAGGATCAGGAGACAGAGACTGATCAAACTACTGATGCAGAGGGCAAAGACGAGCGATTGTAGATTTGGAGTCATGTTTATTGATTTGAAAAGTATTGAACGGCTGGTTGAGCCTTTTTGCCCGCTAATTGGACGGTAGTTAGATAGAGGGTCGTATCGTCTGCAGCAGCCAAGGGGACAGCCTCTTCTGAGTTATTCAAAGCACAATCAAGGATCTTGAGACGTCCGCGTTCGGTTTCGAGATAAATACCGGGCCAGGGATCGAAGGCTAAAAATTTACGGTAGATACTTTGGGCCGTTTCAATCGTGGGCAGGATCTCACCATCAGACCTGGAAAACTTGCCGCAGAAAGTGGCTTTAGATTCATCTTGCGACTGTTTTTGCAGCGTTTCGTTAAGATAGTCCTGGATAAATTGTGGAAAACTTTCAGCCGTTTCGTCCGCCATTTCTTTCCACAGTGTAGCGGTAGATTTGTCAACAATCGAGTGTTTGACTTGATACAACACATCACCGGCATCGAGGGCTTTTACCATGCGTTGCCAAGTGATACCAGAGGTCGTATCACCGTTCAGGATAGCCGCTTGTACCGGGGAAGCGCCGCGATAGGCTGGTAGCAGAGAGAAATGAACGTTGACCGTTGGTTTTTCTAGAACGGTTTCTGGGAAGATCATCCCAAAGGCGATAACAATGCCGAGATCATAATCCACCGCTTGAGTTATTTCTATAAGCTCTGCTTTGCTGGCGATTTCATAGATTGGAAGATTTAATTCCTGAGCGGCAACTTTTACAGCACAAGGGGTGAGGATTTGTTTGCGGCCCACGGGACGGTCAGGAAAAACGCCGACGCCCACGATTTCCACATTCTTGTCGTGCGCTAAGGCTTTTAGGCTCGGAACAGCGATATAGGGGGTTCCGAAGAAGAAAATACGGAGAGAAGGAGTCATTGCTTGGGTATTATAATGTAGTATGTAGTATGTGGTAAGTAGTAAGCATGAATTTTAATGTCCATGCTGTAGGGTCGACTCGCGAGTTGCCCTTGGACAGGTCTCGACCTGTCCTTACAACGAATTTGAGAATGATAAATCGTGAAATCCTTGATCAAGTCCATCAATCAGGCGCCCAGCTGGTGGCCGTTACCAAATATTTAAGTTCCGATGCGCTTGTCTCGCTTCAAGATGATTTAACAGCTCATCCAGCGGTTTACGGCTTGGGAGAAAATCGAACGGAAGCCTTAAAATCCAAAGAGATTGCTCGAGAGTATTGTCATTACATCGGTCGTTTGCAGTCGCGTAAGCTAAAAGACATCGTTACACACTGCTCGGTGATTCACAGTCTGGCGTCGCTTAAACACGCTCGACTCATTGACCAGCAGGGGATGACGACTCAATGCTTCGTCCAGGTGAATGTCGGTGAAGATCCAGCGAAAGCAGGTATTAGTCCAGAGGAGTTACCAGGATTTCTATCCGAAGTTAAGACAATGAGAAATTGCGAAGTCATAGGACTCTCTACGATGGGGTGGGGGACATTTACTCCAGAATTAAAGCGCCAAGAGTTTCGGGATCTAATTGCCTTGCGAGACCAATATTTGCCCAATGGAAAAACTTCAGCGGGGACCTCTCAAGACTACGAAATAGCTCTGAAAGCCGGGATTGATATCGTTCGAGTCGGAAGCGCTTTGTTTAGTCTCTAAGATACGATTTCTTCAACTCGGCCAGTGAGGGGCTCTACTCCGAGTAAGACATCTTTTTGAGACTTAGAAGTATTAGTTATTGGGCGTTCTAACCGTGCGTGTCCCATAAAACTGGGATCTATGCGGAAAGGATCTAGCGGGTCTGGGCATACGTCGAGATGACTTTTTGGGGATTTGTTCATGTTTCGTGTTTATTTTATAGTAATTATTTAGTGAAGAATCAATACTTTTGACCAAATGGACATTTTCTCCTATAAAGACCGCGCATGAAAGCCCAAAAGGTCAACTTCAAGTCCGTGGCGATTTACTGCCACAACAAACCTAAGAAGGAAAAGGAGGAGACCGTATTTATGCGTGAGTTGTTGCGTTTTTTTCACGCCAATGGCGTCAAAAACGTACACGGAGACATTCGGACGGTATCAATGCTGCAGAATGCTATCCCGCTGGTAAATGATGAAGAACGCTATGATCTCAAGATTGGCATCGGTGGTGATGGAACGCTCCTTAAGATGGTGCGAACTCTTCAAAAAAAAGATGGCCTCTTCCTGGGTATTAACTTTGGGACGCTGGGGTTTCTTTCGGAACTGACGCCACACAACGCGATGGATTGCATGGCCAAGATCTTTCGTGGCGAATTTGCCATTGATGAACGGATGCTCGTGAAAGCCTTTGTGTATCGTAAAAACGATCGTGGCAAGAAAGAAAAAATATTTCGCGCCTACGCCCTCAATGAGATTACCTTTGGTCATGGCGGACTTGCTAGACTGACGAACTTCAACGTGAAGATTAATCGGCGCTTTCTCTCCACCTATCGCAGTGATGGAGTGATTTTTGCGACGCCGACCGGCTCAACGGCGTACTCGATGAGTGCTGGGGGACCGATCGTCTCACCACAGCTCAACACGATCCTAGTAACGCCAATCTCACCGCATACACTAACCCATCGACCGATTGTACTACCGTCCGACCGGGTGATTCATCTAGATTTTGATTCGCGAGCCGATTCGATCAGTCTCACCGTGGATGGTCAGATACACTTTTCACTCAAATCAACCGATTCTATCGCCATCCAAAAAGCCACGCGATCGGTGAAATTTATTCGCATGAAGGAGTCGCATTATTTCCGAACGCTGAGAAATAAGCTGGGTTGGGGATCACTTCGTTAATATTATGATGTTTTGATTTTGCGATGGTTTAAGAGTCTGTTGACTTTTTGTGCTATTTCTTTTAAGTATTGCATTGTGAGGTCTTTGAAAGCAGTAAACCGTTTATTTGAAAATTTTGAGACGCCAGAGAGTATAACTCAAAAACTTTTACGAGAACATTATAAAGGAGAGGATCGAGTAGCCGGTGTGGAGGCTAATTTTTCTACTGTAACGGATGTAAGTGATATGTTTCGTTCTAAGGTTGATAGACTATACTTTTCGCAAACTTTGGAAAACGTTGTGACACAGCAAGAATTTTTAATCATGAGAAATGCAGTTTTACCAGACACCATGCTTGAAAAATACTTCTTTGTGCCTCTCTCAGAGCCAGGAGGTGTAAGTTTGGCAGAGATGGCACTAGATTGGCATCAGGATAGTACAAGTTTTGCTCTTATAGCTTTGCCTGAGGGGGCCATGAGGGAAAATAGTCTGTATTTTAAGTTTGGTGAGAATCAACAAGACATACTAAAAACAATAGCCTTTGTGAGAGAATCAATTGCAAAGTCGCCAATAAAACACGAAGTAAAATTTGACCAACCGATCCCAACAGTAGTGGCACTCTCAAATCAAGGTAATGTGGTTCATGCCACTCCAGGCGGAAGACTGTCTGTGAGGACTACCTTTGTTAATGAGCAAGAATATTCCGGTGGATTATAACATCACAACATTACAACACCGTAACATTTAAACCTTCAGGTTTGGAATGATCTGCTTCTTACGCGAAACAATGCCTGGTAGTACTACGGTATCACCATCGACAGACACATCGAAGGATTTTGCGAGTACGTCTTTTACAAAGTCATTAGGTACTAGAGCCGTGGCTTCTTCATTGAGAATGTCGACGATGAAGAGAAGGACTTGATCGACTTCATCTTCGCTGGCGACCGTGTCCATATTAATCATTAGTGAATCTTTGCGATCAAGGACGAGACTTGGCGTAGTGGTCTCGAGAACCGAAACGCGGAAATTCTTACCACCGACTTCGTACTTTTTACTATCGAGACGGAGCAGTTCTTTGTCACTGAAATGACTAATGTCAGATTTGGCCGCAAACATTTCTTGGGCGTACTCGTGAAGGTCAATTCCGAGTCGTTGGGCGAGTCCGTGGGCCAGGCCTTCATCAAACTCAGTTGTCGTTGGACTGCGGAACTCCAATGTGTCAGAAAGCACACAAGACAGCATCAGTCCGAGGACATTTTTTGGTAATTTTGCCAAGTCCTCTCCCATGAGAGTCGACATGACAGAGGCTGTTGAGGCGAGAGGGCGAATCGTCATTTGGATAGGACTACGGGTTTCAAGACCCGCGACAAGTTTGTGATGATCAATAATTTGCAGGATATTAGCGTCATTGATGCCGTCGGGCAGCTCTTGGATGTTATTGGTGTCGACGACGATCACGTCATCGTCTTCACTGACAGATTTCAGGATAGCCGGTGTTTCAAACCCCCAGCGCTTGAGAACAAATTGCGCTTCAGTGTTTGGTTCGCCAAGGACATAAGGCATCGCTTCAGCGTTTTGCAGCTTGAGGTATTCCGCCCAGATGATCGGGGTGCAGGTAGCGTCCGTGTCGGGAGACTTGTGGCCGAAGATTTTAATCATAAGAATTAAGTATAAGGTGTCAGGTATTAAGGTGTTTTATTAAACCGTTGAGAAGTTTACTTACTCTTACTGATTTTTCAGCTAATTCTTTCATTTTTTTAGGATCTAGTATTTCAATGTCTTTTGCCATAAGTAATTGACTTTGTGTTTCGGTGAGAGAACCTAGCGCTATCCTATAAAATTGTTGTTTTTCTTTTTTTGAGGCTCTTGAAAACCCTTCTGCAATATTTGAAGGTACTGATATAGAAGCTCTTCTTATTTGGCTGGTTAGACCGAACAGTTCTTCCTTTGGAAAAGTCTTTGTCGTTTTGTAGATCTCGACTGCTAATTGATGTGCTTTTTGCCAGGCTAATAAATCGGTGAATGATTTTATCATCCCCTAATACCTACTACTTAATACCTAATTCTCAACCTTCAATCTTCATCAAAAATTCATCAAAACCTTTTAATATACGTTCCATACCCCATGTACCAAAAAATCCTAAAGTCGTTTCAACACCTCAATCCCCGGCAGGTCCTTGCCTTCGAGGAACTCAAGCATTGATCCACCACCCGTTGAGACATGGGTGAAGGCTTTTTTGCTGACGC
>JAHDBZ010000009.1:27162-29863 GCA_020630245.1 Candidatus Altimarinota bacterium
TCAAGCATTGATCCACCACCCGTTGAGACATGGGTGAAGGCTTTTTTGCTGACGCCAAATTTCTTGAGCGCTTCCAGCGTGTCACCACCACCGAGAATGGTTTGCGCAGATTTTTGGGCGGCAATGACTTTGAGCAGTTCGCGAGTACCGGCTTCAAATGGGCCAAATTCGAAACAACCCACCGGGCCATTCCAAACGATTACTTTGGCGTGCTTGAGGATTTCTGCGTAACTGGCGATCGATTTTTGTCCGATATCGAAAACTTTCATGTCACCCAGAATGTCTTCGACTGGAAGGTCAGCAACCTCCGTGCTTTTGATATCGTCGGCACAGATTACATCTACGGGGAGGTGGATACCCGTTTGTTTTTTCTCGGCTTTTTCAAGCACTCGACGTGCGACCTCGACCTGGTCTTCTTCATAAAGACTTTCGCCGACGTCGTACCCTTGGGCCACGAGGAAAGTATTGGCGAGTGCTCCACCGATGAGGATGTTTTCAGCAGTGTTGCAGAAGTACTCAAGTACGCGGACCTTGGTCTCCATTTTGGCGCCACCAGTGAGGACGCAGAGTCCTTCGATCTTTTTATTAGTCAGGAAAGGGGAGAGATTGTCGATTTCTTTTTGTAGTAGAAACCCAGGATACGCTGGTAAAAAGCTCGGGATACCGACCACTGAGGCGTGAGATCGATGTGAGACTGCGAAGCCGTCATTTACAAAGACATCAGCTTTAATGCCCAGAAGCTCTTGGATGAACTTCGGATCGTTCTTTTTTTCTCCTGGGTTGAAACGGACATTTTCGTGTAGTTGTATCAGTCCGTCCCCAGGGGTGTAGGTGTCTCGCCATTCGACAGTTTCTCCGAGTTGCTTTTCGAGCTCTGGCAGTACGATCTTGAGTGAGAGTTCTGGCTTAGCTTCGCCTTTTGGTCGACCGAGATGCGAGAGGATGTGGACACGTTTGGCGCCGTGCTCCAGTAAAAATTTGAGTGTCGGGATAGACTCGACGATGCGGGTGTTTTCAGAGACTTGACCGTCTTTGATCGGTACGTTGAAGTCGACCCGAACGACGACGACTTGATCACGGACAACTTCAGGAGTGAGGGGAGCGATGCGCATGGAAATAATGTTTTAATGTTAGGATGTTACAATGCTGTAATCCATTATTCTTTGGAATTCTATGACTTGGGAACTTTGGGTCAATCGAAACATCGCAACATTGAGACATAGTAACATTTTTTGAAAGCTAAAAACGATTGCGATCGGGTGATTTTACTTATAGAATTGGTTCGTTATGCCTGAAAAATTAGAAGTAATCATCGGTCTCGAAATCCACGCCCAGCTCAATACCAAAACCAAGCTCTTTTGTAGCTGTGATAATGACGCCTTTGGCGCCGCTCCTAACAGTCGAGTGTGTCCAGTGTGTATGGGGTTTCCAGGAATGTTGCCGGTGCTCAATCGAGAGGCTTTGGATAAAGGCGTGCGCGGCGCGGCGGCCCTCGGGTGCAAGATCCAGGAATTTTCAAAATTCGACCGGAAAAATTACTTCTACCCAGATCTGCCGATGGGATTTCAGATCTCACAGTACGACCAGCCGATCTCACTTGATGGTCAAGTCGATATTGAAATCGATGGAGAAACCAAGCCCATCGGTATTACTCGCGTACATCTCGAGAATGATGCTGGGAAACTGACCCACAGCGTCAATGGCACGCTCTGTGACTACAACCGTTCGGGAACACCCCTCGTAGAAATCGTAACCGAACCAGATCTCCGTAGCCCAGAAGAAGCCCAGCTCCTCGCCAAAGAAATCCAAAAAATCCTCCGCGCGGTCGATGCCTCGAATGCTGACATGGAGAAGGGGATGATGCGTTTCGATGCTTCGATCTCACTGCGTCCCGTCGGAGACACCAAGCTCTACCCACGAACCGAGATCAAAAATCTCAATTCTTTCAGCTCTCTGCTCAAAGCGCTCAAATACGAACTTAAAAAACAACGCAAAGCCTGGGAGACCGAAGGCGCCCCAACCCAGGAAGTAACCGTTGGTTGGCTCGATGACCAAGAAGTGACCAAATTGCTACGGGATAAGGAGTCCGCCATGGACTATCGCTACTTCCCAGAACCAGATCTGCCACCAGTGACTTTTACAGCCAAAGAAATCAAAGCTATCGAAGACTCCATTCCAGAGCTCCCGAAAGCCAAACTCAAACGCTACATCGCCGATTACGGTCTGAGTGATGAAATGGCCCTGCGGATTTCTGAAGAGCCAGCGTTAGCAAAATTCTTCGAAGCGGCGGTTGATAAACCAAAAAACGCCAAAAAAATTGCCAATCTGATTACTTCCGTAGTCCTCGCCGACAATGCCTGGCGTCAATCAGACGTCACACCGACGCATATTACCGAAACCTTTCACCTACAAGCCGCCGGGAGTATTTCCTCAAGTGCGGCCAAAGAAATCGTCGCCAAGGCCATGGAAACCGGCAAATCAGCTAAAGATCTCATGGATGAACTCGGCCTCGAACAGAAATCTGACAGTGGGGCGATCGAAGCCTGGGTAGACCAAGTAATCGCCGAAAATCCACAGGTCATCGAGGATATCAAAGCTGGGAAAGACAAAGGAATCCAATTCCTCGTTGGACAGGTGATGAAGATCTCTCGCGGCCAGGCCAATCCACCGATGGTGATGGAGATGGTGAAAAAGAAAATTG
>JAHDBZ010000010.1:0-5012 GCA_020630245.1 Candidatus Altimarinota bacterium
CGCACATGAAAAAATACCTTCCCGAATTCGTCTACGGTGGTATCGACGGTGCCATTACCACCTTTGCCGTAGTAGCGGCCTCAGCTGGAGCCGGGCTCGGGGCTGGGATCGTCCTAATCCTCGGTATATCAAACATGCTGGCTGATGGCTTTTCTATGGCCGTGGGGAGTTTTTTATCGAGCAAAGCGGACACTGAGAAAACTACGAAAGACCCAAAGCTCAACGGATTGGTTACTTTTGCCTCTTTCTGTGCTCTAGGCATCATCCCCATCGCGCCTTACCTGTGGTCATTTGTAACCAAGAAACCACTCGAAAACGCTTTTTTACTGGCGTGCATTTTTACCGGTCTAGCCTTTGTGATCGTTGGTGGCCTGCAGGCTCAGGTCAATGGAACGAGTAAAACCAAGGCAATTTTTGAAACCCTAAGCCTCGGGACTGTGGCCGCTGCTATCGCTTACTTTGCAGGAGATTGGTTAGAGAAAATAATTTTGTAAAAGATGTCGTTAAAAATTTTTCAACGCAAACAGTCGCATCATACGATCTCTTTGGCTCATCTCGTTTTAGCGGTTCCCATATTTTTATTTATGAGTCTGGCCGGAATATGGTTTTCTTTTTTCTCTGCAAAACTCGAAATTAATGGTATTCAGACCAGAGCATTGATCACAAATGTAGAAATAACATCAGGAGAAAACGGACCAGAATATAGACCTACTTTTTCTTTTCGGGATGAAACTGGAAAAAATTATGAAAAACGACAAAACACTGCGACTACTAAATACTACAAAAAAGGAGAGCAAATCGATGTAATTTATCTTCGTGAAAATCCCTCTAAGAGCGTGAAAATATATGGCTTTGGAGAATTATGGTTTATTCCAATCTTTATATTAACTTTTGGGATTGGAGGGCTGGTGAGCATAATATTTCGTTATCTAAATCAAAAAAGAGCAGCTCCATGGATAAAACCTAAAGAAGGAGCTCGTCTCAAGTTGTTAGGAATGTTTGGATCATCTCGCTACTGGCACATGAGTCAACAGACTGACAGAATCGAAGTTCAATACCAATACAATCAAAAAACTCGCAAAGGAACCAGTCAGATATTAACCAAAAAACAAATAAAGAAACTAGTTCCTGGAACAGAAATCCAATTTCGTTTTGATCCAAACAGCCCGGAAGTTTACATAATTATTTAATATCGATAAAAAACAACTTCCCTCCGCAATATCGGACCGATTTGCTGCAAGAGCCCAAGGCTTTTACGGCCAAACTACGTAAAGAATTCTAAAAAGGCCCTGCGCAGCAGAGCCTCTCTAGTAAACTAACATTCTTGCTTATTCGCAATCTATGCTTTGTCCTTCCCTCCGTTTAGGAAGTCTTGGTATTCTTCGAGTTCGTCCCATTTACCACGAGCGGCCAGACCTGCTTGTTTTGGCCAAGTACTTGGATCGTGCATTTTAAAGCGATTACCAGCGTTTTCCAGGATCCCTTTTAGGACGCTAACCGCTGTCCCTTCGAGGGCTTTGTAAGAATAGATATTTCCGTTGTTTAGGAGTTCGGCGATTTTTGGTCCGATTCCTTCGATAACCGTTAGATCATCAACCTGTCCATCATCAGCCACGGCACCACTTTTGCTGCAGCCGCAGAAAATTTTGCAGAAAAGCCAACCAAGAATGAAGGCGCCCAGAAGCATAATGAGGATCTCAAGCGTGGCGTCTGTGAAGTCGTAAGCCTGTGTTACGTTTTTAAACATAGTGTAAATTGATTAAAGAAGTTAAAGATTATTGTTGAGCACAGTAAAGCTCATTGATTTTTTTACGGGTAGTCGACATGACGTTCCCAGTTGAAGTGCTAAGACCCCATGGAGCGAGGACATCTGAAGCGTATTCGACCTGCAGGCGACGTACAGCCGCATCATCATCACGACCATAGAAACCGTCTTCTGGCACATCCTCATCACGATAATCGCGAAGGAAGGCTTCTAGTTTTTGGACTTGTCCGTAGTTATTACGCTGCCCAAGACGAATATTGTCCCAAAGGTACGGGTCACATTGTTTTTGTGCCACTGGTTCCGGAGTCGGTTCTGGTTCTGGTTCCGGTTCTGGCTCTGGAGCTTCTTCGTTAATGATAGGTTTTAGATCCAAGGGTTCTTCAACGACAGGCTCTGGATCAGGAACCGGCGTTACTACAGGTGTCGGATCTGGGGCTTCTGCTCTACAGAAACCTTTGATAGTACAGGTATAGACATACCAGCTACCGACCGCCCAGAGTAAAGTGACCAATATTAAAGGCCATTTGTAACTATTCGACATAATTTGTGGGATTAGGTTAACCCTAGTTTATACTCAAAACACCACAATCCCCAAATTTTTATAGAAGACGAGATAATTGATCTTTGGCCTGGTCAAGCTCATCACGAGTTTGCTGCACCAGGTGGGATGGCGCCTTTTCTGTGTAGGCTTTATTGGCCAAGCGTCCTTCTAGATTCTTAATTTTGGCTTCGAGCTCCGTTTTTTCTTTTTCCAAACGAGCAGCTTCGGCAGCTTCATCGAACGGGATATCGACAAAAATTTCGTGCTGGTTGACCACTAATTTTACCGCTGATTCTTGCACAGTGCCAGAAGTATTAAACTCAGAAAGATTAGCGAGCAGAGCAATTACAGGTGCCTCGGCTTCAAGACCTTCCACCTGACTGTAGGCCACGATTTTTTCCTTGGGATTAATCCCTCGTTCAGCCCGCAGTTGTCGAATTGCGCTCACGATCTCTTGAACTTCTGCAAAATCTTTCTCTGCCGCAGCGTCTTTAAAGTCTAGATCTGGGTAAGCCTGATGCATCAAACAACCATCTGGCTCAAACAGAGACTGCCAAAGTTTCTCGGTAATAAACGGGCACAGCGGATGGGTTAGCTTGAGAATTTCTCCCAGGGCAAACTTGAGCACCGTTGGATTCATGTCGACTTTGGAGGCCTCAATGTACCAGTCACAGAACTCTCCCCACACAAAGTGATAGATCTTATCACCAGCGCTGGAGATTTCGTAATTGGCTAAATGCTCAGAAACCTCCTGCGCTACCGTCGTTAATCGTGAAAGGATCCAGCGATCTGCGAGAGACTTCGGTGAAACTTTCAAGCCATCTAACTCTCCAACTCCCTCACTCTCAAACTGCATCTCCACAAACCGCGAAGCGTTCCAGAGTTTATTGACAAAATTACGATAGCCCTTGATTTTATTTTCTCCGATCGGGATTGGCTGCCCTGGAGTAGAACCGATAACCAACGCTAAACGCACCGGATCGGTCCCAAACTGATCGATCATATCGAGTGGATCGATTCCATTCCCTTTGGATTTCGACATTTTTTTGCCGTGCTCGTCGGTCACCATACCGTGCAGATACACTGTGTGGAACGGATATTTCCCAGTCGCATAACGACCAAACATGATCATCCGCGCTACCCAAAAAAATAAAATATCCCACCCGGTTTCCAGCACATCCGTCGGATAGAATTTTTTGAAATCCGCCGCTTCTTTGTTTGGCCAACCCAGTGTCGAAAACGGCCATAGCGCCGAACTAAACCAAGTGTCGAGGGTGTCTTCGTCTTGGGTAAGGTTATCTCCTTTTGGAGCCGAAAAAATTCGATAGGTTCCCCAAATGTCATCATGCCCACAATTGGTATTTTTAATGCGCCCTTTAGCAAGATCTTCAGCGGTTCCTCCTTGAACAACCGCATCAACTCCAGCAAGTGTTGAACGATGTGATACCACCAAAATTGAGCCTTCTGTTTGTACAGATTTAATTTTCTCCCAACCCTTAGCAACGCGCTTAAAAGCCTCCTCTTTACTTTCGCCTTTTCCCAATCGCTCATTGGCGCTAAAGAGGGTCTCTGTTTTCTCATCATATAAATTGTCTCGTTTTTGCCCTTTAAGATCCGAGACTGTTGCCCCGATTTCTTCAATAACTTCCAATGGCAAATCTAACTCTTTGCAAATTATTTCAGCTGTTTGGAGGGCTCTAGCTAAATGACTGGTGACCACCTTAGTAATACCTTTGTCTTCCAACTTCTTCGCTAATTCTAAGGCCTGGCTACGTCCAAGCTCCGACAAAGGAGTATCATCTGTGGGGATGATATCTGAATTGTCTACGAACTGCTGATGCTGGCCATGTCGTACCAAAATCACTTCTTTTTCCTGAGGCAAGTGCGTATTACCGTCTTTGTCATACCACACCGGGATCCGGTGTCCCCACCAGATCTGACGCGAGATGCACCAATCCTGCAGATTATCGATCCAGTGAAAGTACTGTTTATTAAATCGTTCGGGAACAATCTGGATGTGCTCGTCTCGTACGGCGGCTTGCATCTGCGCCTTAAGCGTTGTAACACCATCGACAGGATGTGTGTATTCTTTCTCTACCATGATAAACCACTGCGGTGAGATCATCGGTTCGACTACAGAGCCCGAGCGATAACAGAGTGGTACTCGATGCTGATAATTGTTATCTTTTCCAACCAAGAGGCCTTGTTCTTGCATCAATTTTCCTGACTTTTTTCGAGCTTCTATCACTGGCAGCCCTTCGCAAGGACCCGCAATCTTGGTCATGTTTCCGGCCAGGTCGATCTTTTCAAGGAAATAATCATCACGTTTGAGTCGCTTCGCCAGATCATAATCATCTGCCGCGTGACTGGCCGAGATCGTCATAGCTCCAGCTCCTTTCTCGGGATCGATTACTTCATCTGCAATAACGTGGAACTTTCGCGTGCCCGCATAGGTATCGTATTCGAACTCAATGCCGACTAATTCCGCACCGGTTTTGGTTTCAAGGACTTGGTAATCAGCTTCCGAGTCCAGGAAATTAAGCGTTTTAAAAAACTTTTCCTTATCTTCCCACAGGTTCTCAATCACGATGAGACTCTCTGCTTTCTGCTCCCCGCTCACCGCTAACTTTACATAATTCGCCGCTGGATGTACCACTACCGGACTATCGGCACACTTGGTTTCTGGGCGGACGGTCCCGATCACAA
>JAHDBZ010000010.1:5112-6617 GCA_020630245.1 Candidatus Altimarinota bacterium
ACCACTACCGGACTATCGGCACACTTGGTTTCTGGGCGGACGGTCCCGATCACAAACTCACCACAACGGATATAGTAAAACGGTTCTTTGATCTCGTCGTATTCGAGTTCGTCGTCAGAGAGTACCGATTGCGCCCCCACTGACCAGTTAATCAGCCGGTATCCACGCTCGATCAACCCATCTTCGTAGAGATCTTTGAAGATGTGATTTACCGCGTGATTACGAGCTTCGTCAAAGGTATAAGCCTCTCGACTCCAGTCGAGCCAAGACCCCATTTTTTTCATCTGATTGACGATGTTGTCATGCTTTTCAGTCGCGAACGCCCGACAGTGACCGAGGAATTCTTCGCGTGAAAATTCTTCACGAGACTTAGCCCCTAAGTGTCGCAAGACTACGTTTTCGGTCGCAATGGCCGCGTGATCAGTTCCTGGCACCCAAAGTGCTTCGTGACCTGTCATCTTTTTGTATCGAATCAAAATATCCTCAATCGCCAGCATGGCCGCGTGCCCGAGATGCAGATTTCCCGTTACATTGGGTGGTGGCAGCGGGATAGTAAATGGCGGTTTGTCTGAATGCTCGTTGGCCCGCATGGCACCAGAGGCTTCCCACTGGGCATAAATTGTATCTTCCGAAGCTTTGTGATCGTAGGCTTTGTCCATGTTTTAGATGAGTAGGGTGTTAGCTGAGAAGTGAGGAAGTAACGCTTGCAATCTTATTTAAATCTTCAAACTTCGCACCTTCATTTCTTCCATTCTCTATTTTTAAAAAATCGCCTGGTGAGGCGAATCAATATCTCGAGAATTTCGCCTCGTATTATTGCTTCGGTACCACCACGACGTTTCTGTTCATTGGTAATCCCAAACTAAGAATCAGGGTAAATTTGTCAATCACAGGACTTTTTACTATTGATTAAAGTGTGAATGAATCTTTTTTCGGGACCTATGATATAGCAGTGAACCAACGTTCTCGGAGCTTTGCGCTACCTCGTGCTATAAAATCTGTGATTCTGGGGCGTTATCCACTTCATACTCCAACCAGAGATATCAACACGCCTCCACTCCAAATCATTACCCCCTGCCAGCTTGGAAAAAAAGTCCGAGGACAATTGGCTCAATCCCTACAACAATCAAGCCCAGTGATGTTAGCACTGCCCGATTTAAAGACATCTCTGTTGGTTGGCACACAAAAAAACATCTACGCCGAGGCCCTAGCACCACACATAAGCACGACCAACAGCAAAACAAGTCTTACTATTCCTGCGAAATTGTTAGCTGAAGAAACTATTGAAAAAATCCGAATTGTCGGTTACGGGGCTTTTTTCTCTGTTTCCAGAGCCGATAAAGACTAAAATTCTACCGTCGTCCCGACCGATTCCACAAAACTCCCGGCGGGCAATTCGATAACGTACTTAGCGATACCGCTCGGTGAAAGTACTTCGCATGGTTCTGCGTAACAAGGACTGGCTGTTTTAAAATCAAGTACGGTTTTGTTTTCATCAAGCCACA
>JAHDBZ010000010.1:6717-15152 GCA_020630245.1 Candidatus Altimarinota bacterium
TTAATGATTACAGAATCGATCACTCCTCCATCACTTTTATTAGACGTAAAAGAACATCCCAGTAACAATAGAGTACACACACCGACGATTAAAAATCTCATGTCAGAAAATTATCAACGTTCTTTTGATAGACTAAACCCCGCTCAGCGTCAAGCCGTTGAGACGATTTACGGACCGGTTTTGGTGGTGGCCGGACCCGGAACCGGTAAGACGCAACTCTTGACTACTCGCATTGCGCACATCCTAAAGACTACCGATGTCGGCCCAGGGGGTATCCTGTGTCTAACGTTTACTGAAAGCGGCGCCACTGAAATGCGGCGACGGCTCCAGCAGTGGATCGGGGCCGAGGCCTATCGCGTACGGATTCAGACCTTTCATGGTTTTTGCGACTCGGTACTCCAGGAGTACCCGCAGTTTTTTCCGACGGAAGTCGGAGAGTTTAGTCTCGCCGACGATCTCGAGCGAGCGCTTATTTATCGCGCTATTATTGACGCCAAGACCTGGCAGTACCTCAAGCCTTTTAATGACAAGTACTACTACCAACGCGCTTTCTTGTCGGCGGTATCACAACTCAAGCGAGAAAACTTTACACCGGACTCGCTAAGAATGGCTATTCCAGCAGAAAAAGAACGCCGTCTCCAAGACCCGGATAATTTTTACAAACGAGACAGTAAATACGGAAAAAAAGGCGATCTCAAGGCCGGCATTGCTGACAAAATAGATAAGGTAATCGGGAAGATGACAGAACTAGCCGACCTCTGGGAGGCTTTTGAGACCGCTAAACGACAACAAAAAAAGTATGACTTCGATGACCAGATCTACTGGGTTCTGCAGTCCATAAAAAACCATCCCGAACTCAAATCTGAGCTGCAGGAACGGTTTCAATTTATCCTCGTAGACGAATACCAAGATACCAATAACTCCCAAAACCAAATCCTCTGGGAGCTATCGGACTACTTCGACGATCCAAATCTCTTCGCGGTGGGAGATGATGACCAGGCCATTTACCGCTTTCAGGGAGCCAGCCTTAAAAATATTCTCGATTTTGAAACCCGTTTTCCCAAGACCCAGCGGGTCACGCTTTCAGAAAACTATCGCTCAGCGCAGAGCATCCTCGATGCGAGTTACCATAGTGTGGGAAAAAACCTAGAACGACTGGATAACTCTAAGTCTTTGCAGGCAAGCGGGGACAACAAAGCTGTCACCGGACAGATCCACCAGGCAGAATTTTTGTCTCGTAGCTCCGAGCTCATCTGGCTTAGCCAGCAGATCAAAACCTGTCTAAAAAACGGCACCAAGCCGCAAGACATTGCAATCCTCGTTCGTGAAAATCGTGAAGCTCGAGAGATCACTCGTTACCTCGAACAATTTGGCGTCCGCGTGAGCAATCGAGCGCTTGATAATCTATTTGAAGATCCCTTGGTGCTTAATTTTGTCGAGCTGCTGCATGTCTGGCTGGAGCCAGGTCTCGATCACGCTTTTTACCAAGTCTTACACGCCCCGCACTGGAAGCTAGATCCCGAAGTATTACTGGATATCCACCTGCAAGCTCGCAACCGTAAATCTAGTATTGCAGAGCAACTCAAGGACAATTCCGATCCAGCGCTGCAAAAAATATGGAAACTGATCAGTACTTCTCGCAAGGATTATGCTGGGGCTGCTCCACTGGTGGTCGCTGAGAAGTTATTTCACCACACCGGACTGGCCAACTGGATTAATCGACCCGGAAACAGTGAGCAAATGTCACAACTCCAAAAATTTAAAAAGCTCTTTGCCTGGCTCGACCACCACCAAAACTTCTCACTGCCAGAAGTGCTCGATCGTATTACCCTGCATCAAGAGTTAGAGGTTCCGGTCTTCCCAGATCCGCTTCCTAGCGATCTGCAGGCCGTCCAAGTCATGACTACCCATCGCGCCAAGGGATTGGAATTTGAGATCGTCTTCATTCCCGGTCTGCTTGATCGAGTCTGGGGCAATAAGCGTCGCCGGCAACTCATCCCCCTTCCACAGATCACTGAACAGTCTCATGATCCCAACGAAGATGAACGACGGTTGTTTTTTGTAGCCCTGACCCGCGCCAAGCAGCAAATTTTTTGCTCGTATGCCCAGCAAGATCTCAGTGGGCGGGAGCGATTACCAGCCGAGTTTTGGCACGAGGTTCCAGAATCTCTAGTAACAACCATCGACACCGATCAAGCCGAGGCAGAGGCACAAGCGCTGCTACCAGTCTTTTTCCAAACCCCAGACACGCCTGTCTTCACGGGCAATGAACAGACGATCCTACGCAAACTCGTAGCCAATTTTGTCTGGTCAGCCTCCAGCCTGCAAAACTATCTCGACTGTCCGCGAAAATTTTTGTATCTCAATCTACTCAAAGTTCCCACGCCCAGTAAATCTATCTTTGGCTATGGATCCGCGATGCATGAAGCACTGGAAAAATTCTTGCAACAATATCGCATGACGGGAAAAGGTGAAGTAGCTCGACTCCTAGAACACTTCGACCAAGCCTTAAAATCCCAAAATCTAACGACCCTAGAGCGCCAGGAGGCCCTGGCTCATGGCCAAGAAATCCTGGCCAATTACCACTCACAGGTCCTACAAGCACAACTCGAAGGAAGCCAGCATTGGCTTTTCGAAGCTGACTTCCGCACTGAGCTCCAAGACATCCCGGTCTACGGACGAGTTGATAAAGTAGAATTGAGTGAAGATAAAGCCGCCGGACTCCTTGTAGATTACAAATCTGGAAAGCCCAAAAAAATTGTCCCGGGCGAGCGACTCTGGCGACAGCTCGTCTTCTACGATCTACTAGTAAATAATACTCCTAAACTTTCCTGGAAAGCGACTGGTCTTGAACTTGAATGGCTGACCCCTGACCTCAAAGGACGCTTTGTTCGTACGCCACTACAGATTACGGATGAAGATCGTGCACAGGTAATCGAAGAACTCAAGAGGGCGCACGAAAAACTGCAACAGCTCGAATTTCCGATGATCGAAAACCCGAACCAAGACCCAGAGATCGACTATTGGCAATCTTTTGGTCGTAATATTTAACCGATGTGGATCGATATTTTTCTGCTCATTTTCACGATCCTACTAACCCTGGCTTCGATCGTATTTGCCTATGCAGGCTACCACATCATTCGGCACAAGGTACCCTCTATTCCTTCCGGACACAAAACGACCAACACTATGATCCGACACGCCAAAATTCAACCTGGTGATAAAGTCTATGATCTGGGTTGTGGCTTTGGAGGGCTCTTATTTCAGGCATATAAAATCCAACCCAAAGCTATTTACACGGGGTTTGAAGTTGTCGAACCGATTCTGTGGTGGGCACGCATAAAAGCTCGCCTTTCAAACACTAAAATAAAATTTAAGGTAGGAGATTTTTTTACCCAGGATCTTAGTCGGGCTGACATTGTTTTTTGTTATCTCTGGCCCTCAATCATGGAACGCGTGGAACGCGAAATCTGGCCGACTCTTAAGCCAGGGGCCGTCATAATTTCTAATGCCTTTCCCTTGCCAAATGTGTCGGCAGAAAGGCACGACGGAAGGGTTTATGCGTATCGGAAAGACTAGCGATACCGCTCGTGCAAATATTCTAGCGCCTGCAGAGTGTCTTCTGTTTTGGCTTTTCCATGCCCGATCCAGACTTCGCCACTCTTTATGTGTTGTAACCGCGCTATTCCAACCGCTGACTTTTGGGCTCTGCGGATTCCAGGAAGTTTTGCGATCGTACTTAGTTTAAAGATTCGAGACCGAAAGAATCCTTTCATTATCTTGGCGGTGGCTGGCGTTACCAAGGCCGGCCCATCATGGTCAATAAACTCCCCTGGTTCTAAATACCCTAGATCGTGTTCTTCTTTAAAATTTCTTAAAGCCTTCGTTCCTTTTGAAGCCTCCGTACCATTAGAAAGAACCCTCGCTTCCAAATCATAAATATCATGTTGGAGCTGCAACCCTTCTTGCGAAGAAACCAGCGGCCATATTTTCCCCATCATTGCCTGACGATCTTGCCAGATAAGTTTTGGCAGGCCTCGTTTTTTTTCTTTTAGAAACGCTTCAATAGCTTTTAGATAAATATTCCCGCTAAATCCATTCCCCAAAATTACATCTGGCTTCTCTCCTCGAAGTCCTAGAAAAGCGAGTACATCAAAATCAACGAATTGATAGTCCAAACCTGCCTCTGTGGCAAAACCTGAGATGGATTCGCGAATCTCTGTTTCAGGCAAATTATCATCTGGCAAAATCGAAACCTTGGGTCTCTCTTTTCCCGCTGCTTCGTGCAGAGTCCGAAACATTGGTTGATAATTTTTTGCTTTAAACTCAGCCCGAAAACCTAAATCACCGATCCAAACCCCTGGTACAATCTCTCGAGCGATGAAAGGCGTGCCTTTTTCTGCGTCTGCCTGACGCATATGTGAACGCCCCATAAAGGCGGTAGAGCCATTACTAAAATCAGCCACTACCTCTGGTCGTTTTAAGACTTCTGACATCACGTCAATAGCGGTGCCCGGTTGATTGCTACTTGATTTCATATCTGCCTGTCTTTCGACAGACATCACTCGAATAAAGCTCTCAAAATCTTCATAACCAACACGTCCGCTATCGCGCACTTTGCCGAGGGAGGCATTAAGCTCCTGTGGTCTTCCTAACAGCACAAAACCTACATCTTGACTCACTAGCCGCGGCAGATTTGCGATTAAGAATTGTTCCCAGGCTGCATTATTATTCGGCGCAGCGTCACCACTATAACCACCTCGTTCCGTTCCTGGAACGGCGTCTCCTCCGAGCATATCGACGGCGATCCATTTGTTTCGGCTGCTCAAATCTAAATCCATACAATCTCAGACGATTAATTCAAAAAAATGATTAACACTTTGTCTCAAAAAAATCAACTAAAGCCCCTGACAAGTTTCTAAAACAGTCGTTACGTGACCTGGAACTTTTACCTTCCGCCACTCATGCAGGATCTCACTGTTAACAATGACAAATGTCGATCGCTCAATTCCCATATACTTTTTCCCGTACATTGATTTTTCTTTCCAGGCTCCCAGCGCGTCGATAAATTTTGTACTTTCATCAGACAGTAGCGGGAAAGTTAGGTTTTCTTTGGCGCAGAATTTTTCATGAGAAACAATCGAATCCTTAGACAAACCAAAGATTTCAAACCCTAGATCAGAAAACTGTGTTTTGTGCGCTTCGAAGTCATTGGATTCAAGCGTACAACCAGAAGTCATATCTTTGGGATAGAGATAGAGCACGATTTTTTTATCGAACCAGTCCTGATCAGTGTAGGTTTGGCCGTCGGAAGCTGGGAGTGAAAAAGCAGGGAGTTTCATAGATAATTTTTTTTACGACTTAAAAACTTTCTTCAGCACCGTTTTCCCCCAACGAGAATTTTCCCGAGGGTCGAGCCAGATGACTTTTTTGAGGCCGTGGAAATTCCCTACCCGTCGGTGCAGATTAGCTACTAGCTGCGGCACCACCCACGTGTCCCACCAGCTCTGTCCGCTTTGTTTCATAACTTCTTCGATCTTTTGCAGAAGTGGATGCGGAGCGCTAAAGGGGAACTTTTGTACGACCAGGGTATCGGCTTTGTAGTCAGATAGTTCTGGTTTAAGGATTTTTTGCGTGCAAAGGATCTGTTTCTTATCGAGATTTTTTTGCACAAGTTGCCAGAGCTTACCATTACCACCAGATACTTTTTCTCCAAAGATCGCGAAATATTCATCAGCAATGAAAGTCTGAGTAAGATCATCAAAACAGTGCCGCATCGTCTCGAGACTAGAAAAATTTACGACCAAGTTTTGTTCTGTATCGCGATAAGCAGTCGCAATCTGTTCACTACAAAATTGGTTAAAGTCTGGCGAAGTGTGCGACATGAGATCTTTGGGGATCTGCAGTTCCGCCGCAATCGCTTCAATGCCCACGTCTAATGAAGCACATTCATTGATCCCATAAAACACTCTCCAAAAAGCATTTTCGTCAGACAAAAATGGATAGCGATGTGCCATAACCTTGGGGAAGTGTTCGAGTTTGTCTTTGAGCGCGCGCCAATCATCCGGGTGCCAGGCATGGAGACTCAGATTGCCAGAGTTAGGGAAGTAGGTAACCCAGCGCACCAGCTTTTCAGCGGGCTCGGTAAACCACTGCTGCCAGTAATCTTGTGATTCTGGACTCACAAATTTGGCAAATTCTTCCGCAAATTCTGGCAGTCGATCGGTGGCATCTAGCAACACCTTAGCGCCAAATGGTCCGATCTGATGACCCAGCTGGGGCTCAATAAAATCTCGACAAAAACGATGGATAAAAAACTGGGCGGCAGCCCCGGTCTCATTTTCTTGATTGAGAAAATTCGCTAGCGAAAGGGACTGTGTCGGAAAGTGAAGCAACTTGTCAGCCGTAAATTCGGCTTCATCAAAGATCAGCGTTCGATCCTGCAGCTCTGGTGCGTCGATAAAGCGAAACAAAGCATCTGGCGATAGAGCTAGAACGGGTTCTTCGGTCTTTTCTTTGAAAATTGCCTGGAAAGTCTCAGTTTGTGCATCTATCTGGCACACCTCACGCCAGAAACCCCGCATCTTAAAAAACAGATCAAAGAAAAACACGCCCCGAAATCCCAGGTGATGACGCAGCTGACACTGCAAATAAAACGTCGTTTCTAGGTTATCTAGTTGCCCTCGGTCGTTAACAAAACCTGAAATTCTTTCTGGGGCAAAAACAACCTCCGGAGTGGGCAATTTGGCGACGTCTGCAAAATAATCAAGCTTCGGTGAAACGATTAAGCTCGGTTTACCAGTGTTGCCCAAAGTATTAGCCAGGGCGATCATTTTACTGGCCGAAGCTTGGTTTTCTCCCAGACGGAAGGCGTGGGGTTTTGTCGTATCGAGCTCAACCTCCAGCGTGTTTGCGGGTATTTGTGGAGCACTGTAGAAATTATCTTTTTGATAAAAGGCACTCTCCTGAACCCCTAAAGTGTCTAAAAATAATTGTTTGGCATACCAATCGGTATGATTGGCGAGCACCTCCTGCACAGACTCCAGGTAGCTCGTTGGCAAATCAGCAAGCTTGGTCATGAGAAGTTCAAACAAGTCTTTGCTGGCCAAGACATCACTCATAGCGCGATGCGCGTCGGCATGTTCAAACTTATATTTCTCTGACAGCACTTCCAGTGCATAGCTTTCTTCTAAGGGAAGTAAAATGCGAGCCAGCTCATGCGTATCAAGCCGTGGATTTCGAGACACATCAATCTCATTTCCGATCAAGAAACGAATATCAAAATCAATGTTGTGCCCCACAATGACGCTGTCGCCTATGAGTTCTTGAATATTGCTTCGCTGTCCGACCAAGCTTTGTCCTTCGCGGTCTATTTCATCTTGAGTAATACCCGTTAGATGACTGACAAAGTCTGAGAGCTCTGATTTGTCTGGGGCAAAAACCTGATCAAATTCAGCAATTTTCTCACCATCACGAAACCGCACAAAAGACACTTCGATAATCGAATCCTCTTTGGGTTCAAATCCGGTGGTCTCTAAGTCTAGGAAGCATAAATCCATGTGGTCGAAGTATATCGTAGTTGGTGTTGAGTATCTAGGGATACCTACCAAGAAAAGCGATTGATTCATACTTGATACTTCATATCAGATCCCTAATACTTTCTCGGCATGAGAATGTCTCCACGCAGTATCCGAATGGCCGGACAGGTTGAAGGCTTGGTTTCTCCAATGATCAGCCGATATTTGTCCCCCGAAGAAATTGGTTTTTGCACCGTCACCGCGGTCGAAGTCTCTGGGGACTTACAAGTCACCGACATTTTCGTTCGTAGTATCAATCCCCCTGGCGGTTGGCTCAAAGCACTCAAAAGCGTGGCGCCAAAAATCGCCCACGAGCTGGGGAAAACGCTTAATCTCAATCAAAAACTCACCGTGCGATTTAAAGAAGATCAGGCAGTAAAACTGGTAGAAAAACTAAGGGAACAAGGTCTAGACTAAAATCACAATGCTAAAAATTCTCCTGGCTACTGGCAATCCCGGCAAAAAGAAAGAAATTCTAGAATGCTTTGCGCCGTTAAAGGATCAAATTCAATGGTTGAGCCTGAAAGATTTTCCAAACCTCGAGGAGCCAGAGGAAAATGGTCCTGATTTTGAAACCAATGCGGCGATTAAAGCCCAGTACTTTGGGGAGGCTCACCAAATCCTTACACTGGCAGAAGACTCTGGGCTGACGATCACAGCTTTCCCAGATAAATTTGGAACGCGAACGCGTCGGCAATTCGACGCCAAAGATGATATGGACTGGATGACTCAGTTTTTGGAGCTCCTAGATGGGGTTGATGATCGCGGTGCACATTTCCATTCGGCTTTTGCACTTTTCGACCCCCAGACAGGCGAGACACAGACGACGCTCGGTGGTATCGCTGGAGAAATGGCCGA
>JAHDBZ010000010.1:15252-28713 GCA_020630245.1 Candidatus Altimarinota bacterium
GAAAAAGGACGCATCGTGATTTGTGCCGCCGGGATCGGAAATCCATTCTTTACCACCGATTCGGCCGCTGCACTACGCTCGCTGGAACTCGACTGTGATGTACTGCTGAAGGCAACAAATGTAGACGGTGTCTACAACGCGGATCCACGAACCAATCCAGATGCCACTCGATATGATGAGGTTACGTTTGACGAAGTTCTCGAAAAAGACCTGCGCGTCATGGATGGCACGGCTATCGCTCAGTGTCGCGACAACAAAATGCCCATTGTGGTCTTCAAACTCATGGAAGCCGGCAATATCGCTCGAGTTGTTCAAGGTGAAGACGTTGGAACACGAATTGTCTGTTAGATAGTTAACCAATAACCGTTAACAGAAAACAGGAAAAATTTCTCGTACTATTTTTACTGTTATCTGTTCTCTAATTACTGTTATCTTTACTAGTCGAATATCACGTAATCAAAGGCTCCGATCGAGGTTCGTTCGGGAATTTGGAGTTCTACGCCTTGGGAAAAGCTTTCTTGGGTGACATCCGTAACCACGGTGTAATCAGGGAGTGGAAACTGTGAGCCATTATTAGTCTCGACCGAAAACGGAATCCCAATGATTTTACTGGTATTGGTGTCAGTGAATTTTAGCAATGGCCGAAAGGTCAGCCTGAAATCCTCACAACTACTCACCCCGGCTTCGTTACAATTCCAAAAAGTGGTGAGATTGGTATCGGTAAGACCTGGTAGAATTTTTCCGACAATCGTATCACTCGTCGTGATATCGAGACTGCTATTGGCTACTAACAGTAGTTGGTTTTCACAAATAAAGCCGTCCACGACCGTTGAACCGTTGGTACAATCTTCGTTACCGGTCGGTATAAAGGTCTCGATTCCCTGGTTACTTTTACGAGAGAGCGACCAGTCGATCAACACTTCGTCGCTACCGGCGTCACCAAAATCAAATCCGCCCGAGCCATTGTCTATCACAAACGGATTGTAACGACCGAGCAATGAATCTCGAATATTGGCATCATCCGGAGTGTCATTACTCGTTCCACTTGGGTCTTGAAGTTGGGCGTAAAATTTAATGGTAACATCTTCCGTTGTTCCCAAAGCTCCAGATTGGTTGGGTGCCCCGGTTGGTGTCGTTGAGGTGTCCCACGCCAGCGGAATCTGAATTGTTTGATTTTCTCGTAGGATGTCAGCGTAAAATTGGCTACCACCACTAGAGGTCTCATTTGCTCGCCCAATGATCTCCCAGGCGGTTTCAACATTGACCGAATCGTGTTCCAATGTTTGATTGGCTACGGTTTGTAATGTCGTTCCTTGTCCGCGGGAATTATGATGAAAAAAAGCGGCCTCGATGCCAGATTCCGCCGCAAAGAAGAGCTGTGTTGAACGCTGGGTGTTCCCGGCTTGTTCCAGAGATTGAGCTACTGAGTTAATCGTTGCAAAGGCAAGTCCAAGCACCAGAAGCGAGGTCGCCATAGCCACAATAATGGTTATCCCCGCGTTTTTTGTTTTCATGTGAGATTATTCTAGCCTAAAATAACAGCGATCACTAACCACTTTTTATGTACCAACTCGTCCTCGTCCGTCATGGCCAGAGTGAATGGAATGCCCTGAATCAATTTACCGGCTGGGCCGATGTTGAATTGACCGAAAAAGGGCGCCAAGAAGCCAAAGAAGCCGGCGCTATTTTTAAAGCGCACAACCTAGAATTTGATCTCGCCTACACCTCGGTCCTGCGTCGAGCGATTCATACACTCGACATTATCCTGGGAGAAATCGACCAGGTCTGGCTTCCAGTACATAAACGCTGGCGTCTCAACGAGCGCCACTACGGAGCGCTCCAGGGATTTAACAAGAAAAAAATGGCCGAAGAGGTCGGTGCCGAACAGGTTCACATCTGGCGTCGTAGCTACGCGACCCCACCACCGCAGCTCGAAACCGACGATCCCCGCTGGCAACGATCCGATGCCCGTTACGCCGAACTCAGTGACGAAGAAGTCCCTCGTGGGGAAAGCCTCAAAGACAACGTAGCTCGTATGGAGCCATTCATCACTGAGGAATTATTGCCCATGGTAAAAACTGGAAAACGCGTCCTCATCTCTGCTCACGGCAACAGCCTGCGTTCACTCGTAAAATACCTGGATCAAATGAGCGATGATGACATCGTTGGTTTTGAGATCCCGACTGGAAAACCGATCCTCTACCAACTAGACGAGAACCTGAAACCAATCAGCCGAGAGTTCTTGGAGGCATAAACTTTATTTACTTTTCGTTTTTTGCTCTTTTAAGGCTTCTATAAGCCTTGACTGTGGCATATAAAAAACTTCTCTAACAACCCCTTCATAAAAATCTGTTTTTTCCAATGGGTGGTCTTCCTTGTGGTACAAGAGAGTGGCTCGAGGAGATGCACGATTAAATTTAGAGCTTGCTGAGTATCTACACACCAAACAATATCCTCCGGCGTAAGTTTGCTGAATAAATCGATTAGCAGATCCCGTCTTCCAAGATTCATGGCTCAATAACCCTAATACTCGACTGACTTCTGTGGGGTATTTTGAAAGAACCGCTGAGATGGCGGCTCTCATTTCCAGGCTTGAATACTCTGTATCTAAAATTTCTAATGCAATATTTTCCACTGCAATAGTCTCAGCGTGATTCTTTATTTGTCAATAATCTGCAATACGTCTTCATTACTTAGACCGCTCCCAATTCCCGCAAAACGGAAATTAGCGGGAACAAAGAGCTCTGTGGCCAGTTGCTCAACCTGTGACTGCGTTACGGCCTGGATTTTGTTTTTCCAGACTTCGTAGTCCTCAATCGAATTGTAAAGCAGGGTGTTTTTACCATATTCATGCGCCACTTCTTCGGTGTCTTCCGTGCCGAGATCGGTTTTACCGCAGAGATAATTCTTGGCTTTTTCAAGCTCTTCAGCAGTGATTCCTTGCTGGGCGATCTGGTCGTATTCGAAACGAATCGCTTCAACGGCTCGTCGCGCATCTGAAAGTTTCACCCCGGCTCGAGTCGTAATCAGTCCCGCGTCAGAGTATTCATCTACCCGAGTGCGGATCGAGTAACAAAGTCCTTTTTCTTCGCGTACGTTCTGAAACATGCGCGCGCTCATATTGCCTCCTAGAATACAGGCCAGCACTTTGAGTGCTGGAAATCGATCGTCATCCTCTCCAAAAGTCCGCACCCCAAAAGACAGGTGATACTGCTCGGTTTTTTTCTCTCGCAGCCAGATACGTTCCGTAGCCTTGCTCGGATCAAACTTCGTCGGCGGGATTCCCGCCTTGGCGGCTGGCATATCAAAGTAAGACGCAATCATGTCCAAAGTAGTGGCATCAACCGCTCCTGCACAGGTGATCACCATGTTGTCAGCCACATATTGCGATCGTTGATAGTCTACAAACTGCTGACGATCGACCGTGGTCACCACTTCTCGTGTCCCAATCTGCTCCCAACCAAGCGGCTGATCACCAAACACTAGACGCTCAAAATCCCAAGAAATTTGGTACATTGGTGCGTCCTGATACATCGCCATTTCCTCAAGAATAACGCCGCGTTCTTTTTCGATTTCTTCGGCTGGGAAGGTGGCATGCAGCAGCATATCTGAGAGCACATCGAGCGAAGCGGCTAAGTTGTCTTTGCCAGATTTTACGTAGTAACCGGCGTATTCTTTGCCTGTGAAAGCGTTAAATTCGCCGCCAAAGCTATCGACCGCTTCGGCCACCGCTTTTGGGGTCGTGTATTTCTTAGCTCCCTTAAAAAACATATGCTCCAGGAAGTGCGAGAGTCCGGTAATTTCTTTCGTTTCATAACGAGAGCCCGCGCCTACTAATATCAAGGTCGTCACGACATTGGTGCCGGGCATTTCGACGGCCTGAAGACGAAGTCCACTAGACAAAGTTTTTTGGTGGAGTTGCATTGCCTGCATTTTAGGCGTTCAGCTCCTCTGGCTCAACTGATAATTCTGTCTTCGGTTGGAGCATTTTCCAAAGCTCAGCCTTCACGCGTCGTGCACTTGGCTTCCAGCCATTCATTCTGTTTTGGTCTTGATAAGCCATTCTTTGTTGATCAATCACAACATCGAGTGCTTCTAAACGTTTCACTACTGGTCTGGCTTGTGCTGGAAAGATAGTTTTTGCTATTGCTCTCTCTATCCGAGAAGACTGTAGATGAGCAACGTCAATATTTTCAGGGCCAACGATTGCCAATACTTCTACTGCCACTTCTCGGGCTGGGGGCATGTGGTCATAAGTGCCATTGTTTAGGGTCATAATATCTGTGTGAAATATATTGACTTTTTTGTGAAATCATATATTAAATAAATAACAATGAAAAAATTCGCAAGTATTTTCCTTAGTTTTATGGCTTTGACTACTCCTGTCAACGCCCAAAACGTACTCCCGCAGGCCAATCTCGATCTAACCCCGAGCGTGGTACGGGTCGGTGAGTATCTGGAGTTCAACGCCGGCGGTTCTCGAAATAGCCAGGGACAAGTCGGGCAAAACCTCGAATACCGATTTAAGCCGAGTAAATCACTGCCTTGGAGCGATTTCATGGGGAAATCTAGAGGCCGAATCAAGGTCAGCACACCTGGCTACGATCGGGTCTTGGTCGAAGTCCGTGATAAAAACACCGGCGCTACGCAACAAACCCATCGAACCTTTACCGTACGAGAAGAAAGACGCCCAACCCCTCCACGCATTAAATTGCTGTCTGAACCGCCATTTTCGGCTGGGGAACAGATTGGTTTTGAGGTAACGGTCTTTGCCGAATCGCACATCAACCAGCGCGACATCATGGTACAGTGGGACTTTAACTCTGATGGCACTTTTGATACGCCTTGGCAAAGCGATAAGCAGGGATTTTATAGTTACCAAGGCGGCAATCTCACTTCGCCAACTGTCCGCGTCAAATATCCCGGCGGCCGAGTACTGACCACGCGTGGCGTCCGCAGCAACACGGCTGGTCGTAGCGTCTTTGACTACGCTCGTGATGTAGAAAAACTGCGAATCAATCCCACTCGCATCCAGTCTCCCGTCGTAAACGTTTCTCCAGGCACAAGGGCAAAAAGCACCGATACCACATTTGAATTTGACGCCAGCCGTAGTGTGACGGGCAGCAACTCTTACATCGAGTTTTATTTCGATGGCGTTAAAAAACACACCGGTACCAACATCATCAAGCATCGCTTCACAACCCCGGGGGACCACGTAGTGCGTGTGCGACACTGTATCAATCGAACCTCTCCCGAATGTCGAACGACAGAGGTGAACATCACCATTGAGGACGAAAGTGCGACCCGCGGCACCGGTTTTCAGGCGGACTTTAACGCCAGCGAAGTGCGACCCGGGGTTTCCCAATTTTTGATCAATCAAAATGTTTTTCAAACCGTTGTCAGCAGCCCGATCAGATTTACCGGACGGACACAGCAAACCGCTACCGGCAGCCGCCCGAAGTTCCAATACCGCTGGGATTTTGATGGCGATAGCGTCTGGGATACGCCGTACGCCGAACAGTCCAACGGGGAATTTGTCTACGACAACCCAGGGACGTTCAAGCCGCAACTCGAAGTCCGAGACGACAAGGGCAACGCGGCCGTCGTGACGAAAACCATGATCGTCCTCAAAAACACCAAGCCGGTCGGCCGCCTACGCACCGCCAGCTGGCCTAATTACGCCGGGCAAGACGTCCAATTCCAAGTAGAAGCTGCTGACGCCCAGTCGAGCAAATCTCAGCTTGAGCTACGCTTTGATTTCGATGGTGATGGCGTCTGGGACACCGACTTCCGTCCCACCACCAGTCAGCGCTGGACCTACGACCAGGCTGGTGAATACGAAGTAACGGTACAGATTCGCGATCCACAAAAAGAGCTGCGTACTATCTCCCGCACGATTCCGATCCTAGAAACACCGGCACCACAGGTAAAAGTTACCGTTTCCCATCGTACACAGTCGGTCGGTCAACCGATTCGTCTCGATGCCTCGAAAACCATCGGAGAAGGCTTGAGCTATGAATGGAAAATTCTCGATGACCCCTATGCTCCCGTTGCCAAAGGTCAGATGACCAGTCTTCGATTTACGACCCCTGGCGATCGCACGATCTGCCTGCGTATCATCGACCAAGCGGGAAATATCGAAGAAATCAATTTTCCAGTGACTATTACCGAAGAAGCCGTTGCGAGTCAGACAACGGGTGCTACTCCACCGCAAGGCGGTGGCCGCCTGATCAATGATCCACCGAACGTGGCCGAAGCCATCAGCGAATTTGAAACCGGCAACTCTGACTTTACCTGGTCAGATGCGGGACTGATTAACCGTCCTCAGTGGAAACTAACGGGGATGAGACCGGGCAGATAAGAAATGTTACGATTTTATAATGTTGTGATGTCACAATAGTTGTTTCCACTTTTCTAGTGTTGAAACAAGAGATCCATCATTAAATACCACCGCCAATTGCTTGTCTTTAGCAACACGCCTTAGGTAGTTCGCCCAATTTTCCATATCTTCGGTGGCCAATTCTGGTTGCTGACGCTGCTCATTCAGTCTTGAAAACAAAGTTTCCATCGAAGCATCTAGCAGTATTATTTGATAGTTATTAAATTCGTGGCCCGCAAAAGCTACTTCTATAAAATTCGGATCTACCTGTCCCTCGATGACGATCCTGGAAAACTCTGAGAATTCGCCTGACAGCATGCGCGTCACCCATGCTTGTGTCGTTTTTTGCTGCCAGTCTTCCGGAATTTCTTCGGGCACCCCCACAGAATCAAAATGTAAAAATTTGGTGTCTTGGCAATCTGGATCAAGCGCTAAAGCTTCAACTAAAGCGGTCTTTCCCGCCCCAGAGGCGCCCGTGATAAAGTAAATAAACGGCTTCATATTTTTACACATTGTAACATTACAACATCAAAACATTTAAACATTCATTATGTCTTCTACCAATAGCTGCAACCGCTCCTCACCACGCCACACCTGTCTTCGTAGGGTAAAGTAAATGTCTAATGTCTGTCCGATGGTGATTTTGTCTCGATATGCTTGTGCTCGAAATTTCACAGCTGTGAAGGTCTTGCTGTCTTTGGAAAAGGTTAGACGTAAATGATTTTTCTCCGCTCCCATCCAGTGAACTTCTGTGAGTTTAGCCGCTGAAAGCTGCCACTTGGGAGCCACAAAACCAATGCCGTAAGGAGCATGACGCTCAATCAAATCTACTAACTCAAGCGTAATCAAGGCTGGTGCCAAAGCCTGAGCTGCATTTTGGCGTTCTGGCGCAACTATCTTGGCATAGTGCTCTGCTAGATGCTCTCGAAGCTCCGCTTCTTTGTCTGCTGGCATCGAAAACCCGGCGGCGGCTGGATGTCCTCCTACATATTCAAAAAGAGACTGCTTGGCTCGCAAGGCCGTCTCAATATCAGCCCAGACGGGCGCTCGACAGGAGGCTTTAAACCGGTCTCCTTCGCGACGCATGACGATCACGGGTTGGTGCAACTTCTCACTCCAGCGCCCCGCGACTAACCCCAGCAATCCCACCGGCCATGCTTCAGTAATGATCAATTGGAATGTAGCCTCTGGATCTATTTGCGCTGTCGAAGCCTCTGTCGCGGTTTGAGTCCAACGCTTTCGTTCATCGTTGAGCTGCAATAGATGATTTACGCGCGCTCCGAATTGGTCGCGTCCCAAAAAAAGCTGCACCGCGTGCTGCACATCTCCGAGTCGTGAAGCAGCGTTAATCACCGGGCCCAAATAGAAGCCAATCGTGTCTTCGTTGAGATTTTCTCGATCAATTTTTAGCTGTTGAAGAAGCAGGGCTAGTCCGGGCCACGCCGTATGTCGCATCTGCGCTAATCCCAATCTAACCAAAGCACGAACCTCTCCACGCAATTGCATGCAGTCAGCCACCAGACCAATCGTAACCACGTCTAGATATTTCTGCCAAAATATCGTCGCCTCTGTCCCCGAAAAATGCTGGTGTGCCAAAGCCTGTACTAATTTGAAAGCCACCCCCGCCCCCGACAAATCTTGGTCTGGGTAGTCACATTCAGACTGGTGAGGGTTCAAAATAGCAACGGCTTCTGTCGGGCGCCGCTCAGGATCAGGCTGGTGATGGTCAGTGATGATTACGTCCAACCCTTGTGCGGCCGCTTTTTGCACTGAGACAACATCATTGATGCCACAGTCTACAGTAATGAGCAGAGTCACCTCAGCTGCCACAATTTCATCTATGAAGTAGTCTTTGAGGCCATGAGAGTCCTGAGCTCTGTCTGGGATACGATAAGAAACTGCCGCTCCCAAACGTTTCAGTGCGTCGACCAAGATCGCGGTTGCGGTTACCCCATCAGCATCAAAATCACCAAAAACCATAATGCGTTCCTTGTTTTTTAGGGCCTGATTGATTCGCTCGGTAGCCACCCGCATATCATGCATCAGCAATGGGTCGTGCAAATTCACACTGGCTGGCTCTCGTTGCCCGAGCCAATCTGACACCGTCGCAAAATCCGCAAAATTATTTTCTATTTGCCAGATTTTTCCGTCCCAAGACTTTTGCCTTTTCATCGAAAATAGGTTAAACATTTCTCGACAATTTGATAGGTGGTTGCTTCATCAAAAAATCATTTTCAACTTCTTTCTTCTCAACTTCTCATCTTCAATACTCGTTAATGAAAGTGCACGTGTATGACTTCCGCTGGACAGACGAACATTCGGTTCGGTTTGAAGCTTCTAATGGAGAAAAATTTGGTCGTAAACCCCTCCAGGTTGGTGACAACTTATCACTATCGATCGAAGGCGTTGTTGCTTGTGCGGGGTCAGAAAGAGAAGGCGTGTGGCAGCCCTGTCCAGACCAGGTACAGGGTCGAGCCAAGTGCGAATACTGTCGCAATCGCGAAGGAAGTTTTGTCTACACCTCTTTCGACGGATTTAACACTGATATGTTTAACGCCGAAGACCTGGCCAAGATCGAGGGCGAACACTGGGTCTACCTAGCCCTGTTTGACGAAAATACGCAGAAAATTGGGGTTTCCAAAGCCAGTCGTAAACAAATGCGACAACTCGAACAGGGTTCGGTCGCCACGCTGTATATTGCCAAAGCCCCCAACGGAACAGTCGCTCGACAGATAGAGACGCTCTTTCGTCAGAGCGGCATGCTTGATAAAGTTCAAAGCAGCGCCAAAAAAGACGCCTGGCAACTAGATTTGTCCAACCAAAAAGCGGAGGAAATTCTGCGAGGCAAGTTTGACCAGCACCGAAACTGCCTGGAAAGCCATCCGCATCTAAAAGATTTCATACTCGAAAACCCAGAGTTTACGGTTTGGGAAGATTATTTTGGGACTAAGGCCGTCAAAGAAAGACCGCACGAAGTGCATGAAGTGAAACTCGACCTAGAAGAATCAGTTTCGGGTACAATTGTAGCCATCAAAGGGGCTTTTCTGCTCCTCGATACTGGCGAAGACCTGGTTTCGGTCTGCGGCCGCGATCTGCGTGGCTACTGGGTAGACTTTGAGGAAACGAGTCCCGGTCTAAGGTTGAAACAGGCGTTGCAGGGAGCGTTGTTCTAGAGAAAGCGAGAACGCTAGAACGCGAGATTACTAGTGTCTAGAGACTAGAGTCTTATTACAATGCATGTTAAACTCTCATTCGCATGAAAAGCGTTCAAATCACTGCCGAAGGCCGACAAAGCACCAAGGAATTGGGGCGAAAAGATCTCGCCAAAGATTTTGAACTCCACCATCGTGATCTGCGGCCACTCTTTTCAGTGCGTCAGGTGGCCACGATTTTTTCACGTGGTGATGCCGTCGTTGCCAATCTAGGCTTGGTCAAATTACTGATCTCAAAAGACCGTGTCCTGATCTTTAATCTCGACAATAAACAGATCACCGATGAGTTTCTCCCTGGACTCAAGGAAAAATTAAAAGGCCTACGCAAAGACCACCATTTTGAACTGGTCGTCCTCGACTACGCCACCCACTACAAAGTCGCCAACATGCGAAGCCAGCTGGAAAGCTTGGAAAAAGGCGTTACCAAAGTACTCCGCCTACTCAATCAAGACTACGGGCAGATTAACCTCGAGAGGCTTTTGAAACTCAAAAAACGAATTTCCAAATTTGAAATCGCCGTACGAGAAAACCAAGAAGCCGGCGAAGAGGTGCTCGAAGATGACGAAGAACTGATCGATCTATGTCTCAGCCAACGAAGAAAGAAGAATGTAAATTTCGATGAAGCCGAATCGATCCTAGATTCATTTGTCGAGCAGGTCGAGGACATCGCTCATCGAGTCGACGAGCTCAAAGAAAACATCGACGACACGCAGGAGATTTTGTCACTCAAGATCAATAGTCTACGTAATTCTATTATCCGATTTGAACTCGTCGCAACCTTGACCACGGCCCTGTTTGCCCTGATGGCTGTCATTACGGGACTCTATGGGATGAATATCCAAAACAATCTCGAAACCAATCATGCCGCCTTCTGGTTGATCGTGGGCATGTTTGTAATTAGTGCCTTGCTATTTGGAGTTTGGATGTGGGGTTTCCTCAAGAGAAAGAAAATACTATAAAACAGAAGTTTTGAAGATGAGAAGAACCTTACAAATAAAATGCTAGTCAACTTCAGCCTCAAAAAAGAAACTCGTCACCAAGAACGAAATCGCCGGCAGAGTGAACCAGATTTGATAGTAATCGATAAGGATCTGAGCGAGCAATGATTGCTCGTAAACCACTAAACCCTCCACAGCCCGCGACATACCCTCGACGAAAGAATTGCCAGACATGTAGATTAGGATTGTCGACAGAAAAAGCGCCGCACTGAGCGCTGCAAAGAGAGCATGTATGACCATCCGCGTCGACCACTTTTCATGCTGTCCCATGGTAACGTGAAAACCGCTTTTAACGACAAACACCGCCGCCGCAATAATCAGCAGCGTAATCCGCAACCACATAAAAAACTGATCTTCCCAGCCGTACAGGATCGCTTGCCATCCCGGAGAGGGGTCAAAGACAAAGCGCTCAAGCAGGCTCGCAATCCCGTCGGAGGTCAAAATCGCGATATAAATACTCAAAATCAGCTTAATCGTCTGGTCCTGCCCGATGATAAAACTGTACATAAACAGCATCACCGCCACAGCGAGAATTACCAGATTCCAGGTCAAAGCGACTTCCATGCCTGCATAGTATACCGGCGGACCCAATTCTAATAACTTGCTTTTTTGCTTCCTTGTTTTAATAAGAATCATAGATGGAACAAAAAGACACAATAAATTGGTGGCCAGGAATCGCCTGTGCGGTGTTTACCGTGGTTGCTGCTGGCATCAATATTCCTCAGGAAAAAATGAGAAAAGACCGCTTATTTGCAAGCGCTGTGGAACGAATCACGAGTCTAAATGAGGGGCGATACTGTCAGGGACGCGTTGCGAGCTATCAAAAACCAGTGCACATTGAAACTATCGTTGCCGAAACCTCCCAAAACAAAGTGCTTCAAGTCTTGGTACACGCTCCCAATAATCATGAAGTTCGAACCGACATCAACATTGGTGGCGACGCTTTGCCTGCAAAAACAGACATCAAGATGTCTGCTAAAAATATGCCTGAAGCTGTTAAAAGCGAGGTTTATTACATCATTGATAAGCTCCTGGCTAACAAGTTTGAAGTCGATAATTGCTACGCCATTCCAACCCCCTTATAAAATTCCCCAAAAAAGCTTTGACAGGGCCCCGCTTCGTCACTAAGATCGGCCGGCTGTGTTGGACACCTAGTGACTAACTCAGCACAGAAAAGCTCTTTTCCATTTCGAACGCAACAATTTTTTGTTTAGCTAGCCGGCTAAACAAATTTCGGTGGTGCTAATTCTTTTCCGGGGTTAGTTATCACCAAGCAACAATCAACGTTTATTCTATTTTGAATTTTTTTACTGGTTTTCTAAAACCAGAACTTATATAGCCACCATATATCATGAGCGCCTAGCGCAGTGATATTGGCAAATTTCTTGATTTTATCGAGAGTTTGATCCTGGCTCAGGGTGAACGCTGGCGGTGCGCCTAATACATGCAAGTCGAACGAGACCTTGACGAAGTTTACTTTGTTCAAGTGAAAGTGGCGGACGAGCGAGTAACACGTAAGAACCTGCCCTCTACTCAGGGATAACACGGCGAAAGTCGTGCTAATACCGGATGGTCCAGCAATGGTAAAGATTTATCGGTAGAGGAGGGGCTTGCGGCCTATCAGTTTGTTGGTGAGGTAAAAGCTCACCAAGACTATGACGGGTAGCTGATGTGAGAGCATGATCAGCCGCGATGGAACTGAGACACGGTCCATACTCCTACGGGAGGCAGCAGTAAGGAATCTTCCGCAATGGACGAAAGTCTGACGGAGCGACACCGCGTGGAGGACGACGGCCCTATGGGTTGTAAACTCCTTTTCTAGAGGAAGAAGATCTGACGGTACTCTAGGAATAAGCCCCGGCTAATTACGTGCCAGCAGCCGCGGTAATACGTAAGGGGCAAGCGTTACCCGGAATTATTGGGCGTAAAGCGTCCGCAGGCGGAAGCATAAGTCAGTTATTAAATACCGGTGCTCAACATCGGTGCTGTAACCGAAACTGTGTTTCTAGAGTATGGGAGAGGTATGTGGAATTGTACAAGTAGGGGTAAAATCCGTAGATATGTACAGGAACACCAAAAGCGAAGGCAGCATACTGGACCATTACTGACGCTCAGGGACGAAAGCGTGGGGAGCAAAAGGGATTAGATACCCCTGTAGTCCACGCCGTAAACGATGCATGCTCGGCGTCGGGGAACTCGACCTTTCCTCGGTGTCCAAGGTAACCCGTTAAGCATGCCGCCTGTGTAGTACGAGCGCAAGCTTAAAACACAAAGGAATAGACGGGGACCCACACAAGCGGTGGAACATGGGGTTTAATTCGTCAATAAGCGAGTAACCTTACCCAGACTTGACATCCTAATCGTATCTTTGGTAATTCTTAGAGTCAGTTCGGCTGGATTAGTGACAGGCGTTGCATGGTTGCCGTCAGCTCGTGCCTTGAGGTGTTCGGTTAAGTCCGTTAACGAGCGCAACCCTCGTCGTATGTTGTATTTTCATACGAGACTGCCCGGTATAACCGGGAGGAAGGTGAGGATGACGTCAAATCAGCATGACCCTTATGTCTGGGGCCACACCCGTGTTACAATGGCGAGTAACAAACTGAAGCGAAGCAGCAATGTGGAGCCAATCGGAGAAAACTCGTCTCAGTTCGGATAGAAGTCTGCAACTCGACTTCTTGAAGTTGGAATCGCTAGTAATCGTGTATCAGTCATGGCACGGTGAATATGTTCCTGGGTCTTGTACTCACCGCCCGTCAAGGCACGGGAGTTGGGGGCGCCCGAAGTCTGCGAAACAATCGTGGCCTAAGGTGAAACCAATGACTGGGCTTAAGTCGTAACAAGGTATCCGTACGGGAATGTGCGGATGGAATAC
>JAHDBZ010000011.1:0-4058 GCA_020630245.1 Candidatus Altimarinota bacterium
GAGAGCATCTCAAAAGTTTTTTCGTCATCGAGCGGAATAGTGTTCAGATCAATAACTTCTCCGGTACTGAGCTCAATGTTTTGAATGGCTTTTTCAAGGATTGAAAGATTCTTTAATCCTAGGAAATCCATCTTCAAAAGCCCCAGAGATTCAAGCTGCTGATAGGGAAACTGAGTAATCTTAATCTCTTCGGCTCCAGGTGCCCATTGGATCGGAGTGTGATGTGTCAGGGCGTCAGCTCCGATGATTACTGCACAGGCATGTACGGATACGTGCCGAACACAGCCTTCGAGTTTTTGCGCGATACCAAAGACTTTTTTGAGAGCCGGATTCGTATCAAGCAGACTTGTAAACTCCTTTACCTCTGAAGCCTCTTCGAGACTAAACCCTGGCTTGTTTGGGAGTAACTTCGTCATGGCATTTGCCTGTGCAAAGGGAATTCCTTGGGCACGCGCCACGTCTTTGAGCGCCGCTTTAGCGGCAAGTGTTCCAAATGTACACACCTTAGAAACTTTTTCGGTACCATACTTTTCAATCACGTATTGCAATACTTCCTCCCGTCTCTCATCCGAAAAATCGATATCGATATCCGGCATCGAAATTCGCTCAGGATTGAGAAACCGCTCAAAGAGCAATTGATACAGCAGTGGATCAATATTGGTAATCCCCAGTAAATACGAAACAATCGAACCGGCCGCCGATCCCCGTCCAGGTCCGACGGCAATACCGTTTTCTTTCGCAAAATTCACAAAATCCGCCACGATCAAAAAATACGAATCAAACCCCATCTTACTGATAATGCTTAGCTCATAATCTAGTCGTTCCTGTGCCTCTTCCTGCATGGCTTTTTCTTGATAACGATGCGGGATCTGGGCTTCACAATCTTTCTTGAGCTGTGTGGCCGGAGTCTCACCTGGGTCTACGTCAAAATGAGGGAGCAAGCTCTGCCCAAACTCTATTGATAGGTCTATTTTTTCAGCAATGCTGAGTGAGTTCTGACGAGCTGCTTCCAATACCTCTGCCGGCACATAGTTCAAAATATCCATCATCTCTTCCCAACTACGGAACCATTGGCCAGCCATGGCCTTGGTACGTGTCGGGTCATTTACCGCTGTATTTTTACCGATACAGTACAAATTATCCGCCGCTTCTTCATCTGCGGGCGTCGCAAAGCGAGCGTTACTCGTCACCACAAACGGGAGATCTTGATGATTACTTAATAAAAACTGGTTGAGTGTTTTCTGTCTTTCAGAGTCTTTGGCACAGAGTTCTACATACAAATGATCAGCGAACAGTTCTTTCAAACGCTGCAGTGTTGCTTTTGCTTTGGCCTCACCTTCTAAAAACAAATCTTGTCCGACCAGGCCAGTTTCCGCGCCAGTCAAACAAAGAATCCCTGATTGGTATTTTTCGAGTGTCTCCCAGTCAATCCGAGGTTTTTGGTAATATCCCTGCAGATGCCCTACAGAAATAATCTCCATCAGGTTTTTGTACCCTGTTTGGTTCATTGCCAATAAGACTAAATAACCCTCATTACCGTCGACACCGCTTCTTCTTTCAAAACGAGAATCTTTGGCCACAAAAATCTCTGCACCCAAAATAGGTTTAACACCTTCGACTTTTTTACTTGCCTGCACAAATTCGATAAACCCGTGACCATTGCCACTATCGGTTAACGCTACGGCGGCACACTTCTGTGCGGCAGCCGTTTCGAGGATCTGCTTGGGGGACATAACTGCCTCCAAGATAGAGTAATACGAATGCGTGTGAAGATTCACAAAATTATCAGGCATGGTGGGGCCCAATAGTACTATATTTTGACTCAGTTTCTAAATTTATTCGTCGTCTTCTCCTTCCATCAATTCAGCTGGAATTTCAACCCCATTGAGCTCTAATAGATGCGTTAGCTGTTCACGCGAACGACAGTTTGAAAAGGCTGTATCGAGGCTTACTAAACCTTCAAGCACGCGTGATGCCAACGATTGATCAAACAGATTCATCGTCCCAGAAGTGTCAGTTTGCATGTAATTTTGGATCTGATGAAGCGTCCCCTGTCGAATGTGATTTTTGATCGCGATATTACTGGTCATCACTTCGTAGACGAGCGTTCGTTTTCCATCGAGACTCGGCAATAGACGCTGCGCGATTACCATTTGCAATGAAGCGGCTAGTTGACTCCGCACCTGTCCTTGTTGCGCGGTCGGAAAAGCATCAATCACCCGGTTAATAGTCTCTGGCGTATCATGCGTATGCAGAGTCGAAAGTACCAAATGGCCAGTCTCTGCCGCTGTCAAAGCCGCTGAAATAGTTTCCAGGTCACGCATTTCTCCCACCAGTAATACGTCTGGATCTTCACGAAGAGCCGCTTTGAGGCCACTCGCAAAACTCACTGCATCTTTTCCTACGTCTCGTTGATGCACGATACTGTTCCCCGATTTAAAGATAAACTCGATCGGATCCTCCATCGTAATGATGTGCTCTTTGTGTGCATCTTTACGAGCCTGGATAAGTGAAGCTAGCGTGGTAGTTTTACCGTGTCCCGTAGGCCCTACGACCAGCACCAATCCTTGTTTGAGGTTTTGAAAATGAGCCAATAGTTCGTCTGGAAAACCAAGTGTTGGGAACTCTGGAATCACCTTTGGAATCAGACGAAAGACAAAAGACAAGCCTGACTGAGAATAAAAAGCATTCCCGCGGAAACGGTAAGAACTTTTGCTGGACACAGAGAAATCTACATCGCGGAATTCATCGAGATGCGCCTGATTTTTAGGAGTCAAGATGTTGACCATCAGGTTTTCTGTAAACGCTTTTTGTATTGGTTCTCCTACATATTCAATACTCCCGTGAATACGGAAAGACACTGGCAAACCAGGCGTTAGATGAATATCTGAAGCCGAATGATCAACTGCATATTGCAGGATTTGTTCAAAATCTATGGCCATTTGGTCTAGTCGATATTATTAAGTTCAAAGAGGGCCTGGAGTTGGTTTTTATCAGTGGCGTATTCAATCGCCGTCTCTTTACTGATACGATTCGACATTACGAGAGCCACTAATGACTGCTCAAAAAGAATCATATGACCAGAGCTATCGGTCTGCATGACATTTGGAATCTGGAAGACCTTGTCTTGGCGAATGTAATTAGCTACAGCGTAGTTCATCGTCAGGATTTCAAAAGCCAACACCCGACCATTTCCATCTGGTTTGGGGATCAAGCGTTGAGAGATAATCATCGAAAGATTTGTCGCTAGCTGTGCACGGATCTGTGGTCGTTCTTCGACTGTAAAGCTATCGAGGATTCGATTAATCGTTTGTACGGCACCATTGGTATGCAGTGTCGAAAAGACCAAGTGCCCTGTTTCTGCTAACGTTAGAATTGCTTGAATCGTTGGCTTGTCACGGATTTCCCCAATCATTAGAACATCTGGGTCTTCTCGAAGCGAACCCATGATCCCTTCGGTATAATTTTCTACATCACGGCCAACTTCTCGTTGTTGCACGATCCCTTTTCCGCTGTCGATGATGTATTCGATTGGATCTTCGATCATGAGCATATGCTCAGAAAAGTTATCTGCCCGGGCTTTGAGCACTGACGCAATCGTCGTAGATTTACCCTGCCCCGTTGGCCCTACGACTAGAACCAGTCCTTGACGAGCTCGCAGCAGTTCTTCACCGACAAACTGAGGAAAACCAAGATCAGCAAAATTTGGTGGCGTGCTCATGATCAACCGGAAACAGATCGAAAGACCAGTATTGGTGTAAAAAGCATTTCCACGCAGACGAGTTCCGTTTCCAGAAGCATGCATGAAATCAATATGTCGTTTCTTTTCGAGTCCTTGTTTCTGGGTTTCGTTGAGGATTCCGGCTATGAGCTTTTCATTAAAACCTTGGGCCAATGGCTGTCCCACACTCTGCATTTTCCCGTTTTGCCGCATAAATATCGGCTTACCGGTAACCATATGAATATCAGAAATTTGATTCTGAAGGGCGTATTCGATAATTTTATCAAAATCCATAAGACGTTTTTGTTTTTATTTTCCCGTGATTATAGCAGAAAAA
>JAHDBZ010000011.1:4158-27808 GCA_020630245.1 Candidatus Altimarinota bacterium
TGCCACAGAGATGACAATTTGTCAGGACATCATCGGTAATATTTTCTGCGAGTCGTTCGTCAAAAACAAAATTTTTCCCTTTAAACTTACATTCCAGCCCTTCAGCTTTGACTTGATGTGCGTAATCAATGATCCCGCCATGGAGCTGATTCACATTTTTAAAGCCATGGTGACGCAGGTAAGCACTGGCTTTTTCACAGCGAATCCCTCCCGTGCAATAAAGCAGTACCGGTTTTTCTTCTTTCCCAGCTAAAAGCTCTTTGGCCTTTGGCAGCTCTTCACGAAAGGTGGCTACGTCTGGACAGATAGCTCCTTCGAAGTGTCCAACCTCTGATTCGTAGAAGTTACGCATGTCCACACACACGGATTCTGGATCATCGAGCAGCTCGTTAAATTCCGCCGCGCTTAGATGTCGTCCCACATCAGAAGCGTCAAAAGTACTATCATCGAGTCCATCGGCCACGATTTTTTCTTTTACTTTGATCGTTAACTTCCAAAAAGAACTTTCGTCTTCGACTGCGTGCTTAAAAGGGACATCTTTAAATATTTCGTAGGCATACAAATCGGCTACAAAAGCGTCCCAGTGCGGTTCTGGTATATTCATCTGGGCATTAATCCCCTCCGCCGCTACATAAATCCGCCCCAAACACCCCCAAGCATTCCACTTGGTAAAAAGTTCATTGCGAAGGCCCACTGGATCGGCAATCTTTACATAACGATAGAAAGAAATCGTTTTACGCTCAAAATCCTCCGTCGCTAGCTTGGCCAGCGCTTCTTCTTTGTTGAGACGATTTTGGAGTTCCCGGGGAGTGTTCATAACAAGCCGATCCTAATAAAACAAAAAAAGAAATCAATATCGAGTACTACGGCTTAAAAACGTTTGAAAACCACTATTCTTTCCCTAAACTCTGCCAGAAAGAAACTCAGCTCTAAGCTCTAAAAAATGTTGCAAGCCTTCCTCGATAAACTGGCCGGATCTTACAATCAACAACAGATCCAAAAACTAGAAAAACTACTTCCTAGTATCAATGCTCAGGAAGAAAAATTCCAAGCGCTTTCAGATAGCGATCTCCAAGCGCAATTCGCTGAATGGCGAAAGATTTTGACCGAAAACCCTGAAAAAGTTGATGACCTTATGTCTGAAGTCTTTGCGGGGATCAAAAATGCCGCTCGTCGCTTGGGCGGTAAGTCCTTTGAAGTTATGGGAAAGGAACAAGTCTGGGAAATGGTTCACTACGATGTCCAACTGATTGGAGGCATCGTACTCCACCAAGGAAAGGTTGCCGAAATGAAAACCGGTGAAGGAAAAACACTCGTCTGTACACTGCCGGTTATTCTAAATGCGCTATCCAGTAAAGGCGTTCATGTGGTTACGGTAAATGATTATCTAGCCGAACGAGATGCAGAATGGATGAAACCGCTTTATGAGTTCTGTGGACTTTCTGTTGGTGTGATCATCGGTGGGGTTTCCCAGGATGAGCGTAAATCGGCTTATCAGGCTGACATTACCTACGGAACCAATAATGAATTTGGATTTGATTATCTACGGGACAACATGGCCCAAAAAACCGAATACCAAGTCCAAAGACCACTTCACTTCGCGATCGTGGATGAAGTTGATTCAATCCTCATCGATGAGGCGCGGACGCCGCTTATCATCTCCGCCCCAGCCGAAGAGTCGACTGACAAATATAGCCTCTACGCTCGACTCATTCCACAGCTTCAGGAAAACGAAGACTACAACATCGATCTTAAGCAAAAATTAGTGCAGCTAAGCGAGAACGGAATTCGCAAACTCGAAGGACTGCTGGGCAGTGAAAATCTCTACGCCGAGGGAGGATTTGAGCAAGTACACCACGTTGAAAATGCTCTCAAAGCCAATGTTATCATGCAGCGCGACCAAAACTACGTCGTCCAAGACGGAAAAATAGTCATCGTCGATGAATTCACCGGACGATTGATGCCAGGACGTCGTTTCTCCGATGGTCTTCACCAAGCACTTGAATCAAAAGAAAACGTCGAAATCCAACGGGAATCTAAGACGCTGGCCACCATTACGTTCCAAAATTACTTCCGACTGTACGAAAAACTAGCGGGAATGACTGGGACGGCCGAAACCGAAGCCGAAGAATTCGCTAAGATCTACAAACTCGACACGATCGTGATACCGACTAATCGTCCGATTGCACGGGCGGATTTAGCCGACAAAATTTTTAAAAATGAACGTGGGAAGTTTAAAGCCCTGGCTACAACCGTTAAAAAACTACATCAAAACGGACAACCGGTCCTCATCGGAACGGTAAACATTGATAAATCTGAAGAGCTCTCTCGTATGCTCAAATCAGAAGGCATCCCGCACGAAGTTCTCAACGCTAAGCAACACGAACGAGAAGCCGAAATTGTTGCTAAAGCCGGACAACCAGGCGCGGTAACCATCGCCACCAACATGGCCGGGCGTGGAACCGACATCAAACTCGGCGAAGGCGTTCGTGAAGCCGGAGGTCTTGCGATTCTTGGTACCGAAAGACACGAATCTCGTCGGATCGATAATCAACTCCGTGGGCGTTCAGGACGTCAGGGAGATCCTGGCTACTCACAGTTTTATGTCGCTATGACCGATCAACTCATGCGCCGTTTTGGTGGAGAAAAAATGGCCGGTGTCATGGAACGCATGGGGCTCCCCGAAGACGAAGCCATTGAAAACCCAATGATTAGTCGTTCTGTAGAAAACGCTCAGAAAAAAATCGAAGGTTTCCACTTTGACGCACGAAAACATGTCGTGCAGTACGATGATGTAATGAATATCCACCGTGAAAAGATTTATGCTCGCCGCGCTAAACTACTTGGTTCTGATGTGATCCTTGATGACCTGGATCAAATGTGCCGCGACCTAGTTGGACAACTTGTCGACAACCACTGCCCAACACCACAATACAGCACCAGCTGGGATCTCGAAGAGCTAACAGAAACGATCAACAGCGTTCACCAGATGGGGCTCAAAGCCGAAAGTCTTGTCGAATATAACTATCGTGAAGACCTCCAAGAGTGGCTTACCGAGCTCTTACTCAAGGCCTGGGAAAACAAAAAATCACAATTCCCCGTCGAAGTCGTTGATGACGTTGCCAAACAAATCACACTCCGTTCGATCGACCAACTCTGGCTCGAACACATCGACGAGATGACGCATCTCCGAGATCGAGTTGCCCTGGCTGGCTACGCGCAGAAAGACCCTATCATGGAGTACAAAGCTGAGTCGTTTAGAATGTTTTCTGGGCTTTTACAGGGCATTCGTCTGACCTCAATTGCAAATCTATTCCGAGTACAGTTCCGTGCGAATCTCGAACTCGAAGCCAAGGATTACAGCGATGCCCAGACCAATGCCGGAGAGATCAACGAAACATTAGAAAACACTGGCGAATTTAATGTCGGGCAAAAACAATCAGCGCCACCAATGTCTCGACAACAACGTCGTGCTCAAGAACGAAAGAACAATAAGTAGTTAATTGTAAAATTTCCACATTGCGACATTACCTCTAGTTTCTTCTCTGGCCGGTTTGCTCTAAAATAAAAGAAATGAAGGTTCGTCACTGCTCACTGCTTACGGCTCACTGCTTTCTCTTAGTTATCCTATCGCCCTCAGTGGCTCAGGCCTATGAATTTGATAATACGCCGGTAACCACTTGCTGGAACGAAGGAGGAATCATTGATTTCACACTTTATGACGACACCAACGAAGGCGCTTACTTTGATAAAAATCAGTGTAAAAACGTCGAATCGAACAAACTCGAACGCAATGCGTTCATGGCTTACGGAGCACCTGAAATGGAGAAGATTAACACCGTCATGCAGGACAAACTCCACACCCTCTGGCTCGATCAAGGTGGCCATGGGGAAGCCTTGGTCGGCGAAAGTATAAATCTCTATCGCACCTATAACTACTGCCTCGAAAGTCTCTGTCAGCTGATCGCTCGTGATTGCGGATCTGACAATCTAGCGAGTGACAGTCAGGCGAATCGTAACCGGTGTCTCAATCGCAAGGATCGTCTCCTAGAACTTTCACAAGCACAGATCCGTATGCAGGTCGAAAGCAACGTAGAACGTAAAACACGCAGTCTTTTCGTCGAAAAGATGAGTGCTCTAAGTCTTCGTTTTGATAAATGGCTCCACCCCCGACTTAGACATGTAAATCGAAACATTGCACGCTCAGCAAATTCAATCCTCGCTCTCGCCCGAGAAACCTGGTCTCGCTAAAATAAGTTCTCAGCTCTCAGTTCTTACTTCCCACTTCTAACTTCTTACTTCACGAGATCCTTTCCTTCAACAGACTCAGGACAGGCTGCTCAGGATAATTTTGACTAGCAGCTCGCTAAGCTCGCTGAGTCTCAATTAATTAAAGCTTTGCTCTGGCGACCACTTTTTCTTTTCCGGATACGTATTTTTTCCCCACCAACAGAAGACTTTGGCATGCTGACGCTGGCAGACATTTTCAATCGCATCTAGGCTCGCTTCTAGCGATGTATTGAGTTCATCCAGCGTCGGCAGGATTGGTTGAGAGGCTTCATCGGTTTCAAAACGAGCGGCATAAGCATCTAACAACGCGCCAGAAGCAACACTCCGCTGTACCCAATAATTACGATCATTTTCCCATTTGGCTCGACGGATAGCTGTGTCGGCCTGAATCTCTCGGCCACTTACGAGGTTTTCAGTTCGGACTTCTGCATCCTGACTATCAAATGTGCCAGGGCGTTGTCCCCAGTTAAAGACCGCTTTCCAGTAATCAAGAAAATTTTTACCGGCGCCTTCTGGCACATCGACAGAGGTCTCTGCACTTTCATTTTCACCAGTGTCGACCTGTAGCTGTGATTGATTCTTATCGAGATCAAATTGCCACTGATCCAATGACCGCACGGGTGGCACAAATCCCTCAATATCTACCGAACGATCAGCTCCTGGCAAAAATTCCGAAGTATCATCAGCCGAACCAGATTCGTAACGACACGTTGCCAGATTCTGCGCCCCTAGTTCAAACCGCAAACTCCGTCGCTGCTCATCAGTAAGCGCTAAGCTCGGATCGCGCGCAATGACATCACTACAATCCGAAGACCAATTGACCCCTAAAGGATATACCAAGAGACTAAAAATTTCTTTTTCAAAAAACTCCTGACGACACACCGCATACTCCGTGATGCGTTTGTCGCTTGTATTATTGGCTCTAACTTTATCCAAGCGTTCGTAAGCTATCTGATACTTTTCATAAATTTTTAGCATCTCTGCCGGCATAGATTTTGTGGCTTGTGCATTGGATCGGTCCCAAAAATGAGCCTGTGAATAAAAATCGACCGAATGCGAATCCCCCGGCGCGGGCAGCTCGTTATGCACGTAATCATAAAATTGATTGGTAAGCGTCTCAAAAGTATCGATTTCACACGACTGCCCCCAGGCAATACCTGGAATAAAAAATAGTAACCCATAAATCTTTCTCATCATCGGTCTGGTTTATCATAAAAAGTCTCGAGCGTTTCCTGGATTTCTAAAACTTGAGTTTTCATGGAATGCACGTGCTGCGCTAGATGCGACACCGCTTTGTCATATAGATAATTTTGCTGATCACGATCGTAAATAGCCCCTCCACGGCGAACGCCTAGGGCTTGCAGAGAGATAAGTTCTGCGATGAGCGCGTCCTGTTCTTTGGCGAGTTCGGTAGCGGCCAGCTGTCGATCTAAGTCAGAAAAATAGTCTTTATCGTCGCGCGTCACAATCCAAGTTATCAGCGGCACAATCAAATCTTTTGGAGACTGCACCGTCAGAAAACTAATCACTTCTGGCTTGGTATCAAAAGCTTCTGGCGTCGAGAACTGGCGTTGCAGAGAGTTGATGCGTGGCGACATCTGCGCCATTGCTTGTCCTGGTTCAAAGAAACGTTTGGTCGGATACTCGATATTGAGCGGTTTACTGTTGAGTTTTTCGGTGTGGGTTTTCAGATCTTCGATAGCGGCACTGATCGCGCGCGGGTCTTTGGGGTACTGAGCAGATGGATTAGCCAGGTTAACACCAATGCCAGCGTTATTACTTACTGAACGCGGATCCCCTATCTGCCAGTCCTCTTTTTCTCGAGCTAATCCTGCCTCATTCTGGGCAAATTTCGGATTCGTTCTCCCCCATTTAGATCCAAAGAGGATCTGATCAATAAGGTTTAGATCGTAGATCAGGTCAATGGCTCCATTATCTTCTCGTTCATCCTGTAGTTGCGGCTGAGAAATGACTCGGGCCAAGAGATCTTTTTCTAGCTGGAGTGTATCTTTTTCAAAATTGTATTGATTGAGAATCCGATCACGGAAAGCTGGAGATTTAAGGCCAATGTTGAGGGTGTCGCTGACTAAGGTTTCTACAACCGCTCGTTCCTCTTCATCATCTAAAACTCTGTCCAAAGGAATATAGACCGGAGATTCCAGACGCTCATAGAGCAATGCTTCGTCGCCGACAACTTCTATTTCTGATTTCGCCGTATCATAGATATTTAGGTACCCAGACAGGTCAGCGGCGTTCGCCGTCGTCCAGAGTCCGAGTAGTAATATAAATAAGTAAGGCATTATTCAGCGTTAAGAGAACTAGCTTTCTGTGAAGAAGCGTCATGAAATTTTAAGGGCCATTTTTCGAGCGCGATCCGCGCAAGATCAAGTCGACGATATGTGTTTTCAAGTGACTCAGCCATCACCACTAACCAACCGTGCAGGCTCCAGCTTTCGGTCAGTCTTTCGTAACGAGTAAGACTGAGTTCAAGCGTGTTGCGTGCCAGCATTTGATCGGCCTCAATACGAGCCTGTTCTTCCGCACAATCATTACGATTCTCCAGTAAAGAATCCGTTGTACATTGTTCTAAAAGTATTTCTGGCCGAGTTTTGAAATACGCGTATTCCTGATAAGCACAAAACTCGTTATAAGCTGCCTCTGCAACTCGACAGAAAGAATATTCTTTCTTGGCGTTGCTACCGCTCGCTTCGCAAAATGAATTAAACCCAGCATTTTCTTGCGTCAACACAATTGCCGAAAAGTTCTGAGCGCAACTTTTTGGACTTTGACCAACGGATATAAGCTCATAATCGGAATCAAGATCAGACAACTTATCAGCAAAAAACGCACGTTCTTTTTCAAGCCAACCAGCCGTTGCTGTGCTAAATAAACACCCCATGGTCTCATGATAACGAGGTGCAGTTTCAGCAAACGAAGCTTCCAAATCATAAGTCACCGAGGCATTACAATAATCCTGCACTCGCGCAAAATCCGAAAACAGTGTCTCTTTGACATCAAAAGCCTGAGCAACATTGAGCCCTATCATACTAACGACGGCTAATTGTAAGAGATATCGCATTATTTATCGTCAATTAGGTGATAAAAAGGGCCCGACAAGTGACTACGCACATTATCTCGAATACCAACTAAGACTCCAAATCCAGATTGATCTACTTGTCGTTTAAGACGGGTATCGACCTCTCCTCTTTTGATAGGTTGTAAAGCATAGGCTTCATTGCTCAGCAACGAAACACCCGAGCCATCTGGCAGTACGAGTTCCACCTGATCGTCTGCATCAAGCGTTACTGTAAAACCGGCCTTAAGAATATCACCGACCTCTATCGCACGATCGAAGACTGGGTCTCCTGCAATGTAGTCAATCTTCACCCCAGTCTCTTGCAGCGCTACAATGTCTGTATAAGCAAAGCGCTGCCAAGTACGTGACACGCGATTAGCCGGTCGTTTGCGAATATCTTTTCGGATCTCATAATGATCGCTCAGGATCCATTCCCAGTAATTGAGATCCATACTGAGATCATCAAACGAGAGCGTTTGAGTTTGATGGAAAGTTTTGGCCAGTGGTGCCGCTCCTGGTGCGTACACCCGTACAAAATCAGCGGCTCCAACCGTTGTCACCGACTGAGATTCTGGCTGACTAGCTACCGCGGCCTGTGTATCCTTTAGATACAGATTACTACCATCGGTCCACCAGATTTCATCAGCGCCATCGCCATTGATATCCGTCATGAGTAAGGCAGTATCGCCTCGCACTGGGTAAGCCGTGAGACGTTGCGAAGTTTGATTAGTATTAGAGACATAGTATAAACCTGGCTCTGGCTGCCGCGCATCGACTGGTAGATCTGGCTTCGGTGTGCTATCCACCACCGCCGGACTCAGATCAAGTAGATCTGGCACGATCGGCGCAATTGAGCCATCCGATTCCACCTGAGCGGCAGAAGTATCGGTCGTCAGATCACGGAAGGTCGAAGGCGCATCTAATTGTAACTGTCGCACCTCTGTGGTAGCCAGGAAGCGCTGTTGGGACTGAATATCGGGATTGGCAGCCCACTGCGACCAAGGTGTTGTAGACAGTGATTCTACCAGCGTTAGATCTTTATTCAATGAACGTTCTACAGCGTCCAATTCTTCTTCAGCTTCCGTAAATCGATGTGCCAAGATCGGCTCAACAGCTGTCTTTGACATCTTTGGCTTGTGGAGTCCTAGCAGAGTTTTTTGTAGCTCTTGCTGCGCTAGGCTCGCTGGCTTAGCCGCCCCAAGACGATACTGAAAATACGACCAGAACTCGTCTGGCGACACCGTCTTCCCGTAATTTTCTCGATAAACTTCTTGGTACTTATTCGCCCACTGCGCAACGGCTTTAAATGATGTTGGGACCACCGCTTGCAGATCAGAACCAAGATTCGTCGGAATATTAGGCGTCTCTACACCGCGGTAGGCATCTTGAGTTTGCTGACGAATCAGTGCTTCACTCGAGGCTCCAATCGAGTCTGTAATCTTCGACACTGGATCAAATACCTGTGCAAAGCTAAGCGCTAACCCTACTTCGATTGGTTTTACCCCCAGACTAAAGTCTTTGATCGACAGCGCTCCAAAATCGAGTCCAAAACTAAGCTCTGAACGATTGGTGAGCTGTTCAACGTACGGTTTAACGTACCACTCTGGCACTGGTGCTGCGCCCAGGCGCAACAGACAGAAGAGATCTAGGAAACCAAACGGCACCTCTACTACGGCTGCCACACTATCGATAAGGCTGAGTGGTAACTGTGGTGGTCCTGGTAACGTCGGTAATTTCGGTAGCGCTAGGGTTGGCGTCGGAATATCGATCTTCGGTACTGAGATTTGCGGCAACAGAGGAATCTCCGGCAGCACAATGTCTATGGCCGGAATTTCTGGCAGACTCGGTAGATTAAGCGCTAGCGTCGGAATATTGGGTGGGGCAATCTGAGGAATGGTCAGATTTACGTTCTGCGTGAAACCTCCAGTATTAGAGAAAGATGGTAGGGTTCCCAGGTCTGGCAGGTTTAGCTCAATAGTCTTGGCACGATTGAGTTCTTGGCTTAGTGCCTCGGTCTGGGCTGTCAGGCTACTCAGGTCTGGCGTTTCAATATTCGCTACCAGTTCTAGGTTTTGCTGTACGTTGAGATCTTGTAGCCCTTCTAGTTCTGGAAGCGTAAAAAGTTCTACCTGGATCGGTTTAAAGTTGATCTTGTCCGGGATCACAAATGTCAGCCCTAAGTCCAGTCCGGTAAAGTCGAGGACTATGTCTGGAAATTCTGGCAGGGTAAAGACCGGCATATCGATTGCCCCTACTAAGATTTTGAGCAGCCAGGACAGCATCGTTCCGCGATCTGCGACACAGGTTCGACAATTATTACTGAAATTAGCCATAACTTTAAGCACGGCATTATCAAAGACTTTAAAAGTACTACTAATCATGCCAATCGCCTGCTCCCATTGTGTCATCCGCGCGTCTAAGTCTTGAGCATACGTGCCCATGAATTTTTCCATATGAGCGACCCCATCGGCGGCCATGCCGAGCATGGCTTTTGATTTTTCTGGAACCTCTGCCAGCGTTTCTGGAATCGATTGATAGGCTTCTAGTGTTTCTAGGTTCGTCTGAGCATTCGAAACTAAGGATTCGGTCTTAATACGAATGTCTTTGAGATTTTCGACTGAAGATACTAGCTGTGATACGTCGTTTGAAAAATTTCCAAACTCTGACTGCACACTCGCTAGATCAATGCCACCAAGAGCCGATTTCCATTCGTCGAGCGAACGCTCTAGTCCTTCCAAATCGACAATAACATTAAGCGCTACATCACAATCGGCGGCTTGTGGTTCAGGGTTATTAACACAGAATTTATCGTAATCACTTCGAAGTTGTGCCAATGAGCTTTTGAGATTGTCTAAATACGTCGTGAATTCTTTATTAAGAGAAAGAGAAAGATCTAAATCTGTATCGAAGGAAATATTTTCGAGACTTGCGACAAAAGATTTGAGTTGATCAGTGACTTTTGAAAGATCTGGCAGACTGACATCAAAGACAGCGTTGAGTTCTAGATTCGCTTTCCAGTTTTTAAACTGAGCCATGAAGCCTTCTAAATCCGGGCCCGTTATATTTGGATATGGCAGCGTAATCGCTCGTCGTTCGATATTAACCTCGTATTTACTGAGCTGGGCTACCGCCTGATCTTTGGCCGATAGATTTTGCGAAGCATTGACACCCTCTACCGCCCGATCTTTGAAATTTAATTGGATCGCCGGCAGTTTCATACCAAAGCTGCTAAATTCACGCATCTGCGCTTGTAGCCAGTCAGAGACCAGATCAATGCCCGGAATATTTATATTGGCAGGGCCAAAGGAACGATTATCCCTTCCACTGGCCACAAAGTCTAAGTTGGCCGTAAATTGTCCAGGATTGGCTCCTAAGTTTCCTTGTGGATCTACCTGTATCACGGATCCCGAACGAGCCAATGCCGTTGTGACCGCTGCTGCCAACAGACTGTCATCATCTGGACCCAAATCTTCATCTGCCGTACAGACACCAAGAAAATCAATCTTTGGTGTCACGACCTGACAGTTGGTATTCCAGACTGGAGAGATCATGTGTAATGGATACAAACCTTTACAGTAAGCAATTCCTAGGTGCCCAGTCGTCGTCGGCATGAGATAAAGTCTTCCAACAGACTTATGCGGTGCCGTGGGTTCTGAATAACGACCTTTTTTATCCGGTGGATAAATACTAGGACTACCACTTGGGTTCGTTGTTGGCCAAGAGAGCATGGGTTTTCCTTTATCCATACCTCTCGGAATCGTAATCGGCGGGATGTAGATAGAATCTAAACCAGGTGCTAACCCTCCTAACACTTTTGATATTGGGAAATCAAAACAGCTCCCATATCCACAAAGCAGGTTCTGCTTTTTATTAGAGAAATCCTGCACCATCCGTCCCACATCTCCAATCACACCGCCACCATCACGAGAAAAGTTGTCTTCTGTCGGGTACGCATCAAAGCTGTCAGGAAGTCCATCTCCATCCGCATCGGCCGCCAGCTGTCCCGCGAGCGTCGCCGCCATCAAATCTTCATCTTCGAGCATCGGAGCCAATCGTTCTGCCAGGAGGTCAAAACCATCAGCACTGGAATTTTCGTCAATCGAAACAATATTTGGCACGCCTTGATATTCGATACGTTGCTCGGCATCAAGGGCCGGAATCAATGCCAGACTCTCATATTTCTGATCTCGTGATAGATAGGTGAGCAAACGATCGGCTCGTGACACTACCAAGTCATCAATCCCATCACTGTCTCGATCTACGATGCTAATGGTTTCCCTCAGAGCCAGTTCTGCTACTTCATAATCCCACGTTAAGGTCACCTGACTACGGGCTGGTAGCTTATCAAGATACACCCAAGCCGCCCCAAAGCCATCTTGTTTGAAAAATTTAGGCGTTGTTGCACAACCGACACAGTTCAAACTCGCTTTATCAAGATCTAATTGATCATCCGAAGGTAGCATGACATGTGCGGCCCCATGCGGCAAATCACTACGTAGGGTCAGTCGTGCCGACAGCCGATCGCCTGGACGTAAACTATCAGCACTAGAAGACAATTGGAATCGACTCTCAATAGAGGGATCTAACGGCACACTAACGGCATAACGATTATCGCCAAGACCACCAGCCGTAATAGATTCTGAAAGCGTTTCTAAATCTATCGACGTTTTGTCCGTTGCCGTCACCACAATCGACTGAATATCTTGGGCCAAGGCTTGATTGGTCTCAATCCCCGCATAACCGATCCAAGTACTGCCGAGATAACTCACCGCTTCATCCGTACTGCGTTCGTCAATATCCGTAAATTTCGGCGCTAATGATCCTAGATAAATAGGCGCTGAGAAAGCGTTCCCCGTTCGCATCGCCACGCCGAGATTAAGGGCTCTGTCTACAAACGCTAGGTCCGCTTCGTCATCGGCATTAAATCGTCCTGCGCCAATCCAGACTAAGTCCTCAAAATTTGTCGGTGATCGCTGCCAATTGCCCGTCGAAAGATCGTAGACACTGAGCGCTCCATCGGTATCTAAAATTGCAAGATCATCGGTTCGTGGGCCAGTCAGACCAATCACAGAATCTACTCCCGCGTCGACTCGCAATAACTCTCCCCAATCAGACCAATTCAGATTGGTATTGTCTTGTGGCACTAGGTAGCGAAATTGATTACCTATTTGGACGAGGACTCCCTGGCTGCCGGCGCGCAAGAAATCACCACTTACTAAATTTTCTATATCTCCCCAAGGGGCTGACCAAACAACTCGGCCAATGTCTTCACTGAGTCCATTTTGGACGGCAGGAGTCATCTCTAATGACAGGGTTGGATCTCCGTAGAGCACAAAAATATCACTGGCGCCCAAACGAGTTGATTCTCCGATATTATTGCCAGCCGCGAGTAATGTCCCAGGTTTCCAATCCCCGATCCAACCAGTAGACAATGTCTGGCTATCTTCTGCAGACTGGCCGACGCCCCCAAGACTACGACGAGCTGATTCTGTTGTACTCGTCTCTACTAAACTCCAGCCCAGTTCGCTCGCATGATGATTCCCGATAGAGGTTTTTTGCCAATCATAAGTACTATTTTCGGAAGTGATCAATTGCACTCCTGCCGTATTTGATTGCCAGTTTTTAGTGACGATCAGTGGTGCCCCTGGTAGATAAAAATTAAGTGTTCCTAGTTTTTTATGCTGCCAGGCAAGTTCCCACTCGGTAATATTTTCACCAATCTGTGTCGTTAAGTCTGAAGAAAGGATCGTCACGCCACCACGTGGTTGAATGGCTAGTATTGGTGTATTTTTCAGATAAAGCGTCCCATCGCGTAGTAGCAAATCATCGGTAAATCGAGGGACAGCGTCTATGTACACCCCTTCGCGCGATCGTGGCGTATCGAGCCAGGCATCGATCTCTCGCCCAAAATTAATCCGAGTACTCGCGACCATAGCATTCGAAAGCTCAAAATCTATCCGTGGGTGTGGTTCGGTCACCAGTCGTACGGTCGCTGGCGTCGTAAAGTCTCCGTTCGGAGCAATGACTAAAATCTCCGCCGCTGGTTTAGCCTCACTCATAAGTCCGCCGACCGCCGTTCCAGCTCCAGCGTGCAGTAAAGTGTTGGCGACATTGGCAGGCGTTGTAATCTTACCACTTTCAAATCCTAGCCACAAACTCAGCAAGGCTCGTGGCGACAATTGACTCAGGTCTGTAAGTGATAGATTTTGGGTGAGATTGAGACTGAGGGTTGCGGGTAAAAGACCATCTCGCTGAGCGATTAAATTGAGCGTGCCGGTTTGACCAGTTGGAGTGAGAGCCACATCAGCTATCCCCTGTTGTAACGATATATTCCCCAGTGGAGCGATGAGATCATTGGTAAGATCCGAAGCCTTGACCAAAGCCGTACCGCCCAGAGCCGCTTGGTTACCAAAGGCATCTTGAGCTTGAAGTTTTAGAGATAGAGATTGATCCAGTGGCCAGATCTCTCGGTCTGAAACAAAGACTAATTTAGTAGCTTCACCTGGTAACACCCTAAAATCAAAACTTTGAGTTGGTACTCCCGTGAGCATTACCTGACCCGTAAATTCTCCCGCTAATGTTCCAGGCGAAAAATCAACTTCCGCTATACCATTAGTAAATGTCAGCGGTTCTGTTTTTCCTAGGTGTGACCACCAAACCTGTCCTACAAAATCACCATTAAGGCGTCCGCCTTTTTCGTCGGTCACCAATACTGTCAGAGTAAGATCCCCGGCTCCAGCGACACTAGAATCATCGGAAAGTTCTGCTACTAATGCTGGATTCTTGACCCATTCCCACTCGAGGCTGCGTCCGGCTCTCGGTAATTTGTCGGTACTAACCTCTACTCGTGGTGCGCTATTTTCTGGGGCGACGAGCAGAGAGCCTATTCCTGTACGGACGACTTCTTGTACGCCGGCTCTCCGAGGAGACTCATCACGTACTGCAAGATCTACGATCTCGGCATTGTCGGTGTTCCAGCTAAACTCATGTAATAGATCCTCTATGGGGTTGTTATAGGCATCTGTTATGGTTGCCGTAACTTCGAGTAACGGTCCATCCGGAAAAGCATAACGCTGCGCAGTCTCGAGCTTGATAGCGGCTGGTTCGTCTGGTAAGAGCTGGATCGTGATTTGATCAGGCGCTAGTTCTCCAGCCGGATCTTGAATCGTAATGGTGGCTTCTCCGGCTTTATCCCCTGGGAAAAACACTAGTGGCGTTACCAGGTCAGAAACCGTCACCGTCTCTCCACCTTCTATCACACCGCCGGTTGCGGAAATAGATAATTTTTTACCCGTCGCTTTAGCCGTAAGCTGTGACTCCGCATCTAAAATTCTGAGCTCGAGTGGTACGCCTGTCGGATCTTTTACATTTAGAGAGGGCGTTAACGTAGTCAACTGCGCTCGATAGCGAGGTACTACCAGTGGTACTTTAGCCGACCGAATTGTTTGGTCGCCCTTAACGGCTTCAGCAATCAAGGCAAATTTGCCACCATATTCCTGAGTCTTGGGAACGAGCCAAAAATCAGCCCGTCCATTCTCGATAACGACTTTTTTGTCTGGGAATATAGAGAAAAATTGTCCCACGCTCGGACTGCTAAATCGCAGCGACACGTGATCAACCGACACATTTTTCTGGATTTGATTTTGTTGATTCGTCAGATACACCGTCACTGGTACCGGATCGATCGACTGATTGTGGACGAGTACTTTGTCTGGTGTCACTCTCAGCTTGAGATCTTCGATATCGAGTGCTGGATCCCCTATCTGACTGGAGCGGGTTTTATTTTTTTTACCAAGGTCGGGCACAAAGAGGCTCACGGTACCCCCGGTGGGCGTGTTTTTGAGCTGACATTCGAGTCGATCCGCCCAGCTGGTGAGATCACTACCGAGATCATCACATGCGGACAAGGCGGCCGAATCCTGAAAAGTTTCATCAAAATCAACCCCTTCAAAGGTGAGCTCTGGCAAAGGCGACAAAGTGTTTTGCAGGCCGGCTCGTTGCGCCGCCAAAAATTCTGCATCATTCTCAGCATTTACTGAATCTAAATTGAGCGCCACACTATCAGCCGTTCCATCAGCGACAATCATCGCTAGTTCATAACCATCGCTCTGTGATGGTAGCAGCGCCTGTGACCAGGCGGTGGCATCAGACTGAGATAACGATAGGACTTGCTTATTTTTCTCGGCCACCGAGAGATCCAGCCAGTTTACAGCGGTCGCTAATTGCTGGGGATCGACATCATCGGTAGAGTTAAGAAAATCAGCTACTTTGAGCGGTTGTGCCTTTTCAAAGAAACGCACACTACTATCACAGACGGCTCGTACCGTCGAATCATCGAAATTGGTTTCTGTGAATGTCCCCGCACAACCAGAACGGAAGGCGTTATAGGACGATTGTGCGGCCTGATTTCCAGTGGTAATGATTTGATTGAGTTCTTCTATCTTGGCCGTGAGGAGATCTCGAAGTATTGATTCGGCATTGCTCACATCGACACTTTCGGTCCGCAGTGAAAATAGATTTACAAAAGCCACTCTCTGCGGAGTAAGTCCATGATCCAGGAAAGAAAAGCCACGTGGATCATCTACTGGCAAAGCATTTGTAGTTCCCGCCGTAAGTTGAGCCGTAATCGTTTCTGGTGTCGGCTCCTGGTGCAGCATCAACGAAGCAAAACGATGGGCATCACCTTCGTCTACATTCGTTGCCAGAATAGAGAGACAACCCGCCGCTCCGTGAGTATTGGTGTTCACCTCAGTCGTCCCCTCGATCGCAAATACAGGCTGCTCTGCTCCCTGATGGATCACAGAGTCTAAACCTTCATCCGCCGTCCAAAGCGAACCCGTATCACAACGTTCAAATCCGAAAACACCAGACTCATAGGTCATATTGACCGCACAGCAGCCCTCGTACGGATCGGCTTCTAGTTGATCATCTGGCGATCCAGCACCGGCACAAGTCGATCCTGTAGTCGGATCAAATGTACGATTTGCCGACACTTGTTGTGCGGCTGGTCTCGAACTCGTCCTGAGATTCCCTCGATTGAGCGTACAATCTTGAACTGTGAAATTGGCGTCGCGTGGAACTCCGTTCCAGTAATTTGGACGTTGTACCGAAATATAATTGCGTCCACCCAGTCCATCATCTTCCCAGTACTGAACGGTCGTGTTCTCTTGGACCCAAGGGCGATTGGCAACATTGACCGTTTCAACCAAGGCTAATAGGTCTCTTTCGAGACGATCATTGAGCTGACGCAGATAGAGTACCGCCGCTTCGTCACGAGTAGAAACCAAACTTGGCAACGTCTCGACAGCTGCTCCATCCCAACGGCCCGCGGCACTGACGGCTTCGTTAATCTGCGATAGCCAGTGCTGATAGAGGTCCTGATAGCGCACGGCCAACTTATCGATGAGGTAGTGGCTATAAATGTCCGGCATCTCGGCCGTCCCACTATCATTGAGAGACTCCGTAATCGTCTGTACATCTAGTTCTGGCGAGGCTGCCGCTAGTTTGTCGATCATTTGGGCCTGATCGGTTTCATCGAAGACACTCCCGAGCAAGTTATCGTTCGACTGTAAGAGATTGGCTAAATGTTTGGTAAAACGGAGATAGTGCAGGTCTTCAGCGTGTTTTATCCAGGCATCATAACGATTGAGCAACGTCTCTGGAACGGCATTTTGCTGGGCGGGCAGGTTCGCCTGCAGTACTTTTTTACCAAAGGTTACGGCTCCCGTATGCACCTGGTGATTTTTATCAAAGTACTGACGGATTTGTTCGCGACGTACGGAATCGACCTCGCTGCTACCACGGATCAGGCCATGCCAGACCTCAGCTTGTGCTTTACGAGTTCGCTGAGATACGAAACGTGCCGTGTGATCATCCCAGGCATAAAGTGGCGCTTCAAAATCAACATAAGGAAAAACCGTTGGCCACAGACGCCCAGACTTGTCCACTACTGGGATTGGTAAGTCTCCGACCAAAACCACGCCTGCCAATCGCGTCGTATCATCATACCGGTAACCAGACCAGTACCACTCAGACAGTCCTTCATGGATGTCTTTGACGCTCGTATCGGTTGGCAAGCCTACTACTAATGCCTGACCGTCAGTCGCTCGTTGTACATCCTCGGCGTAACGATAGATCTTGGATTTTAGTTCTGGATCCAAGAGTAAAGCATCCTCCACCAATACCGCTACCAAATCCGTATAACTAACCGTTTCATTGACCTGAGCCCAGACCAGTTGAAACGAAGCGTGCCATTGGCTCAATAACAATGCCAGGAGCGTCACCACAGCCTTAGACTTGCGCCAAGACCAAAGCGAACGCTTTGTGAGGAGGTTCATTAACAGTTTTTGTGATCGGTTTTTGTGAGTAACAAAATTCTACGATTTTCCGCTCCTGCAGCCAACAAACCCAGATTGCACAAATACTAATTTTTGGTCTTATCTGTCTTCAGCTCAAAGCAGACAAATAAACCGACAAAGTATCGTCCGCGCAGCGGTCCCAACTAAAGTCTTTTATCCGTTCTTTTCCAGCCGTCACAAGTCCTTGCTGATGCGCCTCACTACCCAATACCTGATCCATAACACGAGCCATATCTTTGGGGCTTTTCGGATCAAAATATTCCACCGCCTCTCCACACACCTCTGGTACAGAAGCAATTCGCGAAGCGACCACGGGCGTTTCGCACACCATGGCTTCTAGCGGCGGTAATCCAAATCCTTCATACAAGGTGGGAAACACATACAGCGTCGCCGCTCCAAACAGCGCCTTTAGGTCGTTAAAATCTACCAATCCGACCGTTTTTACCGCTTCTGTAAGTGCTAGTTTTTCAATCGTCTGCAAGACTTCTGGATAATAAGGATCCGGCTTTCCGGTAATTACTAAGCCCAACTCTGGATGCGTTTCGCGCACCATGGCAAAGGCCCGGATCAGACGCGGCAGATTTTTGTGCTCACGCCAATTCCCAGTGTAGAGCAAAAATTGCTCCGGGAGCTCAAATTTAGTTTGAACTCTAGCCCGTTCCGCTGGGTCCACTGGGGCAAACTCTGGCGAAGGCGCAATATGGATCGGTGTCATTTTCGCCTTAGCGATGCCAAATAAACGCACCACATCGGATTTGGTGTTTTTAGAAACGGTAATGATATGTCGCGCACTTTTGACTGCATTACGGATTACCAGTTGATAGCCGAGCTTCCGATACCAGGTATTCATTTTTTTCCCTGGATAGAAAGAAATTGTTGTGTCATGAATTGTGACCACGAACGGCTTTCGATACAAAAGCGGCAGATTAAAATGGGTAAAATGCACCAGGTCACATTTTTCCTTATAAAGAATCTTGAGAAACTTCCACTGCTCGGCCAGGCTGTAATGCCCAGCATTAACCCGTACTTTTTTGACATGCGGTGGAAAATCAAACTGCTCAAACTGCGGATCATTGAGAAAAATCACCCACTCCACCGCTCGCTGCTCACCGCTCACCACTAACTCTTGCTGCTCAAACAACCGCTTCGTCAGCTCAAAGTTATACCGCCCAATCCCTGTAAAAGCATCGGAAAACATCCGAGCGTCGATACCGATGCGAAACGATTTCGTCATTCTATCAAATCCTAAACCAAATCGACTTGCAGATAAAGGTGGTCCTGCATACAATCGCTCGGCTTCTATCGCAGAAGCAGGACGGCGGCGAGTGTAGCTCAGTGGTAGAGCAGCGGTTTGTGGTACCGCTGGCCGTGGGTTCGATCCCCATCACTCGCCCCATTTTTGTTCGTGAAAGCAAAACCAAAGTTTTAATTAGCAAACTAGCAAACAAGCAAATTAGCAAACTAATTCGCTTGGCTTTATCGAACACATTTTTTATACTCTGGGGGATGAAAAAAATTGGCTTTATACTCGCCCTCGCCGTCATCGGCCTGATGGTCGGTTGGTGGACCCAACAAGGCGGGCTAGACAACATTCTCGGTGCTAATAAAACAGAAGTAAAAGACGAAGTTACTAAACCTCCCGTACGAACGGTACGACGAAAGACTTCGTACCTCGGACAAATCCGTACCGCTCGTGAACTCATGGAGCACGACTACTACTCACTCGCCAGTGTCGAGCTAGCGTTGGCGATCAAAGAGAAGCCTAACTTTATCGAACCCTATCTCCTACTGGGGGAAATTTACCTGCGTACTAAAGACAACGTCAAACTCACCAATCTACTCGATCAGCTCAACAAGAAATTCCCGGACAATGATGAGGTGCTGGCGCTGCAAACCCGAAAATGGATCAACGAACGAAAGTTTAGCGAGACACTGTCGCTTCTCGGTGGACTAGAATACGTCCCAGCTCGTTTACGCCTCTATCAAGCCGTCCTCCTAGCCTTGCAAAACGACCAAGACGGAGCGCGAGCGATCCTAGAAGAACTCGAAAAGGTAGATATTAAAGACAAAGACTTCATCCTTACTAACGAAGGTATCGTGGATCAATCTGGTGAAGCCGAAGGTGATTTTCTACGGGCGGAAGAAGCCAAAAAAGTAATCGATCTAATTATCGTCTATGATGAATTTGATGCGCTTGCAGAAGGAAAAAACGCCCATCTTTTTGCCGAAATCGCGCAGGCTTTAGCGAGTAACGAAGAAGCTTTCCTAGCACAAGAATTTGCCGATGTAGCTATCAAAGAAGACGTCAGCTATATCGATGCCTGGGTACTGCGTGGTTACAGTCATCTACTCATGCAGGATTATCCAGCCGCGCTACAAGATCTACGCTATGCCTACGAGCTCGACCCAATCCGTCCAGAAGTACACTACTTCTTGGCCCTAGCGCTTTACGAAAACAAGAACTTTGACGAAGCCGCCCTGTTTTTTGAGAAATCACTCGAGTATGATTTCCAATTTAGTGAAGAAGTACGCTGGAAACTGCTCGAAATCTTCGCCCGTCAGAAAAAATACGATCGTGTCCTAGAGCTATACAAAGAACTTCTCAATTTTGAAACCGAACCTGAAAAATTCTCAAGTGCCGTCCATACTGCCGTAGATCTAATGCAAAAGCCCGAGGTAGCACTCGAGTTCACGGAAATTCTCATGGCGAAGAACCCAGACGATATTTTTTCTCGCAATATCCATGCTTGGGCGCTAATTGCGAATAATAAGGACGAAGATGCCGAAACACTCCTAACTGACACACTGCTACTCGATGACCAAAACCCTCGAACGCATCTCAACCTAGGATTACTAGCGGAAAACAAAGAAAACTTCGAGCAAGCACGTGAGTATTATCAAAATGCTTATGAATACGGCCAAGCACGTGATGGATTTACCTCGATTGTCAACCTGGCTGTCGGAAAATACAATGAACTAGTCGAAATCGAAAACGCCGCTCGATCCCCCGAAACTACCAGTGTAGAAGGTTAAGTACTTCTCGCTCCTCACTTCAAACTTCTAACTTCGTTTATTCCGTTGCCAAACGCATATTTTTTGTTAGAGTCGGGCCGCAACCAAACCCCTCCCCTGAATGTGTGGAATTATTGGCATTGCCAAACGAAACGAAGAGGTCTTCCCCGACCTATATGATGGCCTACTCATGCTCCAACACCGCGGACAAGATTCTGCGGGGATGGTAACCCTCAGTGGGGACTTTTTTCATGCGCATAAAGACAATGGACTCGTAAAGGATGTCTTTTTACCGGAACAAGCCAAAAAGCTGACCGGAACCATGGGGCTTGGACACGTGCGCTATCCAACGGCTGGGACGCTTAGCGTAGAGGAAGCACAGCCTTTCTTTGTAAATGCGCCATTCGGGATTTACCTAATTCACAACGGGAACCTAACCAATACGCAGGAACTCCGTGAACGAATCCAGACGAGCTACCGACGCTACCTACGAACCAAATCTGACTCTGAAGTCCTACTCAATGTCTTTGCAGACAAGATCTACCAAGCCATGAAAGCTGATCCACAGCTCACGGATGAAGCAGCCCTCTTTGCTGGTACGACGGAGTTAATGAAAAAATTAAAAGGCGCCTACAGTATCATTACCTTAGTTCATGGACTCGGGCTCTTTGCCTTCCGGGACCCAAACGGTATCCGACCTCTTTCCCTCGGTCGACGACAAACTTCAAAAGGAGAAGAATGGGCCTTTGCTTCAGAGGACGTGGCCTTTGCCACCATTGGCTTTGAAAAGGTACGTGATGTCGCCCCTGGAGAGGCCATTCTCATTGATCTGGATGGCAAAATGCACTCGGTTCAGTGTGTCCCAGGGAAATTAACGCCGTGTATCTTCGAATACGTATATCTTGCGCGTCCAGACTCGATGCTCGATGGCATCTCTGTGTACAAATTCCAACTTCGTCTCGGACAAGCCCTTGCGAAGCAAATTAAAGCCGCCAATCTAGAAATCGATTCGGTGATACCCGTCCCCGACTCTTCTCGACACGCTGCGTTAGAACTGGCCAAAGAAATCGGTGTTAAATACCGTGAAGGCCTAGTCAAAAATCGCTACGTCGGACGCACCTTTATCATGCCCGGCCAAGAACTTCGTAAAAAATCCGTTCGTCGCAAACTCAACGCGATCAATCTCGAATTCCGTAATCGGAATATCTTGCTCGTAGACGACTCAATCGTCCGTGGTACGACTATCAAACAAATCATCGCCATGTGTCGCAAAGCCGGAGCCAATAAAATTTATGTCGCCAGTGCCGCCCCGCCAGTGCAATTTCCGAATGTGTATGGTATCGATATGCCAAACCGAGCAGAACTCATCGCTCACGGACTTAAAACCGAAGAAATCTGCAAGCTCATCGGCGCTGATGGTCTCTTTTACCAAGACATTAATGATATGATTTGGGCAGCTAAAGAGGGAAATCCTGATATTACGCAGTTTGACTGCTCTTGTTTCAATGGAGAGTACATTACCGGCGACATCGATCAGGCCTACATTGAAGCCTTAGAGGGCTCTACCCGCGTAGCCAAAAAAGCCGAAGAATTTTCTCTCATCAATATTTAGACCTTCATAAATGATAACTTTTGCTGATCTCCTTTCTCCATTTCGTCGCCAGTTAGCGCTTCTTATTGGGAGTTTTATCATCTTTTTTGCACTCACGCTAGGACTGCTATATTACGGTCTACCAACGACCAATAAAACGACTCTTTATTTTTCGGTAAAACCAGTCGCTACCGAGCAAAGCATTAATTCTTTTGACCCGATCGAAAGCACTATGAAAGCGGCTGAGGGTATTGCTGGCTGGGCCAAAAACCCCTCTTTCAGGCAAACCATCATGGATCGTTCAGGAATACAAATTCACAACTTTAAACGCAAGATCTCTGCTCGTAAGCAAGATCGTATCAATGTCTTCTGGACCCTTAATTTAGAACCAGGACAAGAAGGCATCATTGATGCCACACGAACGACGATCGAGGAAACTTTTGCTACTTGGAATGATGCCAATGCTTCGCCTTACGCTATGACGCCAATCCAAACCTACACCGAAGGACGAACCATTCCGCTAAGCTGGCTGATTGCCTTTAGTCTCGTGTTAGCCGCTGGCCTAGCGACACTGCTCGTACTCTTTCAGGATATTCTCAAAGGACGGCTCAGCTTCGAACACCAAATTCGCCAGATTTTTGGCAATAGTCCTCTGCTCAAAGTTTCTGAAAAACTCGGCAGTCACGACGAAAAATTACTGGAAAGATTTATTCTAACCTTTACTTCTCCTCGCTTGATTGGTACTTTTCCAGAAGCCGAGAAACATTTCTCTCTGGCGCCAACAGACGCTATCGATGAAACCATTGATACGCCAATTTTAATCGTACAAATGGGAAAAACGACCGTGCGAGAACTGCAAAACATGAAAGCTATCTTTGGTGAAGAATGCGGTCTAATTGTTTTTGAAAACTAAATGTCTATCGATTACGCAGCGGCTGGAGTCAATATCGAGGCCGGAGATCTGGCCTCCAAACACGCTTATACGAACGCTAAAACTACTTTTAGCAGTCGTGATGGTCTGATAGGTCAACCATACAACCTAGAAGGCGGTTTTGCTGGCGTGCTCGATATGGGTGATTGTTTATTGCTACAAAACGATGATGGCGTCGGTACTAAGGCCGAAATCGCCGAACGAGTCGGTGACTACAGTACTCTGGGAGAAGACTTGCTCTGCATGGTGGCGGACGATGCTATCTGCCTCGGCGCCGAAACCATTTCGATCACCAACACCTTTGACGTACCAAAAGTCGAGCCAGAAGCCATTAACCAGATGACGGCTTCACTTGCTCGCATTGCCCGAAGTCAAAAAATTGTTCTCCCCGG
>JAHDBZ010000012.1:0-5930 GCA_020630245.1 Candidatus Altimarinota bacterium
ACCAGACTACAGTTTTGAACGAGCTTTGGATCAAAAAGAAATCGCTGAATACCAAACACTCCAAGAAGGCGAGTCAGAACGGATCAAAACTATTCAAACAGAGATTCAAAAGCTGGATCTTAACATGCGGGTCTTTGCCGCTAAGGTCGGCTGGAAAAAAGAAGTCTATGGCTTTCTCTTTACTTCTCCGAGCACGGTAGATTTCCGCGAACTACTCAAGGTCATTACCAAAAAATTTCCCGGACGCATCCACCTCCAACGCGTCGACAGTCGCGATCGAGCTGAGATCGTGGGAGGTCTAGGCCCTTGCGGTCGTGCGGATTGTTGCGCTTTCCTACGTCTCAAAGCCGAACGTGTTTCACTCGATGCCGTCCGCGATCAGGGCATCATGATAAAGAAAAACGACAAGATCTACGGCCCAAGTGGCAAGATCAAAAGCTGCATGCTCTACGAAGTGGGGATGTATAAAGAATACCGCAAATACCTCCCACACATCCGTCAGGAAGTCACCGTCGATAACCGCAAGGGACGCGTCACTGGCGTCGACATCCTCAATGGCACGGTCAAAATCTTCTTCCTCGAGACTGAAGGTCTCGAAGTCCTACCCGTCGAAAAAGTCGAATGGCCCAACAAACGTGAATTCCCACGTGAAGCCATCAAGATGGAAATGCCTGAGCTCAGCGAAGCAGAGATTGGGTTTTAACAGAAAATCCAATAATTGACATGTTTTATTTTTTATGCAAAATAAAACTAAAATGTCATCAAGCATTCAAAAAAGTACTTTACAACAAAAATTTCGAACTGATCAGCTTCACAGTAGCTTGGATTTCGTAGAGCGAGTTTTAGCTGACGACTTGGCTTCCCACATAGCACAAAAAACTTGCACCATCCTAGATATAGGGTGCGGAGGGGGCCGCGCATTGGCCGAACTTGTTGATAAAATTAAAGCAAAAAACAGCCAGGCCTTTGGTATTGGCTTAGACTTAAATCCCTTGTTTTCTGCCGACAAATATGAAACTACCAAACCACTAGTGGGATCAGCAAAAAAAATCCCATTAAAAACAGGCTCTGTAGATCTCGCCTACTCCGTAGCTACCATGCAATTTGTCCCAGACCCACTAAGGGCCATTGAAGAATCCTATCGTGTTTTGACTCCGGGCGGTCATTCTATTTTACACTTTGACGAGATTAATTTTCTGAGCCCAAGTCTTGAGGATATTATTGCCTCTAGCCGGCTCGGGAAAACCTTTAAAGTTGAAAAGAACAAAGGCAATGTTGTTCTAAAGGTCTCTAAGAATACTGACAATCCTGAAACAATAAACATTCCATACAAATTAAATCAACAGGTTCAATTGGGAGATTGGTTTGAAAATTTAAATCCAGCTCGCGCCGAATTTATTATTTCGGACTACAGTAACTCTGAAAATTCAGGAAGTAAAAACTTCGCAGAAAAATACCGTGACAGTGTATTTAAAAACTATATTGAACCACTACTAAATTAAGAAAAAGACTTTCCACACTATAAAATAAAAATGAGTATGCTGGGACTTAGCAAAGAAGTAATTGGGTTTTAAGAATCATTCAATTTGTTAGATTGCTAACATTAAAAAATTTCTGGTGTACCCAAATTCAGGTATTCAAAGTAAATCATGGCCACTTGTCCTCCTTAGGAGGAAGCCAGGATGACGAGAAATAAGATTATTATTTTGAACTTAGGGTCTTGCGGGTTCCCTAAGTGAAAAATTTCCTATGCAGAAGGGGTATCTGATTTCAAAGAAATCAGTATCTAGGGGAAACTAGTTTCCCCTGGAAGCAATTTAGTGCAAAAACCCACGCATGCCCGTCAACACGGTAAACATGCCGACTTCATCGCACTTAGCAATCACAGCTTCGTCATTGCGTGAGCCACCTGGCTGTACAAACCCGGCAATTCCGTACTCGTGAGCGATCTCTACGGCGTCTGGGAACGGGAAGAAAGCATCTGAGCCAACTACCGCCCCCTGGGCAGCTTCGCCGGCGTGTTCGAGAGAGATCTTCATGGCATCGACCCGAGAGGTCTGACCACCGCCTTTTCCGAGCATGACACCGTCTTTGACGACGACGATGGCGTTTGATTTTACGATCTTGACCAGCTTCCAGGCCAGCTCTAGATCAGCTTTCTGACTATCAGAAGGCGCGGCTTTGGTTGGGTTCTCGAGGGTGTTGAAATCTGGCAGCTCAATGTCTAGGTCTTGTACCAGTGTCCCCCCGCGGACTTTTTTAACCACGAAATCTTTAGTCTGTCCTTCGGTAAAGTTTGGGATAATGAGCACACGTAAGTTTTTCTTGGTTTTGAGCACCTCCAGTGCATCAGCGTCGTAGGCTGGCGCCATCACGATTTCGTTGAAGAAGCTAACAATCTGCTCAGCCGTAGCTTTATCACACGGTCGATTGAGCGCGATGATACCTCCGAAAGCCGAGACAGAATCAGCTTCATAAGCTTTTTTAAACGCTTCAGAAATAGTATTACCAATCGCCGCTCCACAAGGGGTCGCGTGCTTGATAACACAGGCAAAGGCTTGATCAGAACCCGCAAAACTAAGTGCGAGCTCGAGAGCCCCCGTAGCGTCTCCGAAGTTATTGTAAGACAGCGGTTTTCCGTTAAGCATTTCCGCTCCGGCAAGTAATGGCCCATCAGCGAAGGGATCATCGAGGAGTACCGCCGCTTGGTGCGGATTTTCTCCGTAACGGAGCTGTCCAGTTTCTGGGCTATCCTTAGTTTCTTCGGCCCAAAAGCGCGCGATCATCAGATCATAGTGCGCCGTCATTTCAAAAGTTTTAGTGGCCAGTTGTTTTTTAAATTCTGCTGTCAAACCACCATCTCCGAGTTGTTGCAATATGGTGTCATAATCAGCTGGGTCGACCACAGGACTACAGAACTCATAGTTTTTGGCAGCCGCTCGGATCATAGAAGGTCCGCCGATATCGATGTTTTCGACCTTATCTTCAAAGCTCTTATCTGGATTGTCGTATGTAGCTTTAAAAGGGTAGAGATTCACGCACACTAGATCGATATCTTCGAGATTATTGTCCTGACAAAATTTTGCGTGATCTGCATTATCTCGCAGACGTAACAAACCTCCGAATATTTGTGGTGTGAGCGTTTTTATCCGTCCATCAAGGCCTTCGGGGAAGCCGGTAAATTGAGCGACCTCTTGTAAATTTTCAACGCCCGCCTCCTGGAGTTTGCGATATGTCCCACCCGTTGAAAGGATTTTCCAACCCAGAGATTCAAGTCCCTGAGCAAATTCGACCACGCCGGTCTTGTCCGATACTGAGATAAGCGCAATAGGCATTAATTAAGCATTTTTTTATAAAAGGTTTCTTGGCCCCATGGCAGGTCTAAAGTGCCAACGGATTCATAGTGATTTTTGGAATGCCAGCTTTGTCCGGCCGTGTTCACGACCTCGGAAGAGCTGAGATAGTATTCTTCTCCGCGTTCACGCAGCATGTCCTCGGCATAGGTCATGAGAGCCGTCCCAATTCCCTGGCGTTGATGGTCCGGAAGGACTTTTACGAGTGAAAGAAAGGCGGTGTTTCCCCAAAGCATTTGATAGCAAAAGTAGCCAACGACTTCGTCGTCAGACTCCGCTACAAAACACTGATCGTGACCAATGCACTCAAGGTAAAAATCATCATGATGTTCGTATGGCCAACCGATGACCGTGTTAATATTTTGGATGTCAGACAGGTCTCCGGAATCGGCAGGACGAATATTCATGGGTTAAACTTTAAAGATTTTAAAGGCGTTTGGATTGGCCAGTAGACCGTTTTGCAAGACAGTGGCAACATCGTTTTTTGGCGTACTGCCAAAGTTCCAGGCCTTGAACGTCCGCACCTGAATGTCTTGCCCTAGGACAGTCGTTAATTGATCCGCCAAATGATCCGCTTCATCATTAACGAGTGGTTCGACCAGATACTGACTATCTTTGGGCTCGAAAGCCACGAGACTTTCTTTATTTGCGTTGTAGATCAGCCCCGTATCGGCCAATGCGGTGGCATCAATCTTTTCACCTGAAACGGCATAGACAATTGATTTTTCTAACTGAACTTCTGGCCCGGCCACTGCCTGCGCCGTGCTCCCCACCGAAAAAGCTTCATTATCGGTAATGATTAGCGTTTTTTCGAGATAGATACTGTCCTCAGCCAGAGAAATGCTTTCAATGGCTGGCAGCGGTTGTGCGCTCAAGTCACCAATCGCAACCGTAGCAGGTGATTTACCTGATTCAATCCAAACTCGCATCGACTGCCAGATCTGATCACCCGTGAAGTTTTCGAAACGTCTTTCTGGGTGTGGCATCAACGCGCCGATGGTTCCTTCTTGGTTTACGATCATAGACACGGCTGCAAAAGCTCCATTGGGCGTCACTGGATAGTGATCATTGACGGTTCCTCCGGCATTACAGTAGCGGAAAGCCACTTGCGCGGCACCCGCTAAGGCGTCTCTTCCCGACTGACTCTCACTAGTAAAGCGTCCCTCTCCGTGAGCGATTGGCACGCGGATGAGGTCAGTAACTTGATTGGTAAAAGCGGTGTTTGGATTCTCAACTTTGAGATTGGTCCAAGTCGTATAATAGCCAGTGCCCACAACATGATCAGCCGCATCTCGACGGATGTTGTCAGCCAGGGCAAACGGTAGTGGATTGTCTCCTACCGGTATCAATCCCGATTCGACCACCATCTGAGCCCCGTTACAAATCCCAAGAATAACTTTTCCCTTTTTTGCTTCTTCGCGAAGCGCGTCAAAAATCGGCTCACGAGCCGCAATCGCCCCCGCGCGCCCTCGATCTTCAAACGAAAATCCTCCCGGCAGGACGTAGGCGTCAAAGTTGCCAACTTGATCAATCTGATTCCAGCGAATCCATTGTGCCGAGAACCCATTGCGCTCGGCCGCTCTTACGGTTTCAATTTCGCAATTGTTACCCGGAAATCCAATAACGGCTAAAGTGGGTTTGTTCACGGCTTGATCTTACTAAGTCCTGTAAAAAAGAAAAATATTTGCGCCTGAAAACAGACTGATTTGACTTTCAAGTAAAAAGTATATATCGTCCTAGTTAACAAATATAAAAAAAGACACGGCGCGTGCCTCCGGTACGTGTATCTTTGCTTTTTTTCTAAAAACAACATGCTCAAACTTCGCCATCTTGCTCTCGCTGCCACCTTGGCCACAGCTACTGAAACTGCCAGTGCCCAACAGGCTCCAGAATTTCTCCGTGTAGACAATAACGATTTTGCCGAGACTTCCACCAAGAGTTTTCAACTCAGTCTCGAAGAAATTGAAAAAAAAACTCTTCACTCTCTAAACAAAATCGGAGACGAACACGGCGACTGGCTCATTGAAGTCTCCAATGGGAGATTCCGAATAATCGAAGGAAAAACTGAAACCAGCTCTATATTTAATGTTTTGGAACAGACTGGACTCAATTATTTTAAAAACACTCCTTGTAAGGTGATTTCATTGCGAGTAGAAAAAGCAGTAATGACCGGAGAAAGCGTGGCAAAAGCTGATTGCCTAGAACAATCTTAATCCTGTTTCCAATCACCTTTATCTATATTCTCAAGGCAGGCTTGTAGCAGGTCCATAGTACCAGCAATGTCTGCCTTGTGACACATCTCAACCTCTTGATGCATATTACGCAGTGGCACTGAGATCCCGCCCGTGATACAACCGTGGGCCGTCATCATTTGCATAGCGGAAGCATCGGTTCCTCCGGCATCCATCGCTTCGATTTGAAAATTGATTTTTTGCTGCTTGGCCATTTTTTTCATGAAAGCCACCATCCGCGTGTCGGCAATCGTCATCCGATTCATGACATCGATGGAAGTTCCTTCTCCGAGTTTATTGATCTGTTGATGACTCGGCACACCCGGAATGTCATTGGCAAGGGTAA
>JAHDBZ010000012.1:6030-27386 GCA_020630245.1 Candidatus Altimarinota bacterium
AGTTTATTGATCTGTTGATGACTCGGCACACCCGGAATGTCATTGGCAAGGGTAACGTCTAAACAAATCCCAAAGTCTGGCTGTATAGCGTGCACAGCCACTCGCGCCCCGCGAATCCCGACCTCTTCCTGGACAGTAAAGACTGCATAGAAATCATACGGAATATCTTTGAGCCGTTTGAAAGTTTCGATGAGTACAAAAACAAGCATGCGATTATCGAATGATTTTCCATTCACACACTCGCCCATCTCGATCATGTGGCGATCGCGTGTGATTGAGTCTCCAACGCAGATCAGCTTGTCGACCTCTTTCTTGGTGAGACCCGTATCGATAAAAAAGTCTTTTACTGCCGGCATTTTTTTGCGTTCGGCTGGTGTCATCGTGTGAATGGCTTTCCCGCCCATAACGCCCATGATGGGTCCTTTTTCGGCGTGAATCACCACGCGCTGTGACGCCAGGGTCTTCGGGTCAAATCCACCCAATGGGCAAAAGCGCACAAATCCCTGGTCATCGATGTGTTGCACCATAAATCCAATCTCATCCATGTGTGCGGCTGCCAGTACCTTTTTGGGAGATTTAGCGGTCCCTTTTTTGAGCACGATAAGGTTCCCCATGTTGTCGGTCTGCATATCATCGGCGTACTTTTTGAGCTCTCGTCGCACGATTTTACGGATATTACCTTCAAAGCCAGGCGCCCCGTGGGCTTCTGAAAGTTCTTTGAGGAGCGGGAGATTGAGCTTGGCTTTAGGCATGGGAAAAACAAAAAATTAATGTACCATCATTGTAATCGATCGATATCAAAATTAAAATTGAGAAATCAGGTTTTATCGCGCTATAATCAATCGATGCTCAATCTCAGAAAACGCTGGTGGAACCTTAAACGCAGCAAGCACAGTCAAAAAGCCGTCGAAACGCTGATCGAAAATTCCAGACTGGAAGCTAGTTTTTTTGTGATGTGTGGCCTGTCTGGACTCCTGGCTACCACGGGAATCTTGCTCAACGATACTGCCATCCTGATCGCCGCCATGGTGCTCGCCCCACTGCTGAATCCAGTCCTGGCCATTGCGGCCGGTATCTCGATGCTCAACCGTCATTTGATAATTTATGCTCTCAAAAGTTTTATCGGGAGCGTGCTGTTCGTAATCATTCTGACGGCCATCATGGCTTTTTTGTTAAGTCTGGCTGGCACGCCTTTTGATCTCGCCCCCTTTGAACATCGTTTCTCGGATCTCAATCACATTCTCTTTACCGCTGCCTTTCTCTCTGGGTTTTCTGGGGTCTATGCCTGGCTGCGGGCCACCAATCTCTCCAATCTCATCGGTGTAGCCATTGCGGTTTCTCTGATCCCTTTTGTCAGTTTTTTTGGAGTATTGCTCGGTCTTGGGCGCTTCGAAGACCTCTATCTATACCTCGCAACCTTTACGATCAATATCTTGGCCATCATTGCTGGCGCAACCGTGGCTTTTTTGTGGCTGGGGTTTGCCGTAAAGTCGAAAACGATCGACACCGAACTGAACAAAAACTAATCAGCATATTTCCAGTACAACTGGTTTGGGATTCGTAAGTCTACATGTTCAACGGCCCGACTAAAGAGACCTATTTTACTAGCACCGTAATCAATTTTTTTGAGTTGTGCTTCCGCATCAAGTTGAAGATCAAGCCAGAAAACCGTCCCGCGATCCGAGACCAAATGCAGTTCTCGAGCCGTGGGAAAGAGTAGTCTATCCACGACTGGGATCTTGATCTGATTCACCATGATTTGCTCGGCCAAGGCCGCTGAATCGAGCACCGACTGGTCCACAAAACGATTCCCCACGATCAATGGCTTGGTGTAGTCGTACACCTTGATCATCGGCAGGAGTTCATTGGGTTGGTCTGACAGTATCACCCCGTCTGCCGAGATGACATAAAACTCCGCATTACTTTGATTTTGCAGGGTAAAAGCGGGCTCTGACAACGCAATCTTAAGCGATAAAGACGCCGGCCAGACCTCAGTAATCTCGATCGAACGAAACGATGGAAACCGCTGCTCGAGCGTATTTCGCAAAAGATCCTGATCTAAAAACAATAAATTTTGACCGTAAAAATCAGCCAATTCGGATTCGATTGCCTCGGTATCAATATTGGGATCGTCTCGACTAACCACAATTTGCTTGAGGTCGAAATATGGCGAAAAAACCGCAAAAACGATAAACAAAGCCATACACAAAATCATCATCCCCAGCATACGTGATGCCGTAATCAAACGACCAAAATCACGCAGAAACTTAAGCCGAAACCAGGCATTGAGAAACCGGTTGCGAACCGTTTTGGGAGCTTTTCTTTGTTGCTGTACTTGATTTGAATCCAGCAAGAAAGCCTTGCGACGCTGTTGAGTCTTTTTTCGTCTTGGCATACACGACAATTTTAGAGTTCGAACCTCACAAGACAAACGTTAAACGGTTTTGACCTCTGTTTCTTTGTTTTTAGAGATTTGATCAATTTCTTGATTGGCTTTGTCGACCGCCTCTTGGATGTCATTTTTGGCATCTCGCATTTGATCTTCCGAAAGTTCGTCTGCGTCCAGGTGATTAATGGCATCATGACGAGCATTGCGAACTGAAATCTTAGCCTTTTCTGCTAGTTCGTGAACGAGCTTTACCAGTTGCATACGACGCTCCTCGGTCATCGGCGGGATCGGCAGATAGAGATGCTCGCCCATATTTTGTGGATTGATACCGATGTTGGCCTGTTGAACCGCTTTTTCGATTTCCCCAAGCACTGATTTGTCCCACGGCTCGATCTTGATCGTCTTTGGGTCCGGACAAGAAATATTGGCCACCGATTTGAGCGGCATCATCGATCCATAACTTTCAACTTCTAAATCTTCTACCAATGCCGTGTTGGCACGGCCAACTTGCAGGGAAGTAAATTCTTTTTTGAGGTGATCGAGGGCTTGTTTCAGGGCGGCTTCTAACATGAAAAAGTGAGTAATAATTAATACTGAGTAAGTACTTTGAGTGTAGAGATTTATTAAGTTCTCTCAAGTTCTCTATTCCCAATAAATCTCCTCAATACTTGCTATCAACTGTTTAAAAAAGTGATAACGAAAGCTGCTATTACTAAATAACTCGTCCTGTCTAACCACGGGAGCATAGAAATTGATTAATGATGCTGGAAAATTCTCCATTGACAGCGTCATGGCCCCAAATGTTCTGGCAACTCTCTCATCCCACTGATAATCAAGGCTACCCTCACTATATGGCTCCTGTTTTATCGCCTTCTCTATGTCATCAAACCAATATCTAATTTTTTCATTATCCGTAACCGCAATATCTTCGTAAAAACTAGGAAAGGTCGTGATATCTAAAAAATCATGTGCCACCAGGGCATGAATGGATTCATGAATCAATGCTCGCGTGAACAAAGAAATGTAACCTGGCGGATCTACAGCAATAGAGTCGTCAACTGGCGAGTAGCTCCCTAAAATATCCTTACTTTCTCCGCTCGTAATATCTTCTTTTCTATCACCAAAGTAAACCCCTACCTGGTCTAACGCCGAACAAGCCTCACTTGAAAATATAGATCGCTGAACCAGCCGTGTAATTCTCAAAAGTTTTTCTCTTTCTTGTGGAAACAAAGAAGATTCATCAACCATAGCCATCTTCACCTGGTCTACAGTGTTTGTTGCGCAACCGCCAATAACCAAGGTCGCACCACCAAGCAGGGTTTCCAAAAATTTTCTACGATTAACCTCCTGATTTTCAGCCTTTTCCATTGCTGACACCCTACTCAGTAATTTTATTAATTCAATATTTTTTTACCTTTGGCAAATGATAGGATTTCTCGCGCTACGACGCGGTCATCAAACTCAATCTTTTTTGTCCCAATGGTCTGCGTGGTTTCGTGACCTCGTCCCGCAATCAGTACACAATCTCCCGGTTCGGCCATAAACAGTGCGTAACGAATCGCTTCATAACGATCCTCGATCTCCCAAAAACGATCGCCTTCTCCGCGGTTCAGACCTTTTTTGACGTGATTGGCGATTTCCTTAGGGTCTTCCATGTACGGATCATCCGTCGTGAGAACAAGTTCATCGGTGTTGAAATCCAACACGCGAGCCGACTCGGTCCGATGTTTTTCCTCTCGATTTCCCACGGCTCCCCAGACCACGATGAGTTTCCCTTCGACGATATTTTTCATGGTGTCGAGTACAGCTTCTAGACCACTAGGTTTATAAGAGAAATCTACCACCACTGAAAAGTCCTGGCCTTCATTGACTGGTTCCAGTCGTCCTGGAATGCCAGGAAAGTTATGCAACAGATCTTCAATTTGACCGACATCGACTCCGTTTGCAGAGACCGTAGTAATGGCGGCTAAGAGATTTTGAATGTTGTGTCGCCCGATGATCGGCGTGTCGATCTTGAGATGATGGTTGGGCAGTTTGATCTCAAACTGACTGCCTTGTCCTGTCAGGACTAACTCTTGCGCGCCGACATCCGCTGCTCGACTAATCGAGTACGACCAGTGGCGATCGGCGTCAAACTCCTGAAACATATCAAAATTATCATCATCACGATTGACGATCGAAATCTTGGGCACAGACGGCTTTCGATAGCTATAATTAAGCGCTTTGAAGAGCTTTGACTTCGTTCGTACGTAATCGGCAAGATCATCGTGATAATCAAGATGCTCGTTGTCATAAATATTAGTCAGAAGCGCAGTATCGATCGGCACTCCCCAGATTCGGTGTTGGTCTAGAGCGTGTGAAGACACTTCGATAACCGCAAACTCACACCCCTCAGACACCATCTGTCGGAGCCATTTTTGTGTCTCCCAAGGACGCAGTGTAGTCCGCAAAGAAGCATTGTGGATTTTCTTGTCTCCTACTTGGATTTGAATCCCAGAAATAGAGCCCGATTTGGCGCCAGAGTTATGTAGCAAGTAGTGAATCAACTCTACGGTCGTAGATTTTCCAGACGTTCCAGTAACACCTATCACCTTCAATCGATAACCAGGAAACCGCCAATAGACAGCGGCAATCACCGCCATAGCTTTGTGGTATAGCAATCGCAGAGGCGAGCGTTCCGGGATAAGATTCCGAAGTTGATTGAGCATCTGATTCATTATTAAAAAATCCACTCGAGAAGCAAGCTGAGCGACTTTGTGGGTTGGCCGTTAGATGGTTTTTTGATTTTTGAAGCTTTAAATTTGGTTTTACCCTTTATTTCTCTACTTTGTGTCTGATGTCTCTGTTGCCAACCGTCACGATCATTGGACGCCCAAACGTTGGGAAAAGTACGCTGTTTAATGCCTTTTTAGGTCGGCGGCAGTCGATTGTCTCTGACATTCCGGGAACTACGCGTGATAGTTTGGTCGAAACCATTAACGATATCGGTGATCAGGCTTTTTTACTCGTCGACACGGCCGGACTCACCAACGCTGTGGGCGATAGTCTGGAAGACGAAATCCAACTCCAAGCCTCTCTAGCACTCGAACGAAGCGATTTAATCCTCTGGGTAATTGATGGAAAAGACCCGCTTACCCAGGATGACCTTGATATCGCACAACGCCTGCGCAAGAGTCAAAAACCGGTATTTTTTGTCGCCAATAAGATCGATGATGGAGAAATGGTCAATGCCGAATTTTACCAACTTGGATTCGGAGCCCCGGCAACCGTTTCTGCCAAAAATAACTTTGGATTTTGGGAGCTTTGCGAAGCCCTGCAAAACAAGCTGAGCGAATTAGATCTGACAACCGACGACCACGAAGACGACGAAGACGTTATAAAGATTGCCTTTATCGGTCGCCCTAATGTCGGAAAAAGCTCGCTCTTTAATAAACTTATCGGCGAAAAACGGTCCGTGGTCTCAAACGTGGCCGGCACCACGCGCGACGCTATTGATACTGAATACACCGATGATAATGGTCAAAAATGGAAGTTTATCGATACCGCCGGACTGCGCCGACGTGGAAAAATTGGACGTCTGATGGAATACTGGGCCTCTGTCCGCAGTGAAAACGCCATCGCCCGAGCGGACGTCTGTGTACTGTTAATCGATGCTCTGGACGGTGTTACGCATCAAGATCTGGCGCTAGCCGGAAAGATCAAAGACGCCGGTAAGGGAATTATCATCGGCGTGAATAAATTTGATCTCGTACGAGAAAAATCTCAAGCCGAAGAAGAAACCGATGAACGTGAGCTCGATGATGTCCCAATGTGGGACGAGCGTCTCGACAAAATTCGTGATAAATATCTGAACTACCTGCATCACAAAATCCAATTTTTGCCATGGGCGCCGGTAATTTTCTTTTCAGCCAAAACCGGTCAGGGGATTGGCGATGTGCTCGTATCTGCTCAAGGGATCCAGGCCGAACGACACAAGCGCGTTACGACTAAAGAGCTCAATCTCTTGGTTCCAGAGATATTTTATGGACACGTCACGCCAAGTCGCGGGACTAAAATCGGGAAAATCAAATACGCCAGTCAGGTAGACACTGCTCCGCCGAAGTTTTTATTCTTTGTAAATAATGTAGCGGCTTTTCACTTTTCGTACCGAAGATACATCGAAAACAAGCTCCGAGAAAAATATGGCTTTGAAGGAACTCCCATCACCGTAGAGCTGCGTGACGCCATGAAATCCTGGCGTCAACAGGAAAAGATCAAAGGGAAAGCCGAAAATGGAGAGCCATCTGAAGAATAACTACTTTCTGCTAGCCGCTCACTATCTTACTAATTCATCTCAAACACCTGCACAGCGTCTGAGAAACATTCAAAGTGTTCAGGATGCGTGGTCGTGAAAAAGGCCTGACAGTCCTGACAAAGAGACTCTAGCTGCGCCTGACGATGATCATCAAGCTCGGAAAAAACATCATCCAAAAGTAATATTGGTGCCTGGTGGGTATGTTTTTGTAGATATATTTTTTGGGCATGGAGCAAAGAAAGCAATACCGATCGCACCTCTCCGCGCGAGGCGGTTGATCCCAGCGGTCGATCGCGTAAATAAAACCCGAAATCATCACGCTGCGGAGCAATGAAATTTTTGCCGGCCGCAATTTCCTGTGCCTGATGAGCGTCAAACCATGACAAAATAGCAGATGTTTCCATTCGAATGTCTTCGGCTGGGATAAGCTGGAGACTGATGGGGTCAGTTTGTGGTGCTAGCTGATCCAGGGCTTGTTGAAGGCAAGGATTTAGATCGTTTAGTACTGTCGTACGAATATCGGTAATAATCGGCATGCTCTCAGCCAGCATTTGATTCCACGGCGCCAGTAATTGGCCTGCCTGATCTAATGGCCGTTCTTGGGCTCGGAGTGAACGAAGGAGGGCGGTTTTTTGTTTGTGAGCTTTATGAGCTCTAAGCAAGGCGCTACGATAGTGCGGGTCTACCTGTACTAGAAATCGATCAAAAAACATTACACGGGGCGATTTTGGGCCTGTAAGCAGTCCTAAGTGCTCGGGACAGAACAACAACGTTGGGATCTGTCCCCAAAACTTACTACGGGGCATGGCTTTTTCGTTTTTATAAAACCGACGACTGCGCGGAGTGATTTGTACCTGCCAGTGATTTTTATCTTGAGTGATAGCCGTAGAGAGTGCCGAATCAGCATCACGATGAATCAAATCTTGTGGTGATTGCTCTCGCCAACTCTTGCCCACGCTCAGCAAAGATATCGCCTCTAAGATGTTCGTCTTGCCGATACCATTGGGACCGCAAAAAATAATCCTCCCTTGATCGAAATCAAACGTGCGATCCGTATAGCTACGAAAGTCCTGTAGGCGGAGAGAGGTGAGTTTCATTAATTCTAATTCTAATTGATTTTAAAGAGATCATGAATTCATACAAACCCGGGATATCCCGGGTTATAAAACGGGTACCAAAAAAGCCCCACCTCTTTCGAGGCGGGGCTTTTGAGTGAGATGACCGAAGTCATCCTGGTTAGGTCTGAATAATCAGAGATTATTCTTCAAGACGAGAACCAGTTGGAACAACTAGTTCGAATCCATTGACGTAGAATCCAGCTCCACCGTTGGCAGAACGATCGGACCATACGATGTTACCTGTTACACCAGCAGCCGTAGCAGCAGGAGCAACTGGGGCTCCGTCTTCTGCGATAGAAACACTGATGTAATCGTTGTCTGATGTTCCGTTGTCAGCGAATCCAGAAATGTCTTGGAGTTCGTAGTAAACAGTACCATCAATATCTTCACTGAGACCAGCAAAGACAGCTGTAGATCCGGCTGGAGCCGTTCCTACAACAGTTCCTGTTCCAGAGTAAGCGCTACTAGAGTAACGTACTAGTTGGTAACCACCGGCACCAAGGGTAACACCCGTAGATTCGGCGATGTTCAACGTGATCTGTTCAAGGATACCTTCGTAAGCTGCGTCATTTGAAACAGAGAATCGGTATAGACCGGCTTCTGCAACACCTGGTTCGTACGTAGGAGCAGGCATGTTAGCAAACGTGAGCATAGTTCGGTAGATGACGTAAGTCTCGCTCGAAACAGCTCCGTTTGAAACAGACGCTGCCGTTAGGTCAGCACCAGTAGCTGAAGTAACAGCTTCAACACCGTTTTCTTCAGTAGCCGTAACGAAGGCTAGGTCGACAGTTTGACCTGTTTGGTTACCTTGTGTGATGCTGTTGGCATCAACGGCAACAGTTACAGTTGTCGTACCATCTTTTGGAACTCGAATACGTGAAGTATTTCCAAGTTCGAAGTGTAGGTCTGAACCAGTCAAGCTTTCAGTAGCAAGGAGAGTTCCTGCTTCATCGTAAAGTTTGAAAGTAGCTCGACCAGCATCTGCAGTACCAGTGTTTGTGAGGTAGAGGTCAGTGACTTCTACGTCATCGTTGGCAGCAGAAAGTCGAATTTCGTACACTTCTACATCCGTAGCACCAGCCACGATGATGTTCGTGTCGTTTTCGATTTGAGCCCCATCAGCAATAGTAAGAGTACCAGAGCTTACGAGGTCGAAACAAACACCACATAGGTAGTTGTTTCCAGTACCACCTTCACAGTCACCTGTGAAGTCTCCAGCAACATCACCAGAGTTTCCAGTACCGAGTAGAACGTTACTTTCGTAAACGTCTACGTTTTGACCATTTTCGATATTGTCAGCGTCAACCGCTGTAACGAAGAAGGCGATAGTGTCATTACTTGAAGCCTCGAGTACTGGAGTACCAGTAGCGAGAACCGCCGTAGTAGGCGTAGCACATGTAACAACGTTTGTTGTTGTGTTAATGGCAGTAACTACACATGTGTAAGTACCGTCAATAAGCAGTTCGTCTCCAATAGCAATGTTTGCAGTAGACACTAGGGAGAATTCATCAGAACCGATTGGGTACTGACTATTTACGAGAGCTACAACCTCATTGATATGAGTTTGGAAGAATGGTTGAGTCACAGAAATTGAGCTAGAACCAGCAGGCGTAAATCCTGAAACTGTTCGGATCTCAGCACCAGTAACAGCGATGCTACCAGTTGTAGAGATAACAATTTCTTGCCCGTCAGCTAGGTCAACAGGGGTAACAGCTCCTCCAGTGAGAGTAATCAATGTGCTACCTGCAAGAGCAGAAGCATTGTTGATAGCACCACCACCAGAAGCGGCAGTAACGTTAACCACTGTACAATCAGCTGTCGGAGCAGCGGCATTGTCAGTTGGAGTACAAACGTTAGTAACAGCAACTCCACCAGTTGAAGCAGTGAGAGTAATTGTACCGTCACCGTTATCAACGGCTGTAACGTCAGTCGCTGTTAGAGCAGCAACGATGTCAGCAGCAGTAGTGATAGCGTCTGTGTTGAATGGAACAGTCACGGCAGCAGCCATGTCTCCAACTTGTACGTCGAAGGTGTCTCCAGCGGCAGCAGCAGTAACGTTAACCACTGTACAATCAGCTGTCGGAGCAGCGGTATTGTCAGTTGGAGTACAAACGTTAGTAACAGCAACTCCACCAGTTGAAGCAGTGAGAGTAATTGTACCGTCACCGTTATCAACGGCTGTAACGTCAGTCGCTGTTAGAGCAGCAACGATGTCAGCAGCAGTAGTGATAGCGTCTGTGTTGAATGGAACAGTCACGGCAGCAGCCATGTCTCCAACTTGTACGTCGAAGGTGTCTCCATCAACAGCAGCAACCGTAGTGGCTACCGTAGCGGCAGCAACAACGTTCCCATCAGCAGGAGTAACAACTGTTGTGAACCCAACACCTGTATTGTCGATCTCAGTAATAGTGATCGTACCAAGTCCATCATCAGCCACTGTAACATCAGTAGCTGTAATAGCAGCAGCAATAGCAGTAGCTGTGGTAGCCGCATCGGTATCCCAAGCAACAGTCACGGCAGCAGCCATGTCTCCAACTTGTACATCAAATGTATCAGAAGCGTCCCCTGCAAGAGCTGAAATAGTGTCTACTTGTTGTGTACCTGCAGCAGCAGGAGTAACGACAGTAACAGTAGCAGCAGCAGCAACGTCTCCTTCGGTAGGAGTAACAACCGTTGTGAAGGCACCAGCAGTACCAAGTACGTTAGCGGTGATAGTAATTGTACCATCTCCGTTATCAACAGCTGTAGCATCAGTAGCTGTAATAGCAGCAACGATGTCAGCAGCAGTAGTGATAGCGTCTGTGTTGAATGGAACGACTACAGCAGCAGCCATGTCTCCAACTTGTACAGAGAATGTATCAGAAGCGTCTCCAGCAATAGCTGTAACATCATCAACTTGAGCAACACCGGCATCACCGTCTACGACAGTAAGAGTGTCTACTTGCTCAACGCCACCATCACCATCAACGATAGTAAGAGTGTCTACTTGTTCAGCAACAGCTGATGTACCACTAATGATTGTTCCAACCACGCTCACAGCGTCTCCACCAGAAAGTGTAGTCGTGTTAGCAAGGACAGAATTAGCAGAAGATTCGAGTGTATCAACTACGATTTCGAATGGTTTCTGAGTAGCAGAAGGCACTGTCACTGAAAGATCATTGAAAGTAACCGTTCCGTTTGGTTCTAGGTTTCGAGCCGAACCTTGTTGTACACCATCTACGAAGATCGCAGCCGTGTAGTTTTGGTAAGTCTCACCGGCACCAGTACCAGCAGCCTGAACAGAGATAGAAGTAACGTTAACGTCACCTGAATCATTATTGTCTAGAACGAATTCTAGGAATGTAACATCGTCTACACCGGCAACAATGTTGTCACCTTTAGCAAGACCATCTGTACGAGTAATAGTAAGTCGAGATTCTTCAACTTCTACAAAAGAAGCAAGAGCAGAACCTACGATTTCATCCGCGTTAACTTGGTCACCAGTAGAGATGTATTCTGGAGAATCGAAACAATCGTTGTTGAGAACGAGTTTCACAGCAGAACCAGTTGGAGCGTCGTCTTCAACGTTACCAACGAGTTTAAGCACTGAAGTACCAGCGATTTCGAATGTAGTACCGAAATCAAGGTGAGCGTCAGCTAGGCTTGTACCTGAGAAGTCGTTTTCAGAGTCAACAAGTCGATCATTGAGGTAAAGACGGAAATTGTCGAAGTACTCATTTAGAGCTGCAAGATCTGCAACGTTAGTACTGTCGGCAAGTTTTAGTTTTACACCATCAACGATGATTGGTTGATCAGCAACAAGACGAGCTGTCATGAAGACAACATCGTTAGAACCAGGAGCGTACTCTTGGTTACCAAGTGAAGAAGGATCGCGAGAGATGTTTAGGTCTCCAGCGTCGATTGCGTAAGCACGTAGACGTGCACAATCATCTTCTGCATCTTCGTCAGAACAACTAGTTGAGTTAGTAGAGCTAGTTCCAGCACTAGAGTCTAGGTCTAGACCGCTAGAGTCGCCAGAAACGGCTTTAACACCGAAGGCTGTACCGATTTCAACACCGACAACATCTTCGAAGTTGTCTACTTTGAAGTTGATAACATCACCATCTTCGGCAGAAACGATGTCTGCACGCATAGAGAAGATTTTAGAGTCACCGTCTTCAAGAACGTATCCACCTCGAACACCATCATCAAGTCGGAAAGTAACGTAGTCACCGTCCATGATAGTTTCAGCAGAAACTTGTTCACCAGAAACGTAAAGAGCTACGTTTTCGAGAACGTCTTCTAGTTCAGCCGTACCATCATTTTTGAATGTGATAGCTCGGAATTCAACGTCTTTATTTGAGTTAGACTCGTTGAGAAGTCGGAATTTACCGATTTCAACGAAAGAGTCACCAACGTTAACCGTAGAATCAGCTCCAAGTCGAGAGAACTCAACTTGAGATACTTCGTAATCTGCGATTTCCATTTCTTCCCCTTCAACCGGGAAACCACCAACTACGTTAGCGGCAGAAGAAACGATGTCAGCAGCCGAAACAAGAGCGAATCGGTTGTGGTGACCAGTATTTACACGATCATCATCATTTTGGATCGTCCCTACTTCCATAGAAGCAACGAGATCAGCAACGATAGTTTGACCAGCTGGAACAACGATTGGTGGGTTGAAACGTAGTTCAACAACATCGTCATTGTTTACTGATTTGTCGTTACCAACTTTGAATCCGTCGATTTCAAGCCATACGTTGTCGAAATCATCATTGTCCCCAAGACCGAGACGAGTGAAAGCAAGAGAAGCAATCTCAACGTCAGCGTCATCAGAGGCAGTCATTTCAACCGTAGTGAAAGGAACAGATGTCGCGTTGAATGGGATGTTAGTCCCACGTGGTGTAAGTGGTGAAAGAACCACTTCAAGCGTACCAGCACTTAGACCACCAAAGCTGTCGAGGACAACAAGTTGACAGTCATAAACGATTTTCGCAGTTTCAGCACGAGTTACAGCGTTTCCAGGACCGAAAGTCCCGTCACCGTAACCACGCATACAACCATTGTTGTAAGCCGTTTCTACGAATCCGTAGAACCAGTCTGAACTGTTAACATCGTCAAAGTGTGGAGCACCAGAAAGGTCTTGATCAACCTCAAAGGCGTTTACCACCATTTTAGCGATTTCAGCACGGTTAATACCTACACCAGGTCGGAAAAGTCCGTCTGGGTAACCATTAATCCATCCTTGGTTGTACATCGTTTCGATGTAGTCGTAGTACCACGCACCAGACTCAACGTCTGGGAAGTGTGGACCACCAGTAGTATCTAGGTCAATACCAGTAGCAAGAACGATAATCTTTGATACTTCAGCCCGATTTAGTTGTCGGTTTGGAGCAAAAGAACCGTCGTCGTTACCAGCAAGAACTCCTTGATCCATTAGTTCTTCAATAGCTTCATCAGCCCAAGATGGGATTTCAGCAGCATCAGTAAAGTCTTCAACACCTGCGTTAGCAAGTCCTCCGAACATTACGAATGAAAGAGCCATAGATGCAAGGATTGTTTTCATGTTAGAAAGCAATTCCATGTTCTAAAAAAATTAAAAAATTAGGGTTTTGTGATCAGTCGAAGACGACTGACCTCTATAGATAAATTGAATATCTCGATGAGAAAATTCTGTTTCTAGCCCGCAATGGCGTTCACACGCAGAGTGCAGACCGAGCAGCAAGTGAAAGAGCGACATAGATGGCTCCCCTGGAAATCCAGGCGGAGTACATCAGCCAAACTCTAGAGAAACCCGCTTCAGCGTCAAGCTAAAGCCGCTTCCGGAGTCGGCTCATAATACAACGAAAAGACCCTATAAGCGTTACAAGGAATTGTTGGTTTTTGAGTGGTTTGTTGTTGCAAAAAATAGAAAAGATTTTATTTTAATCTTTTCCAGTGTTTAAATCCTCTATATCACTGGATGAGAGCTGTGAGATAGAACGACGCAAATCAGCAATATTCTCCGGCGTAATATGAGCGTGTGCGGAAACTTGGTGCTCTGTCTCTGATTTTTCTTTGCGAGATCGCTTGCGACCCACCACCTTCTTAGTAGCAACTTCTGCTGAAATTCGAGCCGCCGTGCCACAATGAGGACAATTAACCGCTAGCTCAATCTTTTGTTTTCCAATCGCGAGAACATTTACTTCTGGCGAACCAAAAGCTTCCTGGCAACGTGGACAGGTCAGCCCTTTGCGGACGTGGGCGAGTATTTTCTGTAAATAATCAATTCTCATGTTCTCCCCATTATATAGATCGGAAGACAAAAAACACAAGAATTTTCAAGCAACTTCTTACTTCATACTTCTAACTTCACACCTATCTACCCTCTGTAGTTCGGTGCGTCCTTGAGGATCGAGACATCGTGCGGGTGACTTTCCCGTAGTCCAGCTCCGGTAATCTGTACAAACTGGGCTTTCTCACGATAGGTTTCGATATCGGGAGAACCACAGTAACCCATGGAGCTTCGGATCCCGCCGCAAAGCTGGAATAGCTCTGAAGAGGCCTTCCCTTTGAGCAGCACCTTCCCCTCGATTCCCTCCGGAACCAGTTTATCGTTGGCTACATTGGCCTGAGCGTAGCGCTCTTTCCCCCCAGCCGTCATGGCGGCAATAGACCCCATACCGCGATAGTACTTGTACGTTTTTCCGCCCGCATAGATTATTTCTCCTGGAGATTCTTCTGTTCCGGCGAGCAGAGAGCCTATCATCACCACGCTGGCACCACCAGCCAGGGCTTTAGCCGCATCTCCCGAGTATTTCACCCCACCATCAGCAATAACTGGGACCCCTTTCTTGTTACAATATGCAGCTACGTTCATTACCGCAGACAGTTGTGGGACTCCGACCCCAGCTACGACACGAGTGGTACAGATCGAACCAGGCCCGATTCCGACCTTCACTCCATCTGCCCCGGCCTTGATCAGCGCTTCCGCCGCTTCCGGCGTGGCGATATTTCCGCCGATGACATCGATGTGCGGGTAGTTTTTTTTGATATAGGCAACGGTATCAATCACCCCTTTAGAGTGACCATGAGCCGTGTCTACCACTAGGACGTCTACGTGCGCGTTGACTAACTTTTCAACCCGTTCTTCCATATTGGCCGCTGGACCAACCGCTGCCGCTACAAGCAGTCGCTTTTCGGCGTCTTTAGCTGCCATCGGAAAGTCTTCATTCTTTTCAATATCCTTTCGCGTCATCAGCGCGTAGAGCGTGCCGTCTGGATTCAGGATTAGGAGCTTAGAGTGCTTCGACTCTTCTAGGACGTCATTGGCCTCGCTCAACTCTAGCGGTGCTTGCGCGGTCAGAAGTTTTTCAACGGGTCGCATGCGGTCCGCCACCTTGAGGTCTCCGTGGCGTTGCTTGAGGTAATCGTTCCGAGTAATAAGTCCGACGACTTTTGATCCCAACGTTCCATCAGCCGTAATCGGTACCGCTTTAAATCCATGACGCTCTCGAATATCAATCACATCTAGGATTGAGTTTTCCGGAGCCAGAACCATTGGTTCCCGGATAAAGCCGTTCTCAAAGCGCTTTACCCGCTCCACCAAACGAGCCTGCGTATCGGGATCACAGTTTTTGTGAATCACCCCAATCCCTCCGTGCAAAGCCATAGTAATGGCCATCTGGTCTTCAGTTACCGTATCCATCGCCGCGGAGACAAATGGTATGTTGAGTTCAATGTTTTTGGTAAAACGAGTCTTGAGGCTTACCGATTTCGGCAGAATTTCTGAATACTGTGGAACCAAAAGTACGTCATCGAAAGTGAGACCAAGCGGAAAAGTCATGGGAAGTAAAAAATTTTTCAAAAAACCTATCGATTTAAAGATGCAAAGTCAAATTTGGTGCCCACTAAAATCTTGTTGTTAGCTCTTGATCCATAACCGCTCTCAAGTCAGGCGACATCTTCTGTCCAACTCTACGCAAGAAATAGTACGTATCAGCGTTTGCGGGCAGCACTGAAATTTTTTCTTGTAATATTGCGATTTGATCGGCCAACAGTGGCTGATCTTGAATCGGTCGCAAAAAGTTAACAATATATTTAGATGCAAGATCATTAAATGCAATCTGAGCGGCCCCGCCTGCTCTATCTGCCAAGCGCTTAAGCAGCAAATAACGATCCAGATTATTGTCCCCCGTATTAGCGACTGTTACCCCAGATGGATAGGCTTGATTTTGAAAATAAGCAAAGGCCTCCGTAAGGCTGGCCACTTCTGTCAAAATACCCGCATGGTTAACACGAGAACTCAACTGATCATACACCTGACTGACATCGATTTCAGTGACGTTTTTACGACGTGCGATCTCTACCTGTCGTGATGTCAGTAGAACTTGTGTAAGAGATTTAAAAGAATTCTCAGCTGACACAAACTCATCCGCTGCATCCTGGAATCGCCCGGCTAACTGTGCTTCTATAGCACCAATTAACTTGGTTCGAGTAATAACTAATTTGGCCTGAAGTGCCTCAATTTGTGCTTCATTAAGCAGCGCGCTGCTCGGTCTTGGCAATAACGAAAGTTGTGTATCGCTGTGCAAGGTGAGCTCTTCTCCCTGAGTAAGTAATGCTTGTCCGTCGTGCAGATCAAAGACTTCTACCACATTTTTTTCTGGAACGATTTTAGTTTGACCCGTTTCACTTACTTCGAAGGAGACGCGTGCACCTGGCGTGGTTCTGATCATGCCTCGATCAGTCGCTACCTCAACGCCGCGGAATGCTTCGCTGGCCAATCGTCCTTTTTCGATGAAAAGTGCGTCAACATCGGTAACGATCAGGTGTGTTTTCTCTTCGATAGTGCTAACACCTTGGTTGAGCAGATTGAGTTTGGCTTCGCCGCGTGTTCCGACTCGAACAAGGTCTCCGACAAAGATATCTGCCTCATCACGAACCAAAAAACTTTCTTCGCCGCGGATCACCTCCACCGGACCATATTCTGCCAGGATGGTGCCAGCCTTAACCTTGTTGGGAGTAAACGTACTAGTAAAAAAACCAAGCACTGTCACCGTCATGACCATCATGAGGGCAAAACTGGCTCGCCTCCAAAAGACCCACTGGTGTAAGGCCTGTCGATTTTGTGCGGCCCGAAAAGACGCCATCGCTTCGTCCTTGAGACGTAGCTGCACATCTCGATCCGGTCGTTTATAGCGAGCGAAAAAAGATCTTAGAGCGGTTTTTAGGTCTTTGGGCGTCATAGTTGCAGTCTCTCAAACGTAACAAAACGCGCTTTGTTACAAAGATTTTAGAGATTTTGTGAGAGCCTTTCCTTCTCCCGTTGTAGCGGTAATCAAACTATCCCACAACGCGCCCAACAATGCACCCTCAATCATGACTAAAATGAGCGGATCGCGCAGTGGCGCAAAAGTCACCCAGTCAGGCACTACCGTGCTCCAATTGACTTGATCCTGGAGTAACAAAAACAATGTTAAATGCATGATCAAACCAATCCAAAGCCCTCGAAACCAAGCTGGAAAACGCCAAGATTGCCACACCGGATGGTGCGTCATCACTCCAGCCATTCCGATAAAAGCCCCCTCAATAATAAACCACAGCACCAAACCCAAAGCGATTGAGCCACCTAGGTCTGGAACATAGTTGAGGATATATCCAGCCGAGAAAAGGCCAATAGCCAGTCCAAGCGTTTTACTCAGTCCTACTCGCCAAGCGAACAGGTTTTTCACGGTTTTTTTCTTCGATTTTTTTTTGCGCCAAAACATCAAAACAGAGGATTAACGAGTAGTAATTTTGGTGATTTTAATATCCGTAACAGGCTTATCAAAAGCACCGGTTTCCGTAGTGGCAATAGCATCCACTATGTCCAGCCCTTCCGTCACCTCTCCAAAAATTGTGTGGCGACCATCCAGGAACGGAGTCGGGGCATGCGTGATAAAAAACTGCGAACCATTGGTAGCGGGTCCACGATTGGCCATGGAAATAACGCCACGCTTGTGGGTTAGACCTTCGGCAAATTCGTCTTCGAACTCTTCTCCCCAGATACTTTTTCCGCCAGTGCCATTAAAGTTTTCATAATCTCCCCCCTGGATCATAAAGCCCTCAATTACGCGGTGAAAAATAGTGTCATCATACTTGCCGGCCTCGGCGAGTCCGACGAAGTTTTCAACGGTTTTAGGAGTTTTGTCGGCGTAAAGATCGAGCGTGATATCACCCTCGGTAGTGTGAAGTGTAACGGTGTTTGGCATGGGATTAATAAGTGAAGTCATAAGTTTTTGTGGCAAATTACCATAGTAGACAGCGCCTACCAAAAGCAGGGCTGAAATAAGCAAAATAGCTTTGTTGGTGGTTCCTTGAAACATGTAAAAAAGATCAAAATTATGGGTACCACAATTCAACCGGAATTTGAGATTCTCGCAAGTAAAACAACCTACTTTTCAAAACACTCGCTATTTAACAAGCTTTGTCGGTATAAACCCGGCCGCGATAGCCGCTTGCTTGGTCTGGAAAAAGCGCCTGTCACGTACGGCTGTCCCACGGGCCGGATAGGAAGTACTGGGGTAAAATTTACCAGTCTTGGCATTGGCTACGTACGCATAACGACGAAATTCGAGATCATTGGCGTTGGGTAATTGCCCGAGAGGAATCTCGTGCCAGCCGTCGTTTTCGACCATTTTCCCTTCGCCCCAGAGCACTCGTCCTGGACCAAATATTTCAAATTTGAGCTGATCTCCGACAAGAGATTCGAGGGAAACTATCACGATCTCGGGTTTTGATTCTACGATGGGGGATGAAATACCAGAAGAAGACAATTGCCCACCAAAAAATCCACTCACCGCTAACGCCGCGCCTGCCAGGCCGGTTTCTAGTTGTTTTTTCATGACTCTATTTATCCGGTATTTATCCTTACCTCTCAAGCCGTCAACTTCACCCAATCTTCATCTAACTTTAATCAATCACTTGCTCCTATTGCTTTGCTAGGCGTTCTTCAAAAAATTATCAAGCCATTACACAATTGTGGAATTAACCAATTAGTTGTCTTGCCTTTTTTTTGCAAAAACCCACAATTTGTCCGTTATAGCTTCTCAGCTTCTCATCTACTCAACTACTCATCTGCATCATGCTTCGCACTCATCACCTAAACGCTCTTCGAGCTGCCGACCAAGACCAAACCGTTACTCTGTCTGGCTGGGTCAACAATCGCCGTGACCACGGAGGAATCATCTTCATCGATCTACGCGATGCTCATGGGATAACTCAGGTCGTTTTCGACCCGACGCACAATGCTGAAGCCCACAAAGCGGCAGAACATATCCGTGCCGAGTGGGTGCTGCAGGTTACGGGAAAAGTTCGACTCCGTGGAGAAGGGCTTGAAAATCCAAAACTAGACACTGGTGCCATCGAAATCATCGTCGAAGAGCTCAATGTCCTCAACCAATCAAAGACGCCACCATTTGAAATCGGTCTTGAGAAAGACATCCGCGAAGACCTTCGCCTCGAATACCGATATCTCGATCTGAGAAATCAAAGACTACAGCGCAATCTCAAACTCCGTCACGATATGACACGAGTGATCCGTGAATACTTTGATAGCCAAAAATTCTTGGAGATCGAAACACCGATCATGGTCAAAGGAACCCCGGAAGGTTCTCGTGAATACCTCGTGCCATCACGACTCCATCCAGGCGAATTTTACGTCCTCCCGCAGTCGCCACAGCAGCTTAAGCAGCTCCTAATGGTCGGAGGGGTAGATCGTTATTTTCAGATCGCCCGATGTTTCCGTGATGAGGATCTCCGCGGAGACCGACAACCAGAGTTCACCCAGTTCGAGATCGAAATGAGTTTCTGTACCCAGGAAGACGTCATTGAGGTGATTGAAGGCTCTTTTCACGCCCTGACGAAGCAGTGCGCGCCGGACAAAAACTGGGAAAAGTATCTCGAAAACGGGAAGTTCAAACGTATGACCTGGCAACAAGCCATGGAAACCTACGGTTCGGATAAGCCCGATATGCGTTTCGGACTCGAATTTACTGATATGACGGCCGAAAAAGAAGGTTGCGGGTTCGGGGTCTTTGAAGGCGCGGAACGTCTGTTTGCCATGAATGTTCCCAATGGTGCTGAACTGTCTCGCAAAGACATCGATGAACTCACCGACATCGCTCGCAAGCATGGTGCCGGTGGACTCGCCTGGGTTCGTGTCGGCGAAGACAGTGGTCCCGTCATGAAAAACTCTAAGCCAGAATTTATCGAAGCTTTAGTCAAAAAAACCAACGCCAAAGACGGCGACCTAATCTTCTTCGGAGCCGGACCATTTTTGCAAGCCGTAGAACCGCTCGGAGTCGTACGACTTGCGGTCGGCGACAAATTTGATCTCAAAGATCCAAACGATTTTGCCTACCTTTGGGTCGTAGATTTCCCGATGTTTGAGCAAAAAGAAGACGGCAGCATTCAGGCCGCTCACCATCCCTTCACTCGACCGTACGCAGAAGACCTGGAACGACTCGAAAGTGACCCGATGTCAGTGCGCAGTCATGCCTATGACGTGGTCCTCAATGGCGTAGAGCTCGGAGGAGGGTCCATCCGGATCCACGAACAAGCCCTCCAACACCGCATGTTTAAAGCCCTCGGCATGGAAGAAGACGAACTCCAAATGAAGTTCGGTCACATCCTCAAAGCCTTCGAATACGGTTGTCCACCACATGGTGGTTGTGCCATGGGTCTCGACCGAGTCGTAATGCTCTTTGCTGGCGAACCAAACATCCGTGAAGTCATCGCCTTCCCAAAAAACCAATCAGCCCAAGACCTGATGCTGGGCGCTCCATCGCCAATGCCCGAGAAAGAAGTCGCCGAGCAAAACATTGCGGTGCTGGTTGAGGAAGACTAAGACTCGGGCGGACACACAATTTCATGATAGACCGACAGCTGTTCCATGCCACGCGCCACTACGGCCTCAAGCGACAGATTCGGACTATTACTGGCTTTGCGAGCAACGGCCAGCTTCAGAGCTTCTTTTCCGCGTAATTTTTGATAGTAAGGTGGCAGCGAATTATCTCTGTCGAGCAAGGTGCCGATCCGAACTGCAAATGGCCGCGTTAGTTCGGTAACATCGTGGCGTACCTCAATAGAAAAAGAGTTTTTATCTAAAGACGGCAAGCCCTGCCCCGTGGGACCAAAAATGAAATCTTCTGACTCCTGGTATTGAGCGGCTTTGAGCGCCTCATAAACGTCCTTTGCTCTGGAAGATCGAAGCGGATGCACCCCTCCATAATAAACGTAGCCCTCTCCATGAGATAACAGCTCCGGAAAGAACTGCTGCGTCATAAACAGCGGTTCTAAATACCGAGTTAAAAAACTTAAAGCCTCCGGCAATTCTTACTGGTTGAGACCGGGAACTGCTCGATAGTCTATCATCCTTATCGGCGACAAAATCCGTGCATTAAAATCAGCTATCTGGTTTTGATATTCAACCAGATATTCGGGAGTTTCCCATTTGTAATAATGCCATTGTTCCGGCGTCATCAATCGTTTAAAAATCTGCCTTTCCAGCCAAATTCGCACACGATTCGGACTTTTATCTTCGGGATTAAAAAGA
>JAHDBZ010000013.1 GCA_020630245.1 Candidatus Altimarinota bacterium
GATCTAGTATCGAGCCAGGTGAGCAAAGGCTTTATTGGCTTGAGCCATGCGGTGGGCTTCTTCACGTTTCGAGAACGCGTGTCCGTTTTCACTAGCACAGTCCATGAGTTCAGCGGCGAGACGTTTGAACATTGGTTGTCCTTTTTTCTTGCGAGCTCCTTCGAGGATCCATCGTGTAGAGAGACTTCCTTGCCGCTTAGTCGTAACTTCGATTGGGATTTGGTAAACCGCTCCCCCGATACGTTTCCCGCGCACTTCCATGGTTGGTGTGGCGTTCTTGATCGCTTTTTCAAAAGTTTTAAGTGGATCTTCTTCTCCACGACGGTGCATTTCTGCGAAAGTGTCTTTGAGGATTTTTTGCGCCACGGTTTTCTTACCGTTTTTCATCACACAGTTAACGAACTTAACCTGTAATGGGTCTTGTAGTGAGAACTGGTTTTGGTACTTTTTTACCTTTTTAGGTGCTTTTTCAGACTTTTCCGCTTTCGCTGGAGCGTCTTTGGCTGGCTTTTCAGAGGCGGTGTCAGCGACCGCTGCTTTTGTTTCAGACATGGTATAAATGGTTAATGGTTTATAGTTGATGGTTAATGGCAAAACTATTCACCATTAACCAATTACTGATTACTGATTACTAATTTTTTGGCTTCTTGGTTCCGTATCGAGAACGACCTTGTTTTCGATTTTCTACTCCTTGAGTATCAAGTGAGCCACGCACTACGTGGTATCGCACTCCGACCAGATCCTTTACTCGTCCACCCCGTAGTAGCACTACCGAATGCTCTTGCAGGTTGTGTCCTTCTCCCATGATGTAGGCATTCACTTCGTAGCCATTAGTGAGACGTACACGAGCGATTTTACGAAGGGCCGAATTTGGTTTCTTTGGTGTCGTCGTTGTAACTTTCACACACACTCCACGTTTTTGTGGGCAGGCCAGATCAACGGTCTTGTTTTTGAGTGTGTTGAAGGTTTGTTGGAGCGCTGGTGAATTGGATTTTGTCACCTTTTTTTTGCGTCCTTTCCGTACCAGTTGGTTAATTGTTGGCATGTTGTTTTAGCTAGTAGCTGATAGTTTTTAGTTGGTAGCGCGCCTGCGGCGGGCTGATAGAATATTGAGTTAAGCCTTTTATTTAGAGGGTTTATCGCGGAAATGCTTCCCCGCTGGGATAAGCCGGCCGATAATAACGTTTTCCTTTAGACCGTCAAGCGTATCAACCTTACGAGTCGTAGAGGCTTCCACGAGGACGCGGATCGTTTCCTGGAACGAAGCGGCTGAGAGCCATGAATCGGTCCAGAGAGATATTCGTGTGAGACCAAGAAGCAGTCGTTCGTACTGCACTGGGCGTGGAGTTTTCTTGCGTAGTTTTGAGATTCGTTGATTTTCGAGTTCGACTTCGATCACGTCGCGGACCTCTCCTGGAAGGAAGTTTGAATCTCCTCCATCGATGATACGAACCTTCGAAGCCATTTGTTTGGCGATGATCTCGATGTGTTTTTCGTGAATGTGTTGTCCTTGCGAAGCGTAGATGTACTGCACTTGGTAGAGGATGTATTCCTGAACACGTTCGACATTGGTCAATTCCATTAGGTGTCGTAGATCGACGTGTCCTGACGTAAGCGCTTGTCCTTTTTCTACCTCTTCACCGTTTTTAACGCGTAGAGTAGCTCGATGAGAAACCGTGTAGGTTTTCTTTTGGGCCTCGCTTTGTTTGATGAAGATTTTGTTTCCATCGATCTTGCTAACTTTCCCAGCCGTACGAGATTTAACCGTTGATTTGGTCTCTGTACTACGAGCGATGATTTGTTTTTCACGGATTTCGTCACCTTTCTTACAGTCTGGTTCGAATTCGAATGGTAGTTCGTATACTTCTTCTTCTGCTTTTTCGGCCTCGATAAGAATTTTTGTGTCGTTTTTACCTTTTTTGACCTTCGCTTTCCCGTTGATTTCAGCGAGGATGGCTGGGCTTTTTGGAGAACGAGCCTCAAAGAGTTCGTCTACTCGGGTTAGACCCTGTGTAATAGAAGCTCCTTCGGTGGCCACCCCTCCCATGTGGAAAGTACGCATCGTAAGCTGAGTTCCTGGTTCACCGATCGATTGAGCGGCGATAATCCCGACTGGCGTTCCGATTTCGACTTCTTTTTGGTTCCCAAGATCGTGTCCGTAACATTTTCGACATACCCCACCAAGGGTTCGACAGTACATGATCGAACGGATTTTGATCGCAGTGATTTGGTTGTCACGGATGACTTGTATTTGATCGTCTTCGATAAGTGTTCCGGCTTTGAGAAGCGTCTTTCGACCTTCTTTTACGTCTTCAGCAACGAAAGCTCCGTACACTCGTTCTTCGAATGGCACGCCGAGGGCGTCTGAGTTTTCGCGAGTAATTTCTTTGAAAATAGTAGCGCCACAATCGTCTTCGCGCACCACGATGTCTTGTACCGAATCTACGAGACGACGGGTTAGGTACCCGGCTTCGGCTGTTTTTAGGGCGGTATCTGATTTACCTTTACGTCCCCCATGTGTCGCGATGAAGTATTCGAGGATCGAGAACCCTTCTTTGAGGTTTGATCGGATCGGAAGTTCGATCGTTCGACCAGACGGAGAGGCAACGAGCCCTTTCATCCCGGCAATCTGAGTAATTTGTCCCCAGTTACCACGGGCTCCAGAATCAATTTGGTAGAAAATATCGTTTTGTTCGTCGTATTCTTTAATCATCTCAGTCGTAATGTCGCCTTTGACACGTGACCAGATCTTGATCGTTTGCAGGTATCGTTCTTCATCGGTAATGAGTCCGTAACGATATAGTCGATTAATGTGATTTACGATTTCGTTGGCCTTTTCGACCATTTCTTCTTTGTTGGCTGGAGATTTGATATCAAAAGCTGAAATCGTAACTCCAGACATAGTAGCGTATTTAAAACCAAGGTCTTTGATCTTGTCAGCCACTCCAGCCGCTACTTCGTCTCCGTACTGTACGAAGATGTCGTTTAGGGCTTTTTTGAGTGGTCCTTTTCCAAAGGCAATATCTTGGTATGGGAAGTCTTCTGGCAGCGCTTGGTTGAAAATTACGCGACCAACCGTTGTGTCTTTTACTTCTCCATCGATTCGAATTTTTACTTTGGCTTGCAGGTGAACTTGACCAGCGTCGAAAGCTGAAATAGCCGCATCCTCTGAACCAAAGGCTCGTCCTTCTCCTGGTTTACCATCAAAGGCTTGTGTCAGGAAGTAACACCCAAGCACCATATCCTGTGAAGGATTTACGATTGGCTCTCCGGCAGATGGTTTGAGGAGGTTTTTACTTGAGCGGATAATTTCACGAGCTTCGCGTTGAGCATCTTCAGAAAGTGGCAGATGCACAGCCATTTGATCCCCATCGAAATCGGCATTGAAGGCTGGACAAACGAGAGGGTGTAATTGAATTGCTTTTCCTTCCACAAGTCGTGGTTGGAAAGCCTGAATACCAAGACGATGCAGGGTAGGTGCTCGATTTAGGAGTACATATTTCCCTTCAATTACCTCATCAAGGATATCCCAAACGATTTTTTCACCGGCTTTAATCAACTTCTCAGCACTTTTAACGTTGTGCGCGAAGTCAAAGTTGATGAGTTTTGATATCACAAAAGGTTTAAAGAGTTCTAGGGCGATCTTTTTTGGGAGACCACACTCGTGAAGTTGAAGTGTTGGCCCTACCACGATCACCGAACGGCCCGAGTAATCAACTCGTTTCCCGAGAAGATTTTGTCGGAAACGCCCTTGTTTTCCTTTAAGCATATCCGAAAGACTGCGCAGTCGGCGACGCTGTACTTGACTCACTCCAGAACGAGAATTTCGCACTGAGTTTGAGATCAAAATATCAACTGCTTCCTGAAGCATTCGTTTTTCATTTCGACAGATAATCTCTGGCGCTCCGAGTTGGATAAGTTTTTTGAGACGAGCATTACGATTGATCACTCGTCGGTAGAGATCATTAAGATCAGAAGTCGCAAAACGACCTCCATCGAGTTGTACCATTGGACGAAGCTCCGGTGGGATAACCGGGATCACCGTCAACACCATCCATTCTGGTTTAATACCACCTCGCATCAGTGATGAAGCGAGTTTAATTCGTTTGATAAGTTTTTTCTGTTTCTGTCCTGAAGATTTTTTCAGAGCTTCTTCAAGTTGTTTGATAAATTTTTCGAGGTCGATTTGTTGAATTACTTCTCGAATAGCATCCGCTCCGATACCTGCTCGGAAAACGTGTCCGAATTTCATCGAAACATTTCGATAATCAGTCTCTGTAAGCACTTTTCCAAGTTCTAGAGAAACGAGTTCATCCTTAGCGATTTTGAAGTTTGTATTTACTTCTTCGAGTTTCGCGATGAGTTCTTCTTCAAGCGCTGTGAAATCTTTTTCCTTAATTTCCTTCTTTTTAAGAGCTGTTTTAGCGGCTTTTAGAGCGGCATCATTTTCCTCCTTCGCTTTCCCGAGAATTTTTTGGTAGTCTTCTTCGAGCTCTTTAAGGGCAAGCTCTTTTTCTTCTTCATCTACATCTACTACGAGATAAGAAGCAAAATAAACCACTTGTTCGAGTTGTTTCACAGAAAGATCTAAAAGAAGTCCGATCCGTGAAGGAGTCGAACGAAGGAACCAAGTATGCGTCACTGGAACAGCAAGTTTAATGTGTCCCATGCGCTCTCGACGAACGATAGAACGTGTAACTTCTACACCACAACGCTCACAAGTAATACCTTTATAGCGGATTCGTTTGTACTTTCCACAAGCACATTCCCAGTTTTTCACCGGGCCAAAAATCTTTTGGCAAAAGAGACCATCTGGTTCTGGTCTTTGGGTACGATAATTAATCGTTTCTGGTTTGGTAACTTCACCGTGAGACCACGACAAAATTTGCTCCGGCGAGGCTATGGATAGGGCGATCGCATCGAAGTCTTTAATTTTTTTGATTTGATTCATTCGTCAATGAACTAAGAAAAACGCTTTTAGCCGAGCGAATATAGATACCAAAGGCGGTTGGTCAAGTTGATTTGAGAGAAAATGATTCTTGTCAAGATTTTTTGTTTTTAAGTATGTTTATTATTGATTTTAAAATTTAAAAGAAAGTAGTTTATTAGTGATAAATTGTGGAAGAGGTGTTAGTGTTATGTAGTATGTGGTACGTGGTATGCGTTTAAGAGGTATTGATATCTAAAATTAATGAGTTTGATTCTTTGTTTGTCGGACTTTTTTGTTTACGTTTAAAAATTTATAAACCTGTGGAAAAGTGGTTGAAATCTTTGTGGGAAACCAAAGTTTTAGATGTGGAAAAATTAATAGTTGTGAATTTTACTTATCACATACCACATACCACTTATCACATTTATCAACACCTAAAACCACACTTCATTGGGTCGAATGTGGGTATTTTGTTCGACTTTACTACCCGGCATAAGCTTCGCACCGACCCCAATTTGTGCCCCCATACCAACGATACAACCTAATTTTTCACAATTAGAGTCTACTTTTTCATCTTTAATATTTACGCGAACGCTTTTTTGGTCGAGACGAAGATTAGCCGTACAACTGTAAGCGCCAAAATTCACTCCATCATCGACGATAGAATCTCCGATGTAAGCAATATGTGTGGTAACGTTATACCCCAACCAACTGCGGGCGACTTCAGTATTGTATCCCACTGTGGAACCAGCGCCGATGTGCGCGTGTCGCACTAGAGCTCCATTGCCAACGATCGCACCTTTACCGATATAACAAGGACCGCAAATAACCGCATTTTCAAACACTTTTGCGCCTGCTTCAATCACTACTCGTTCTCCTTTAATCGTCGCCGATTGGCTGATTTGCGCTTCAGTACTAATAAGAGTTTCTTGGTTGGCCAGAAATAAACGCATCATATCCAGGACATGCCACGGGTATTTAATCGCTTGCCACGGACCTTCGTAGGTGACGGCTTGAAAATTTTTGGTTTTAAATAAATGATCGAGCGCCACTTCATAGACATCATCGTTTTGTGAATTGGCTTCAGATAGAGAGTTTTTTAGATCTCCCGCTCGCGCAATATAATGAATAACGATATTTACCAGGTTAGATGGTTCATTCCCTTCTCCGGGTTTTTCTATAATTGATTCAATCTTACCGCTGTCATCAACATTGAGATAGCCTCCTGGAAAATACTGATCGCGGACCTGACCAAGAATTGCCCCGTCGTTTTGGCCTCCAGTATTGATAACGGATTTAATAGCCGTAGGAAGGACGTGGTCGTTTCCGTTTAGGATGAGAATGGGTTCCTCATCACCGATCACCTCTAGCGCGGCCAGGATCCCGCCCGCCATTCCTGGTGTTTCGCCTTGGACCACAATCTCTGCGGTCTCGAGGAAAGCTTCTTGAGACTTTAGGGTTTCGATTTTCGCTTTATTGCCCTCGTTTCCAACAATCACGAAATCATAACACCCGGCCTCTTGAGCGTTTTTCAGTAAATGGTAGATCAGTGGTTTACCCAAAAAAGGCAGGAAATTCTTATCACTGATTGGGGTCATGCGGCTTGAGGTTCCGGCGGCGAGGAAGATGGTTTTCATACGTCGGGAGAATGGTAAACGGTTTATAGAGAATGGTGAAGGGGTTGACAAATGTTATTAAATTAATTAAAAATTTAAACACATTTGTCGCATGGTGCGACCTAATTGATTTTATCAAACTAGAGCACCTCTTCAGATTGGGGTAGCTCTTTTTAATTTTCGTGAGGAATATTTATGTATATTACTTTTTCAATTTTTTGTATTGTTCTCACTTTTGTATTGGGAGTAAAAATAGAAGAAAGATCAAAATCTATTAATGTAATAAACAGAGAGTATAATGATCCAGGGAAAGAATTTATAATTGGACTGATGATAAGGGTTGGATTCTTAATATCTTTTTTTACGCCCTTTATAATTTTTATTTGGGATATGAATAGAGAGAGTCAAATCCTACACCCCATTTCAGGGATGTTTGGTCTTGTTTATTTCGTAGTTGGAATATTTGTCTTTATTTTTATCATTCTTCCAGTCGTTACAACAATGTCAGAACATTAAGAAGAACCCCCTAATAAGCACCTTCCTGGTTTTGCAGCCAGGAGGGGCTTTTTCTATTTACTCCCCCACCATCTCAAACCTAAACCCCTCATCTTCGTCCGTCACCACGTAATTTATCTGGCGGTTGCGGAGGAAGCGTGCGGACTCTGGGCTGTAGAAAATTTTAATCCCCTCAGACTCGGTCGTGAGATCGCCCCGATCCGGGGTTTTTTGGAAGTCGAGGAAGTAGTTGGGTTCGCCGAGGTTGTCCATGGCATCGACCTTAAGTCCCCAGCCGAGCTTGTCGTCAGAAGCCTGGAATTCATCGATCTTCGCTTTGGCTGCTTTGGTTAGCATGGGTGGTTTAGCACCAGTGAGATGCGTGAAGCCACTGTCGGCGGCGGCTTCGTTTAGATCCGCCAAAACTCGGTCAAAAGTTGCTTGGTCGTAATGCGCGACGACACCCTCTCGCAGGGTTTCGTACTGATTGATATGGCATCCCGCACAGGCGATCCCATGACTGGCCATTATTTCCTGAGCCTCTGCAAAATCGAGCAAGATATCGCTGATAATTTCGTCACCGGAGAAAGCAGCCTTGGTCATCACAAGCGAGCATAGAAATATTGATCCCAAAAGCAAAACCATTACACTTTACACTACATGGGAAACCCACCCCTTAACGCCTTTGATGTCCAGTATGCGCAGATGTTGCGTGAGATTTTGGACTATGGATTTGAGGAAGAAAACCAACGAACCGGACACGTGTGCAAATCACTGCCGGGAATGACGATGAAGTTTGACCTGAGTGAAGGATTTCCGCTACTGACGCTACGAAAAATACCGCTGAAAGTATTTATCGCCGAGCAGGTTTGGTTCCTGATGGGACATCGAAATTTGGCGTTTTTGCAGCGCTTTACCAAGATCTGGGATGACTTTGCGGAGGAAAATAACTGTGTTGAGTCCGCTTATGGCTACCGCTGGCGCAAACACTTTGGCCGTGACCAGATGGATGGTTTGATCAAACTGCTTCAAAACGATCCGACCTCACGCCACGGGGTGATCTTGATGTGGGATCCGTCCGATGACGGACTGGCTTCAGGTACGAAGAAGAAAAATGTTCCCTGTCCGTACACTTTCACGGTACAGATAATTGGTGGACGACTCTGCGTGCACTTGGTGATTCGTTCGAACGATATGATGCTTGGGAATCCGCACGATGTGGCCGGCTTTGCATTGCAGGCTTATTTCATCGCGCAAAAATTAAAGGTTCCGGTTGGATTCCTAACGGTTTCGATCTCCAATGCGCATATCTATGACATTCACTTCGACAACGCCAAAGAGATCGTGCAACGACCGATCGAGCACGCTACGATTCCTTTTGTGTGCCCAAAGAATGCTTTTGATCGCGCGGAAGATGGAGATGAGCGGTTGGTAGAAGAGATCTTTGACCAATTAAAAAAACAGTATACTCCACAAGAAAGTTTGGGTAGAATGAAAATAGTTCTCTAATGATTACAGGTAATCAACGGAAACGAGCGCATGTACGACCCTCTGGAAAGGGTCGCAAAGAAGTGTAGAAAAGTTAACGGTTAGTAGTTTTGGTTGATGGCCATCTCAGGTCGTACACCAATTTTTTTAGTTTTTAACTTTTTTATGAATTATGAAAGATCGTCCAAGAATTGAAATTGTTCCTGCTTCTTATCACACCGACTATGTACCGCTGGTTTATACCTCTAAGAATCTTTCAGATGCCGAAGCCGTAGAAGATATTAAGATTTTCACTGGCAAGGTTCTGAGTGCATTGGGAGAAATTAATGAATACAAAGTACGAAACCCAAAGCCCGAGACTCAAGTTTATGACGCTGAAATATCTCGAAAACAAGCACAGGAGCTTCGAACAACAACAAGCAGAATTATTAGTGAGCACGATATAAGATCTTGGGTACGGGACGGAAACGGAATACACCCAGAACGATTACAAAACGACTTCGTGGCGCGCATACAAGATGTCGTGATCGTTAGGGGAGAGGATAGGCAAAGACTCTATGCAGCCGAAGACAGCTTGGAGGAACAAACAGATTCCTCGACGCCAGAAAAAGAAATGGCTGAAGCGGCTTAGTTTTGCTATAGTTATCGCCCATGAAATGCACCTTGCTAATGGCCATCACCCTGGACGGAAAAATCGCCAAATCGAGCGATCATTTTCCCGACTGGACCGGGAAAGCAGATAAAAAATACTTCATGCAGCGGACCAAAGAATCTGGCTGTATGATCATGGGAAGTAAAACCTATGACACCATCGGGCGGCCACTACCAGGGCGGAAGAATGTGATCATGACGAGAAATCCAGACGCGAGAACACTAGAACACGAGATACAAGAGCTCGAGTTTACCAACAAAGCACCAGAGGAACTTTTGAATCAATTAGAAGGAGAAGGATTCCAAGAGGTCATGCTTTGTGGAGGGGCGCAGATAAACACTTTGTTTGCTAAGGCGGGCCTGATCGATGAATTAATCCTGACGATATCACCGTTAGTTTTCGGTGAAGGAATGTCTTTGTTTAACGAAGATATTGAGCTCAATCTTGAACTGGCAAAATTGACAACGCTTGATGAAAACTTAGTTTTGGTCCGATATAAGGTCATAAAATAATTCCCATCTGCCGAAGGCCACTGCTTGCTGCTCACTGCTCACCACCTACCCTCTCATGATTCTAACTCGACACGAGATTCGCGAACTGATCGACACACAAAAACTGTGTTTCGAGCCAAGCTTGGATGAGTGGCAAAATCAACCTCACGCGGTGGACCTGCGTCTCGGGACGGTGTTTTATCTGCCCAAGATTTGGAAGATGACTGACGGAGGACGTGAGGTGTTAACGGTTGATGTAACCGAAACGGCTGGGGATAATTTTGAAAAGATAGAGCTTAAGCCGGGACAGTTTTTTGACCTGGCGCCGGGCGAATCGATCATCGCTTCGACCCTGGAAAAAGTAGAGCTCAAAGCTCCAGACCTGATGGGCGTACTCTATCCACGGAGCTCGATCAATCGACGTGGGCTGTCGGTCGACCTGACGGGCATCATCGATACTTTTTACTCGGGTCATTTGATGATTCCGATCCTCAATAAAACCACTTCACAGGTCATCCGCATCTACCCAGGAGAACGTATTTGTCAGGTGCTTTTCCACCGACTGGAGAATCAATTAACCGAAGACGAAGCTCTCATACATGGGAAAGTAGCGGCTAAGTATAATGACAGCGATGGACACAACCTGGTGTCCAAAAAAGATGCCGAGGAGGAGCTCGAACTGATTAAAGCCGGGAAGCTTGATGAGCTGAAGAAACACGAATATTAAAAAAGCCCCCACGCAGCGCCCGACGGAATCGGAAACTTTGTGGGGGAGAACAGAGGGGCTTAAGAAGTTGGAGGTTCGTTTCGAAAAAAAAAGGCCCAACCGAGGATATCGATTAAACCGAAGGTCAAAACGACAACCATTACTTGCTGCCAAGTCCAACCGTACTCGTTCCAGAAAACAAAAGGAACAGCGGCGCTGAACGCAATACAGATTGAGGCCCAAGAACGAGCCTTTAGGCACACCAGGACAAAAACAATGCCCAACAGTGCGCCAGTTATAGTTGCTGCAATCATGATTTTCTCTTAAGTATTTTCTTCAGATTTTTTGCGATTCGTTCTTGAAATCGTAATCTTCCTAGAGACTCGTCTATGCAGGCGAATCCGAACATCATCACAAAAATCCCCCAAAAAAGAGTTATTTTTTCAATGTTGAGATAAAACCCTTTTTGCAAGCATTCTCCTAGGCCCCAAAAAACAAAAGAAAGCCCGAGGAGTCCGCCATAGAAATTATCCCATGAAACCATCTTTTTTATTATGGTAAAAATGATAATTACAATCGCCACAGTGAGTGTAACACCCAAAATGTAGTAGATCATAAAACTCTCCACTTCGTAAAAGAGCCACCCCAGTTTCCCGAGGCGGCAGGTTAAAATTTTAAATTTACCCGCTTACCAAACCGGCAAACTTATCACCTTATTAATTCATATTTTTAGAAAAGTCAATAGCAACCCCCCTAATCCCCCCTTGCAAGGGGGACGTTTTGGATTTTAAAATTTTAAATTTGAATTTCTCCTAAACTCCTCCCTCCTGATACCAAGCCTCAGCCTGATCCCAATTAACCACATTCCAGAAAGCGGTGATGTAGTCTGGGCGGCGGTTTTGGTAGTGCAGGTAGTAAGCGTGTTCCCAGACATCGAGGCCGAGGACGCGCGTATAACCGAGAGACAGTGGAGAGTCTTGGTTGGCGGTAGAGATGACCTTGAGGTTTTTATCTTCGTCGAGCACAAGCCAGGCCCAACCAGAGCCAAAGCGCGTGGCAGCGGCTTTGTTGAATGCTTCCTGCATGGATTCAAGCGAACCAAAGGTTTCATCGATTGCCGTCGCCAGATCTCCAACCGGGGCAGAAGCGCCACCAGGCGTAATAATTGCCCAGAAGAAGTTGTGATTACAGAAACCGCCGACATTGTTTTGAGCCGCGGTGCGCAGAGATTCTGGCAGTTTGTCTAGGTTGCGCAGGATTTCACACGGGGCTTGGTCAGCCCACTCGGTTCCTTCCAGCGCGGCATTCGCCTTAGCAGCGTAGCCTTTGTGGTGTTTTGAGTGATGGATTTCCATGGTGCGCGCATCGAAGTGTGGTTCGAGAGCGTCGTAAGCGTAGGCAAGGTCAGCAACGGTAAACATGTTGGTGGTGGGTTTAGATTATTGAGAAAGATTGAGGAGAACGGTACCTTTAATTTTTGGTGTTTCACAGGTGAGTTCTCGTTCCGTAAAAATTTTAGCGATAGCGCCGGCCATTTTGTCGGTTCCTCGGACAAAAACTGGGTCAATATTGGTAAACACGGCAAACTCTGATGGCTGAGACAACGATCGTACGTAATAGACACAGACCTCATCGTCGTACGGCATTGAGAGCCCGTTCTCGAGAGCCAAAAATTCAATATCTTCTTTGCTCGTTGGCGCAAAGGTTTCATCTTCGAGTTGTTCGACCATTAGCAATGTCTGGAGTTGCATGACTTTGTTTTTGGCATTGGCCATTTCTGCTTTTGAAACTTCTGGCACCTGATCTAACGATCCCAGACTCGTCATCCCGATGGTTCCGAGCGTTGCTATGAGTGGAAGCAGTGTCGTGGAAATTTCGCTTAGCTGTCCATACCAGTGGGTCCAATCGAGACGATCAAATTTTTCTTCGAAGAAGACGTATTCCCGGTCTTCACCAGAAAACTCGAGCAGCTTAGAATCATAGCCAGCCTTTTGATTCATAAAGAAAGGAGTTTTTAGCTCTTTCCCAGCCCAGTAGCGCTTGAGCAGAGTGGCTTTTTCCGGGGTGTTAAGACTGGCTACAGTTTGGATCTTGTGTCCGCCTGGCGTGAGTGACAGCAGGTAAGCGCCTGCGGTCATGTCTTCTGCGACCTGCTGGGCATTGATATCACGGAGTTGATCATAAAATTCCATGATTTTTTCGGTAGCCTTGCCTGGTTCACCACGAGTTTGTGGTTCGGTCGGTTCATTAAATCCCGGAAAATCTTCTTCGCCACCGAGGTCATCCAGTTCAATATTTTCAATTCGATTTTCGGTGCTGGCGGCGAGTTCGAAAAAGGCATCGTAATCAAATCCAGACTGGTAGGCGACGAGATTTACTTCGGCTGGCAGATCATCGAGTAATGAAGGAATTTCACCCTCACAACCACTTGAAACTCGCAGATATTCAGCTTCTTTTGTTACCGAAAAGCTCACATCTCCGTCTTTCCAGCTGGACTGAAGTTCTTTGGCTACGCGGTCAATAATCGGAGCCTCGGCTTCAAGCGTGAGAGCCCCACAAATCCCAAGGGCGCCAAAATCAGGCACTTGGCTGGGATCATTTAGCGAGCGAACCGAGCTTTCGTAGAGCTTCATAAAATCCTGCAAAGCTTCCGGGTCATACTGCAGATGTATTTCAGCCGCGTAAACGCGAGATGCATTTTCTACCAACCCCTCGAGGAAGCCGAGATAAATACCGGCAAACATAGCGACAATAGCACCTTCTTCGGTCTCACCAGCTTCTTCCGCCGTGGTGCGCAGCCCTGATTCGAGGGCTTTTATAGTTGCCACGAGTCCTTCAGAGTTTTGAAAAGCTATGTTGGTGGCGTTTTCAGGAAACGAAGCCTCCCAATCGAGAAAAAGTCCTTCGGGAGGCCCTTCGACAGAAAATCCAAAAATATTGGCCGACAAAAATTGCCAAAAACTTATGCTGGGAGCGGCTTGCACAGGAGAAATTAGAGAGGTCTGCAGTAATAAAATAATTGAAAGTGCCGAAACCGGTTTTTTCCAGAAATGTTTCATGTTCGCTTCTATTCTAGACCAATCTGCGCTAAGTTGTCCCGCGATATGTCGATTTTTTGGAAAGAGTTTGTAGACAAGGGGAATGCGTTTAAGTCTTTGCTGGGAGCTCTGACGATGGGAGCGCTTTTGGTTTATGAGAACCGCGTACACCCTTTTGATATGTATGCGGTGGCGCTCTGTGGACAGCTGATTTATAGTTTTATGTTGGGGAATTTTTGGATGTCGAGCTATCAAACACTCAAGAAAAAACTCCCCACCAAATTATTTTGGCGAGGAGGTCTAAGTGCTTTTGTGGTGGCTTCGGTGGCGGGAGTTGCCACTTTAGCAGTTCAGTATTGCCTCATGAATCCAGAGGCAATTCCCACGGCCTGGTGGGCCTTTCGGCTCAGTACCTTCGCCTTTTTATTTAACGAAGGATTGTGCTGGTGGCAGCGACGATCTCACAAAGCGTAGCGCTGTGGGATATAGTTGCGGGCGCGAGAACCAGGGGCTTTGTAAATGTAGCCGAGAGGGCGGCGTAGATTTTTGGCGAGACGATCCTGCTGAAGTTCAGCATCTATTTGCTGAGTATTGAAGAGTGGTAATAGGTTGTTCATGATTTTTATTGGATGAGAAGTTTGGAAGAGAGAAGAGGGGAAGCTTAGAGCGCGGCTTTTTCACGAACCAAGCCTTCGATCTCGGCGGCGAGATCGGGATTGGCTTTAAGGAAATCAACGGCTTTGACCTTTCCTTGGCCGAGCTTGGTATTGAGATAGCTGTAGAAAGCGCCGGCCTTGGTCACAATTTCGAGCTTGACGGCGGTTTCGAGCAGGTCAGCCATTCGGGAAATCCCTTCGTTGAAGACGATGTCGACCAAGGCTGTTCGGAACGGTGGAGCGACTTTATTTTTAACGATCTTGATGCGCATTTGGTTTCCGTGGGCGAGTTTGTCATCGCCAGTACCGGTTTCGAGCTTCCCGCCCTTTCGAACTTCAACTCTCACTGAAGAGTAAAATTTTAGGGCATTCCCTCCAGTAGTAGTCTCTGGATTTCCAAACATCACACCGATCTTCATGCGGATTTGATTGATAAAGATGATGGTGGTTCCCATTTTGCTGGCAGTAGAAGTTAATTTTCTAAGCGCCTGGCTCATGAGGCGAGCTTGCAGACCCATGTGACTGTCCCCCATGTCGCCTTCGATTTCAGCGCGTGGCGTCAGAGCGGCTACGGAGTCAACGATGATCAGATCTACCCCCCCAGAACGCACGAGGGCCTCAGTAATATCGAGGGCTTGTTCCCCAGAGTCTGGTTGAGAAAGTAGGAGTTCATCGGTATTCACACCGACTTTTTCGGCATAGTCTGGGTCTAGAGCGTGCTCGGCATCGATGAAGGCAACGGTGCCGCCGGCTTTCTGAAATTCTGCCGCGGCGTGCAGACAAAGCGTCGTTTTCCCTGAGCTCTCCGGTCCGTAGATCTCGATGATTCGTCCTTTTGGATATCCACCACCGAGAGCCATGTCGAGAGAGATAGCGCCAGAACTAACGGTTTCGATTTTAACGTGTTCCTGTTCGCCCATTTTCATAACGGCGCCTTTCCCAAAGTCTTTTTCGATTTTGCTGAGGGCTGCTTGCAGGGCGGCTTGTTTCGCGGATTGGTTGTCTTTCTTGCTCATGATTTATTTTGGTTAATTGATAGAGTTTAAGGTTAAATTTCTACGCTAAGGCGCTGGATATTTTGTAATTTATAGGTTGGAAAAGGATTGCACGACCACTCCCTGAATCTGAAAATTCTGAGTCAGGATTATCGGTGTATGGACAGGATTTGTCGAACGAGGTCTTAATATTATCATCATGTTTTCCCGCTGGAACTCTTTGATAGTCGTACTGTCGTCGATAAGCGCTACCACGAGATCGCCGTTTTTAGCGGTGCTTTGCTGACGGATTAAGACCAAATCGCCATCTTGTATCCCGGCTAAATTCATCGAGTCGCCGCTGGCACGCAGGAAAAAATACTGGCTGTTGGGACGTGCGATCTGGTGACTAATTTTGTAGTAAGCTTCGACGTTTTCTTCGGCGAAGATTGGCCCCCCGCAGGCGGTCGTACCAATTAGTGGCACTTCTACCGTGCTGGCGACGGTGCTGGTTTCTTCGCTGAGATCATTGAATTGGTACTTGCCATTTTCACGCTTGGTAATCACGCCTTTGTCGGCAAGCTTTTCAAGCAACAGTGATGCCGATCGTGGCGAACGATACTCCATAGCACACATCAGCTCGCGAACCGATAGCATGCGTCCGTGCTGATTGAGGCCATTGCGGAGATGTTTTACCGCTTCGAGCTCTTTGTTGTCGAGGTCTAAAATAGTCATCGCATACAAGAGTATACACTTCGTATAATTTTGACAACAAAAATGTATAAAAAAGTCTAAAAGTGCAGTTGTAGACTTGGTTTTGTGTGTATACAGGTGTTAGTGCAATGTGGTATGTGGCACGTGGTATGTAGCACTTCTCACTTCAGTCTTCTCACCTCAAACTGGAATTATTCTTTCTTCCGCGGACGTCGGTTGCGTCGACGGCGATTGCCACCACCGCCCTTTCCGCCGTGGCGAGCTTTTGGTTTCCACTCTCGCTTGGGGCGGGCTTCGGCAGCCGCTCGATTTTTGGCTTCCGTTTCTTCGTCTAGGTGGTAGAAATCTTTGAGGGCTTCTTCGCGGCCGCTGCTGATCTTTTTACTACCACACAGACCACAAACTGGGCGCGTACGCTTGCCAAAGGTTTTGAGTTCCGGCGCTACGACCAAGCGACAATCGTGACAATACGTCGCCATGCGAACGGTTGGCCAGTCACCAGGATCGGTTGCCTTGAGAGCCTCACTGGCTTCATCAACTCGTATCTTGGTTAGCTCGTCGAGGGCTTTTTCCCAGTCTCCAAGAGCTATTTTACCACTTGCCTTTCCTTCGAGTTGGAACTCGTGCAGAAAGGAGTCATTGGCTTGGGCGGCTTGTGATTTTTTCATTATTCTTCTTGGTTATCATTACCTGGGGCGCGGAAAAAGGCACGTGCTTGCGTTTGGCGGTCGAGTTGTGCGTTGAGAAAAGTAGCTACTAGTCCAGCGACTTGTGAAACAAAAGTCAGGAAAATGCCAAACCGCAGACCGCTTTCTGAGAAATCTCTCCCCACCGAAAACAGCACTGACCAGGCCAGCACGATCAGCAGGATTTGCAAAGCCCCAGCGGCAAAAAACAGGCTGTTCTCTGACATGGGTAGCTTCACGCGTTCGGATTCAAAGAGTCGATCTAGGAAATAAACTACTACGAGCAGTGAGATTAAAAATACAAAAGTCCCGATCAAAAATCCCGGCCCTGAAAAAGCGTTGTAATTAAAGGTCGGAATGTAGTCCTTGGACGCTTCAAACCACGGAAACCAACAAAATATGAGCGTAAGCACGTGACTAATGAGCACGGCTTTTTTCTCAAAATTGAGTTCTCGGAAGTTTTTGTGGAGGAATGCGTGACGCATGTAGAACAATTGTAAAAGAATTGGAAAATGGGGCAATAGAACATCGAAACAACTGATCGTCCGATCAACGAACTTTAAAATAAAAACGGTTCCCCGGATATTATTCCGGGGCCTTCTAATGTTTTTTAAAATTAACGAAGGCTTGGAAATATATCAAAAAGGATCGACTCATAATGCAACCTAATCTGCAAAGGAAAGATTGGTCTTTGTGATGATATGAAGAGGTTCTTCCGCCCCGCCAAGTCGGTTCGTCAGAATGACAGCCGATTTTTTTGATATTTAGAAGTTGCCCCCGGCCGGCCATAGGTCGACAGGGGGGCTTAGAGATTTAGGAGCGATCCCTCTTTGGCGTTTCTTCATTTCCCAAAAATAAAGACATTAGTAGAGAGACAGCTAATAAGGCTAGAGCAATGGAGCCGGTCCAAAACTCCCCAGCTTCATAGTTGGTGCTGACTCCCTTAAAGACACAACCCAGACCAACAGTACTTAGTATCCAGGGCCAGGGATTTTCTTTGATAGGAGGAAATCCATTCCAAAGAATCATGCCACCAAGCCACAGACTCCCCAACCAAAATAGTTGAGACAACATGATCAGGACAGGGTTTTCAAACAACTGCGGGGTTTTGATTGTTGCGATTAACGTTCCTACGCCCAGTGTCACTAGTAGACCTCCCCAGGCAATTCGCTTGGGGAACAGCGCAAAAACAAATCCTATCAATAAGCAGGTTCCGGTTATGACAAAAAATCGAAGACCATTTTCACCGGAGATCCACTCTCCGAATTCCGCCATCCAGGGCCATTTAAATTGGTTACCTAAAATTAGGGATAGCATGGGAATCGTCATTAAGATGAAGAAAAAAAATGCCGTTTTTGGGTTCTTCATAAGAACACCTCCATATAAAAGAGCCACTCCTGTCAACGGGAGTAGCTCAGGTTAAAATATCAGTTTCAACTGAGTCAACTACTCAGTCGACATAGTTTTGATACTTTATTGTGCGATGACCGTCAAGGCTTGGCGGCCAGCTTCCGTGATTTTGTAAAACCTCCAGTTGGGAGCCATGGGACTGGCAAACCAGCTTTCGATTAAGCCTTTCTGTAGGCAGGCCTTAGCGAGACTAGCGTGATGAAGATTGCCATCTTCATCAAAAAGTGGGAGTTTTCCTTGGGGACTTTCTGCTCCCTTTTTGAGGTATTCTAGCTGTGAGATGCTTAAAGAATCTATCATTGCAAAGGCTTTATAACACTAAAAGCCGGTAAAGTCTATAGTAGCCCCACAAAAGCCTGGTCAACAGAACACTGCTTAAGGTCAAACTCGATAGAGCCTTGTTCCAGCCGGATGACGCGAGGACTCAGGCGCTCGACCATGACGGGATCGTGGGTGGCGAAGAGGATCGTGAGGCCGCGTTCTTTATTGATCTGCGCGAAAAGGTCGGCAATACCGCGAGAGTTGAGTGGGTCCAGATTTCCGGTAGCCTCATCGGCGATAAGGATCTTGGGGTCATGGATTAGGGCGCGGGCGATACAGACGCGCTGCTGCTCTCCCCCAGACAGTTCGCGCGGAAATTTGTCTTCTTTGCCCTTGAGCCCAACCAGCTGCAGTACTTCCGGGACTTTTTTAGCAATTTCGTGAGATTTCCCGCAGACTTCTAGAGCAAAGGCCACATTTTCAAATGCCGTTTTTTGCGGCAGAAGGCGGTAGTTTTGGAAGATGATGCCGATTTGACGGCGGTAGGCCTGGACGCTGTTAACCGATAGATCACGCAGGGAAAGACTATCGAGCAAGACATCGCCTTCGGTCGGTCGTTTTTCGGCGGTAAGCAACTTAAACACCGAAGACTTCCCAGCCCCAGAGGCTCCGAGGATGGCTACCATCTCGCCGGGCATGACGCGAAAATCGAGTTTTTTGAGGACGATTTGTCCGCCCAGCTTCAGCGAGACTTGGTCGAAGGTTAGCATTTCTCTGCAATTAAAAATTAAAAATGGAGAATTAACAATTATTGCCGAGAAAATTTAGTTGATTTTTGGAGATAATATTAAAACCACGAGATCGCGAGCTCGACAACGCTAGACAGCGGCGAGAGATTTTCTAATATGCCAGAGACATGATACATGAAACAGTATTGCAAAAATTCAAAAAGCACGGCTGGAGACAGACCTTGGCGGTGAGATCTATCGTGGAAAAAATCGCTCACACGCATCACTTTCTTTCGGCTTACGAGTTGGAAGAGGCACTGGAAAAACGGTTTGATGTGACCACGATTTACCGCGTGCTCGAAAAATTGCAGGCCGTTGGCCTGGTCCACGAGCTTAATGGTAAGTGGAAATGGTGTAGTGACCCCCATAATCATGATGAACAGCATCACTTCCTCATCTGTGAGCACTGCGGGAATGCTGAAGAGATCTTTCTTGACTATCAGTCGGCGATTGCTGAGCAACTCAAACAAGAAAAGCATTTTCGTCTCAAACAAGTGCACTTAGCATTTCTCGGGACTTGCCAGTCGTGTCAGCAACGAGGTCGCCCATAATACAAAATTGACGGCTTTCGACTTTACTTTTTTGAGCTCTGAGGATAGGGTGATTTTAGGCTATCATTCTGATGCACTTATAGATTATAGATTTGTCGTTCGGACCTTTGTCAGAGCGGCAAAAGACAAAAAATCAAATCAATTTTGCTACTAAAAAACTCGCAGAAAAACTGCGGGCGAAGGGTGTCAGAAGGGAAAGCCTATCATTACTTTCCTAAACTTAACTGACCATGTCTAACCTCATCATAATTGCCCTCGGGCTCGGCGGGGTGGCGCTTGGTTCGGTGTTGTCTTATTTGTTTGTGCGTCCACGCACCAAACTCCTAGAAGAGACCGCCAAAGACCAAGCCCAGCAGATTCGGACGAATGCTAAAAGTGAAGCAGATCGAATCGTCGCCGATGGTAAAAAATTCGCTGAAGATTTACGCGAAGGGGCCAAGCGTGAGGAGCAACAGCTCCGAGATCGTTTGTCCAAAATGCAAGAACAAGCCGATGAACGACTCGTTCGTCGTGAAGAACAGCTTGAGCAAAAAGCCGAAAAAGCGGATAAAGCTCGCGAAGAATACGAAAAATCCGTGCGAGAACTTGAAGACAAGCGAAAACAGCTTGATGACAAGATCAATTCACAAAACGAAGAGTTGGCCAAGATTGCCAAGCTCTCTACCAAAGATGCCAAATCAGAGCTCTTTAAACGTCTCGAGGATCAGTGCGAAAAAGATCTCGCTGACATCATGCGTAAGAAAGTTGATACGCTCGAAAAAGCGGCTGACGAAGAAGCCTCAAATATTATCGTCCAATCGATTCAACGTTTTGCTTCTAATGCTACGGCAGAACACACGGTTTCGGTCGTAAAAATTGATTCTGACGATATCAAAGGGAAAATCATCGGACGAGAAGGACGAAATATCAATGCCTTTGAAATGCTTACGGGTGTCGATCTCATCGTAGATGACACGCCAGGAACGATTACCATTTCTTGTTTTGATCCATTCCGTCGTTTCATTGCCAAGATGGCGCTTGAGAACCTCATTAAAGACGGACGAATCCATCCATCTAAGATCGAAGAAGCGGTGCAAAAAGCCGAAGAAATGGGCGATAAAGCTCTTATCGATATCGGACAAAAAGCCGCTATCGAACTAGGAATTTCTGGGTTACCAGAGCCAATTCTCAAAATGACGGGGAAACTCCGTTTCCGTTCGTCTTACGGACAAAATGTTCTTCAACATTCGATTGAGGTGGCTTATCTAGCCGAAGGAATTGCGAATTATCTTCCAGGTGCTGATCCAGAAGTTTGTCGAAAAGCTGGGCTTTTGCATGACATCGGAAAGGCCGTCTCTCATGAAGTTGAAGGCGGACATGCCGTGATCGGAAAAGAAGTCCTCGAGAAGTTCCAGATCGACCCAGCGGTCGTTATTGCCATGAAGTCGCATCACGAAGATTTCCCTTACGAATCCCTCGAAGCACGTATCCTGCAAGCAGCCGATGCCATCTCGGCCTCTCGCCCTGGAGCACGACGTGAAACGCTCGATAAATACATCAAGCGCCTCAAAGAACTCGAAGCCATTGCCAGCTCGTTCGACGGCGTAGAGAAAGTCTTCGCTATCCAAGCCGGACGGGAAATGCGCGTGTTTGTAGACTCCAAAGAAGTCTCAGATCTCGACAGTGAAAAGCTTTCACTCGAAATCGCTCAGAAGATCGAAGCCAACTGTCAGTACCCTGGACAGGTGAAAGTCGTAGTTATCCGCGACAGTCGGTTTGAAGGAGTGGCACGATAGTGTGCGGGGGAAATTCTTTCCCCCACAGGACCCCCTTTAAAATATGAATTCATGCAGGCTGGGGCCCACGAGACCCAGCCTTTATTCATTTTTTGATTTATAAATAATACACTGTCATCCTGAGAGGCTTGCCGTCGGCGAACGACGAAGGACCTCTTGATAGGGAGCGGCCGAGCAATTTTAAATCTTCCTCGAATTGTGCAATTCACAATCGCTTAAACCGCATTCGCCAAATTTCTTTTCCCTCTGCCACCTTAGCGTCTTCCCAGTCAGTGGTTTGATCATAGGGAGGCTTGCTAAATTCTTCAGTGATCTCGTACGGGGTTTCCGCTAAATATTCTTTGGTCTCGTTAAATAAAAATTCCTGGTCGGTTTGGAATATAAACTCAGTTTCTGCTGGTAGCCAGTCGGTACATGAATTTAAAAACTTCGTTGTGATAAAGCGGCGTTTTTTGTGGCGATCTTTAAACCACGGGTCGGGGAAGTTTACAAAAATTTCTTTAATTTGTGCTCCCTGCGCGATACACGGTTCCAGGATGTTGCGAAAATTGAGCCCGGCGTCCCCATGAAAGACCACAACGTTTTCGTGATCGGCAAATTTTTCTCTCAGTTTCTCCGCAATTGGTCGGCGGATCTCAAACACCACAAAGTTGCAGTCCGGAAATTGTGCTAGCAAGCCTTCAGTGAATTCCCCCTTATAAGCCCCGACGTCGACGAAGATCGGGCGATCATTGCCAAATCCCTCGAAGTGAAATTCGTGGGTAATAGAGAGAGGATTGACGTGAGTACGGACGCGTTTGGGCATAGCGGCAATAACTTAGTTCTTTTTTGATTTTTACCCAAATAATTCTTATATTTACTGTGCACATGAACCCCAATATCAAACGGCATCTGGCAATCCTCTTTTTGGTTCTTTTGATACCATTGACGGTTATTACGCTGCTGGGAGTTTGGGATATCCTAGATGATGAAACGATCTGGGATGCGGTTTGGACGTTGCTTGTAGTCGGAACCTTTTTGGCGATTGCGATTACGGTGCTGAGCTTTATCGATATAGAGCGAACGGGAACCACAAAGAAGAAGAAAAAATACAACGAATTTCACCACGACGAATAATGAAAAAACGTATCAACGGTCGTCGAGTTGGGAAAGGACGGAAAGAAGTCTAGGATCTTTAATAGTTTACAGTTATTGGTTTGTGGTTTTCGGCCAATAGCTTTCTTAGATTTTTTTCAGAAAAACCATTCACTATTCACCATTTACTACCCACCAACATGTCTACTGCACAAGCAATTCCATTTATCCAGGCCCAAGATCCGGCTGTGGCCGAGCTGATTCGCGGCGAAGAACAGCGCGAAGCCGATGGTCTCGAATTGATCCCATCAGAAAATTATATCTCTAAAGCGACTCACGAAGCCCTAGGAAGTTGTTTTACCAATAAATACTCAGAAGGGTACCCAGGAAAACGTTACTACGGAGGGCAGCAATACACGGACAAACTTGAGCAACTCTGTATCGACCGAGCCTGCAAACTCTTTAACTGTAAATACGCCAATGTTCAGCCGCACTCTGGAGCCCCAGCGAACATTGGGGCTTACTACGGAATCCTCGAAGCTGGTGATACCATCCTCGGGATGGACTTGAGTCACGGTGGGCATTTGACGCACGGTCATCCAGTCACGCACGTGACCAAGAGTTTCAACTTCGTTCGTTACAAGATGAAAGATCCAGACACTGGAGAAATTGACTACGAAGCACTGCGAGAAACAGCCCTCAAGGAAAAACCAAAACTCATCCTGTGTGGATTCTCGGCCTACTCTCGAGAGCTTGATTACCAAAAATTTGTCGACATTGCCAAAGAGGTTGGGGCTTATACCATGGCTGATATGGCCCACATTGCTGGGTTGATTGCCGGAGGTGCGATCAAAAATCCGTTTGATTATGGTTTCGACATTATCACCACAACGACACATAAATCGCTGCGTGGACCACGCGGGGGAATGATCTTGGTCCGAGACAGCGAAGAACTAGCTAAAAAAATCGACAAATCAATCTTCCCAGGACTGCAGGGTGGTCCACACATGCACGCGGTAGCGGCCCGAGCCGTGGCCTTTGGAGAAGCGCTAAAACCAGAGTTTAAAGACTACTGTCAGCAGATCCTGAAAAACGCTAAAGCGATGGAAAAAGTTTTCCTCGATCAAGGTGTACGACTGCTCGGAGGCGGAACGGATAACCACCTACTACTCGCCGACGTCTACGGTTCTCTCGGGGTAACCGGTCAAGAGGCCGAGAATGTGCTTGATGAAGTTGGGATTACGCTTAACAAAAACTCAATTGCCGATGAACCACGAACCATGTTTGATCCATCTGGGATTCGTTTCGGAACGCCAGCGATTACCACTCGAGGTTTCACAGAAGCCGATTGTGCTCGCGTAGCGGAACTGATGATCGAAGCCATGAAAAACAAAGATGACCAAGCGGTTAAAGATCGTATCCGCGCCGAGATTAAGGACATGGCGCATGCGCATCCAATTCCGGACAGTTTTGTGAAAGCCAGCTAGCTGGCAGATGAGAAGCTGAGAAGTTGAGAAGACAAAAAACCTTGGAGAGAATCCGGTAACACTTTTACTTCCTAAAAATAATTATCATGTACACCCTTATCACCGGCGCCAGTAGCGGAATCGGAAAGGCGACAGCTGAAACCCTGGCTGCTAAAGGCCATGACCTAATCCTAATCGCTCGCTCTACTGCAAAGCTCGAACGCCTACAACAAATGTTTATGGCCAGGCACGAAATAGATGTGAAGTTCTTCACGGTAGATGTTACGGATCCTGCTGTCGTGGAAGACTTTTTCGCGCAAATTCAAGACCTTAAGATTGGGAACGTTATCAATAATGCCGGCGGTTGCCTGGGAAAAGATAAGTTCCAAGATGCGCTACTTGAAGACCTTTTCACCATGATCGATGCCAACATCCGAGGTTTCACGCACATCGCGCATCGTGGCGTGCAGCGACTGATCGAAACTCAGGGAACGTTGGTTAATATTTCCTCCATCGCAGGTATCGAACCCTATCCGCAGGGACACGTGTATTGTGCGACGAAAGCCTTTGTGAAAACGATTTCTAAAACGCTCCGTTTTGATCTTATGGGCACCGGTGTCCGCGTGATCGACATTGCGCCCGCGGCGGTTAACACCAATTTCTCAAAAGTTCGTTTCAAGGGAGACGTGCAAAAAGCCGATGCGGTCTACGCCGGTTATCAGGAGCTCAGCGCTGACGACATTGCCGCCCAGATTGTCTGGGCCCTTGAACAACCGCCACACGTAAACCTTGAGCACATCGTGATCTATCCGACGGCGCAGGCGGGACCGCGGGATTATGCGCGGGAATGATTTGATTTTTCCGTAATTATATTTTATTTATATATTGATGCAAAAAAATTTCTCTAAAGGCTGTATTTCTCTTTGGGGCGCAGAAAAGACAGTTGGTACAGCAGAGGCAATTGGGGCGGTTGTAGAGGCCTCTGTGGTGGTGCGTCGTCAACCAAATAATTCTAAAAAAATTGTAATCAGCCTTTTTGACAACGGAGCGCTCGACCAAGAGAGGCTGATGAGGATTATCGCTAAGGATTCTGAAAACTTTATTGGGCACGGCACTGTAAATCGTGGAGCGGGACAGCGGACGAGAATAAATTGGGAAGAAAAAAGTAGGGGGGCGGTCTCGCCATTAATTCGCCAGACTGTGTCATCGGCCATAGAACAAACAGTTTTAGATCTTTATAGATCTGCAAGGTAATAAATAGATTGAAGATCCCGGCCTGCGCCGGGATAAATTCCACTAGTCGCTCGTTCCTCGCGAAGCGTCATTTATCTCCCCACCCCCCAAACAAACCTTCCCGTCTAGGCTATAGAAGACGATGGATTGTCCAGGCGTGATAGCGCGTTGTGAGGCATCAAATGTAACCCGGGTTATCCCGGGTTTGGTTTCGGTGATGGTGCAGGCTTGGGATTCCTGACGGTAGCGGATCTTGGCGAGAAGAGAAATCCCCCCTTGCCCCTCTTTATCAAGGGGGGAAGATCCGGCAATCCAGTTAATGTCAGACACGGTTAGTGCGTCGGAAAACAGCTTTGGGTTATCGCTGTCCTGGCAGACGAGGAGCTGATTCTGGTCGATGTCTTTGGCAAGGACGAACCAGGGCGCCTCTTCATACCCCTTCACCCCGCCGATGTTGAGATTTTTGCGTTGTCCCAGGGTATAAAAGCTCAGGCCGATGTGTTGGCCAATGATGTCGCCTTGCTCAGTGATGATGTCTCCCGGGGTTTGATGGAGGTATTTCTTGAGGAAGGTCATGTAGTCGCGTTCGCCGACGAAACAGATCCCGGTGGAGTCTTTTTTTTCAGCGTTTACGAAATCATTGTCTTTTGCGATTTGTCGGATTTCAGGTTTGGTTAAGTCGGCCAGAGGAAAGAGAGCCTTGCTGAGCTGGTCTTGGTTGAGCGCGTGCAGGAAGTAGGTTTGGTCTTTGTTGGCATCTTTGGGGGTTTGGAGTTCGTAAAGACCTGAAACTTCATTGTAAAAATTGCGTGCATAGTGACCAGTAGCGATCTTTTCCGCCCCCAACTCTTCGGCTGCATCGAGAAAAGCGGCGAATTTTATGAATTTATTGCACAGGATGTCTGGGTTGGGGGTGCGAAACTTGCGATGTTCTTGCAAAAAGTACTCAAAGACGCTTCCCCAGTACTCTTTAGCAAAATTTAGACTATAAAAGGGAATGCCTAATTGATCAGCCACCTGGCGGGCATCGATGGCATCAATCGCGGCCGGGCAGTGAGCATCATCTTTGTCGTCCCAGTTTTTCATAAAAACTCCGATCACTTCATGCCCTTGATCGACCAAAAGCTTCGCTGTTACTGCCGAATCTACTCCACCAGACAAGCCAACGACGATTTTCATTGGTTTTTGGTGTGTGGTGTCTGACAAATGGTGATTCATGGGTTTACGAGCGAACTATTAATCATTCGCCGTTAACCATCAACCTTAATTTAGGCAATAAATAGCGCGGCCGTACTGACCAAGAAGAGGATGAGTACGATCCAGACAACGATTTTGAAATTTTTCTTGTTACGCATTGTATAAAACAGTTAGGGGTTGAGAGGGTTAGATGCTTGGAGGTTTTATTGAGGGGTGCCGGAGATCTTGGCAGGAGCGACGACGTGGCCGTCATATTCCCAGCCCAACTCGAGGCAGCGAACGACTTTTCCTGGTTCTCCGTCTTCGGCCATGAGCACTTCGTGCCGGTCGGCGTCGATAGAGTCACCGGGCTGTGGTTCGATCTTATTAAACCCATGTTTGGACAGATCGGCAAAAAATTTATTAATTGTCGACTTGGCTGCTTCGTCGATCGAGTGGGCCGCTCCAAGTGAAAGCTCAAGCAAGTTGGGCATGATCCGTTGGAAAAAACCGAGCACGGCGCGTTTGTGCCAAGTCGCTTGTTCCTCGGTCTGTCGTCGACGAAAGTTTTCGAGATCAGCGAGAGCTCGGACTTGTCCGTCCTTAGCGGTTTCAAGCTCGGTTTGTGCGGCTTCAAGGGCGGCTTCGAGTTCGAAGATGCGGTCTTCGAGCGGGGAGGAGTTCTTTTTATCGGCCATCGAGGGTATGGTAAAAATTTTGAGAACAGTCGCAAGGCGGGAGACACTAGAAAGCGAGACACGAGAAGGGCTTCCCCCTTGAGTTTATTGGGAATTTCACCACAATGATCACGAAATTAATTTTAAACAACCCATGTTAGGACTCGCACAGATTAAAGCCGGACAAAAAATTCAGATCGACGGACAACCGTATCTCGTCACGTGGAATCAATTTAGTAAAACCGCTCGTCAGGGGGGAACCATGAAAACCAAGCTCAAAAATCTGCTGACCGGTAACACCATGGAAAAAACTTTCCAGGGATCAGACAAAGTCGAAGAAGCCAACATCGGGTACAAGCGAGCGCAATTCCTCTATGCGACAGGGGAAGAGTACGAATTTATGGACATGGAGACCTACGAGCAGATGACTTTTACGTCTGAGCAGTTGG
>JAHDBZ010000014.1:0-3261 GCA_020630245.1 Candidatus Altimarinota bacterium
GCTGGGCGATCTTAGACAGCTCTGGAGGGGTGTCAAATGATTTTTTGGGGGAATTTTTCCAGGCTATTTCTTTTTCTTATCTGCGGCGCGAACATAAGTCTGGAAACGCACAAAAAAACCTTGTTCTTTATATTCTGATGCTATTTGTTCTAAACGATCAAGAAACGTAAAGTAATCAAGTGACACATCCAAGTCTATCTCCTGTGTTGGCGTTGTTAGACAGGCTTCATCCGCAAAAGTGTAAGCATGCAATTTAACAGCTTTCTGATCTTTTGCTCTCTTGTAGGCTTGCGGGCCAGGCCTATAGCCCTTTGGTAAAATACGAGCATGCGGAGGGAATCCATTAAAGTCTCTGACTGACTCACCACTAGAGGGCTGACGGCCTAAACGACGATTTCCTTTAGCTGGGCCTTGAATGTCTGGCATTGGCTTGCCGGAAGCATTCGGATCTTTCTCAGAATTTTGCATATATTCAGCGTGCACAAAATGAGATAGTTCTCGCTGTACTAACTGTTTTATAGCCTGATAGGCTTTTTCTCCCCCTACTGTGTTCTTAACAATCTGTGCAGAATGACCATAAGAAACTAATTCTCCTTCTTTCGTAACGTAAAAATTAACAGCGGCGCGATTCTGCACTTCTCCAGAAAGCGAGAAAGGCGAAGAATAGGTGGTTACCTGCTCAATTTTCAGATCTTTTGAATGCTCTTCTGTGAAATGTATAAACAAACCAATAGCTGCCACATAATTCTGCAAAGGTGCTGGCTCAATAAACATGTAAAAAACAACAGGCCCTGTTTCTCCGTCTCTGATAGTACTCATAGCTGAAGACACCCCTCTATTAAAATTAACATCTTCCCAATCTGGACTTTGCTCACCAGATAATCCACTAGTGAGGTCAGGAAATTGTAAAAAAGAAGTATTTTCTGAGAAACCAGAGAGAGCAAAGGATATTCGCCCTATATCTTGCTCTGCGGTAAATTGTTTTAATGAGACTAAATACGATTGCATCACGACCTCCGACTCATGATTCAAATCTTCTCGGGGAATCTTCAAAATTTCCATAATGCAATCATCAAACGCTTGTCTTGAAACTTGAGGTGATTGAACAAACTTTCCACCTCTTAACACACTTCCCAAAACAGAAACCTTTAACTTTGAGAATGCCTTTTTAAAACCTGAAGAAGCCGACCAAGACTGTTCCCTCTCCAATAAAATTTCGGAAATATACTGCCACACTAAAATCTTAAAATCACGACGCAGCATATTTATGGCCGCCACTTTTGTTTTATTGCTCGCAGGAAAATCTGAGAACAAAACATCCGCCAAACCTTCTAAATAGATAAACAAAGAAAAGAGAGAATAATTATCTAAGGGCTGATGCGACAAGATCGCATTAGCTGCCTGCTGTGAAACCCTGTCTAGCTCTCCCTCAAATCCTTCCTCTTGACTAACATAAAAATGTGAGAGATCTCTTAACCTCCTGCTTGAAACCCGACTTGCTCTGGCGACATACGGCTTAAGTTTAACGCAAATACGTTCAGAAGAATTAATAAGAGTATCTAAGTCTGGCAATGGATTTGGATTTAGATTTGAAGATTTCTGTGCATAAGTGAGTGACGGCAAATGCTTAGATTTTTTATCCATGCTGGCTTTAACCTCTCTAAGGGTGAGTCCTTCATTTAACATCTGCTCCCATTCTTTAAAAGATTCGCCCTGATTGCTACCCAAGTCAACCTGTTCTTTCCGATGAGATAGCAAGTTCAAAAAAATATTTTGTTTTTCCGCCAGAACTCTCTCTAGCAATTCAATGGAGGTCTCCGCGGTCTCAATCCTTTTCATTTCAACACACTTTTAACACTTTTTACAAAAAAAACAATTAAGTTTTATTTATAAAAAAAACCCCGCTATGCGAGGTCTTTACTTGCCCGCCTATGGCGGGTTAATTTGTTGATTTAATTATTCAGCTTTCGCTTCGGCTGCTTCCGCCACACTTCCACCCGCTTTTTCGATAGCGGCTTTGGCGCTTTTAGAAACTTTAACGTCGGCTTGGATCGCCACTTTCTTGGTGATTTCACCAGAAGCGAGGATCTTAGCTGGACCTTTTCGAGCGTGGATAGCTCCGGCTTTTACTAGGTAAGCGCGGTCAACTTTGTCACCGGCTTTACAAATTGCTTCTAGGTCCGCTACGTCTACAACTTGAGATTCAACTCGGTTTGGATTTCGGAACCCAGGGTTTTTTGGCATGCGTTGGATAAGCGGCGTTTGTCCACCTTCGAATCCGTGTCGAACGCCTCCACCTGCTCGGGCGTTTTGTCCGTTCATACCTCGACCGCCGTAGGTACCATTACCGGTAGCGTTCCCCTGCCCACGTCGTTTGCGCGCTGGTTTTTTGATCTTGGGAGCGATGTCGTTTAGTTTCATGATTTTACAATTAGAAGGGACAGGTCGCGACCTGTCCTTACAGATTATTCAGCTTTCTTTTTAGCTGGCGCCTTCTTTTTAGGAGCTTCAGCTTTTGGTTCTTCTTTCTTGGCAGCTTCTGACTTCTCAGCGGCGGCAGCGTCCATATCAGCTTTTGATTTGTGCGGTGCTCGATTTTGTAGTGCCGCTAGTGCTTGAATCGTAGCGTAAGCAGAATTGAGCTTGTTACGAGAACCGTGCATTTTAGAGAGCACATTTTTGACTCCGGCTAGTTCGAGTACTTTACGAACAGCACCGCCTGCAATCACCCCTTTACCTTCTGGTGCCGGGAAGAGTAAGACTTTACTTGATTTGAATTTTGCACTGATCTCATGTGGGATCGTATCTTCGTAGATTGGTACGTTGATCAGGTTTCGTTTGGCGTGTGCGATAGCTTTTTGGACACCGGTCATCACTTCTGATGATTTTCCGATTCCGAAACCAACGCGTCCTTTTTGATCTCCAATCACTACAGAGACTCGGAAACGAAGCTGTCGACCACCTTTAGTCACACGAGTTACTCGGTCGATTTGGAGAATTGCTTCTTCAAACTCTTTTGGTTCTCGTGGTTTTCGACCACGTCCTCGACCGCGTCGAGGCCCTCGACCCCCACCTTGTCGACGGTTGTCGTTTTTTTCTTCTTTCTTTTCGCCTTTTGCATCACCCGTCGCTTTTGCACCGTCTCCAGCGCCAGCGTTTGAAGTATCTTCTGTGGCACCAGCTTCTGCTGGCGTCGCCGTAGTTTCTTCTTTTGGTTCTGCGACAGCCGTGTTTTCTTCAGTCATTGTTTGGTAGTAAGTA
>JAHDBZ010000014.1:3361-12919 GCA_020630245.1 Candidatus Altimarinota bacterium
ACTTCATACTTCTTATTTCGTATTTAAAATTGGAGTCCTGCTTCTCGAGCAGCTTCAGCCAGGGCTTTTACCTGTCCGTGGTAACGGAGCCCGTTACGGTCGAAACTCACAGCTTCGATCTTGGCTTTTTTGGCCTGAGCGGCAATGGTCTTTCCGACTTCCGTAGCTCCCGCCACCCCTGATTTACCTTTGAGGTTCGAAGCGCCACAGACGACTTTACCCGCTGCATCATCGATCACTTGTGCGTAAATCGCACGGTTTGATCGGAAGACAAGCAGTCGTGGACGACCAGAGAGTCGTGCTTTGACATTGGTTCGTCGTTTTCGGGCCTGTAGTTTTTGCTGTTTAGTACTCATGGTATTTAAATGGTTTAAGCAGAAGCGGCAGATTTACCAGCTTTGAGAACGATGTGTTCATCTGTATATCGGATTCCTTTTCCTTTGTATGGTTCTGGTTTTCGTAGCTCGCGGATATTAGCAGCGACCTGACCTACCAGTTGCTTATTCATCCCTGAAAGGGTGAAGATGTTGTTATTCTTCTCGTCAAAAGTAACTTTAATACCTTCTGGTAGATTAAAGGTTACAGGATGAGAGTATCCGAGATTGAACTCAAGATCTTGTCCTTTTTGAGCCACTCGGTAACCAACCCCTCGTACTTCGAGTGATTTGGCAAAGCCATCAGTTACCCCTTGAATCATGTTGGCTAGAAGACTCCGGTAAAGACCGTGTCGTGATCGAGCTACTTTTGTGTCATTGGCACGTTCGACCACTAGCTCTGTACCTTCTTGTTTGATAGAAACGTACTGAGATTCAAAGGTCTGAGAAAGTTCTCCCTGTTTTCCTTTAACGGTTACAACCCCGTCACCGACGTTTACTTCAACGCCTTCTGGGATTACGATAACTTTTTTTCCAATTCGTGACATTTTGTTAGAGCTTAGAGCGTAGAACTTAGATAAGTAATGTTATTAATTTATGAAACTTCACAGAGAACTTCTCCGCCGACACCTTGATGTCGAGCCTCGTATCCAGTCATCACTCCTTTCGAAGTAGAGACGATAGCGATACCGAGTCCGTTGAGGACTTTTCGGAGATCATCTGATCCTGCGTAGATTCGCTGACCTGGTTTTGAAACACGCTTGAGAGAAAGTGATTTCTCCGGAAGCGTGAGTACCAATTGTTTAAATTTACCTGACTCATCAACGGTTACCGCATCAAGGAATTTATTTTTCTTCATCACTTGTGCGATTTGGTCTTTGAGAACCGAGTAAGGCACGGTTACTTCTCGCAGCCCAGCCATTTGGGCATTGCGGATTCGAGTCAAGAAGTCTGAGATTGGATCAACCATGGGATAGTAATTTAGTTAGAGGAGCTTAGAGCTCAGTTAATTTTTTGTTAGATTTACCAGCTACTCTTACGAACACCTGGAATTTGGCCATTTTCGGCTAGCTCTCGGAAACAACATCGGCAGATGCCGAAATCTCGCATGAAGCCACGTGGACGACCACAGAGACTACAACGGTTGTACGCTCGAGTTGAGAAGGCGATTTTGCGTCCTTCCTTCTTCGCGAGCAGATGACGCTCCATGAATTTTTGAGATTTGTGTACGATTGCTTTTCGAGCCATATTCTTAGTTTGCTAGTTAGTTAATTTGCTAATTTGCTAATATTTACGCAGCCACTGGAGCTGCTTCTTTATTATTTTTCTTAAAAGGAAATCCAAACTCAGCCATGAGCATTTCACTCTGCGCTGGATCTTTGGTATTGGTTACGACCGTAACCTGCACGCCGTGCACACGACGAACATCGTCAACGTCTACCTCTGGAAACACCGTATGTTCGGTAAAACCAAATGAACAGTTTCCGTCACGATCAAAGATCGCGCGCTTTACACCTCGGAACCCTCGCACTCGCGGGTAAACGACATTGATAACTTTATCGAGGAAATTGTAAGCCGCTTCTCCACGAAGGGTGACTGACATTCCTACTGGCATGTTTTCTCGAAGCTTGAAGTTCGACACAGACATCCGTGCTCGTCGTACGACTGGCTTTTGCCCAGTGATATTGGTTACTGTTTCTTCAATAGATGAGAAATCTTTCGTCCCCCATTTTTGGAGTACTGAACCCATCCCCACGTTCACACAGATCTTGTCGATCTTTGGAACCTGCATTGGGTTTTTAAGTCCGAGCTCCTTCATAAGTTTAGGAACAATTTCTTTCTGATAACGATCGTATAGAGCTGATTTCATTAGGCTTCGATAACTTTAGGATCTTTCTTCGTAGCTTTTTTAGCTGGCTTAGCCGCTTTCTTGGCCACTGATTTGACGATAGCTTGTCCTGATTTACGAGCGACACGAGTCTTGACACCATCTTTGGTTTCATAACCAACACGAGTTGCCTTTCCAGACTTTGGATCGATCAGTGATACATTTGAAAGGTGTAGCATTGAAGCGAACTCAATCTTGTCTCCTGGTTGCCCTTCTCGTCCTTTGATGTGTCGAGTTTTCATATTGATACCTTCGACCTGCACACGATTGCGCTTGAGATCAAGCTTAAGGACTGTCCCGGTATTACCGCGGTCTTTTCCTGCGTTGATAATTACTTGGTCACCGATTCGAATCTTGGTCATGGTTTATAGAACTTCAGGAGCTAGAGAAACAATTTTTTGGAAACCAGCCGGTCGAAGCTCACGAGCAATCGGACCGAAAACACGAGTTCCTTTTGGTTGATTATTTTCATTTACGATTACGACCGCATTTTCATCGAAGCGAATATAGCTTCCATCACGACGTCGTAGCGCTGATTTTTGTCGTACGATCACAGCCTTCTGTACTGTTTTCTTTTTTACCACTCCTTTTGGGTTGGCAGATTTGACCGTCACAACGATCACATCACCGACCTGCGCGTAGCGGCGTTTTGAGCCACCAAGCACTTTGATACACTGGACGAGTTTTGCGCCCGTGTTATCGGCTACCATCAGCTGGGTCATATGTTGGATCATCTTATTTTGAGGTTTCGTCTACAGATACTAGGTCCCAAGTTTTTAGTTTTGAGTGTGGGACACACTGCTGGATAGTGACCGTATCACCTTCATTTGCTTGTTCTTTTTCGTCATGAGCGAGAAATTTTCGACTCACCGGAAATAGTTTTTTGTATTTCGGGTGTTGTCGGTACTCTCGGACTTCGACTTTGATCGTCTTTTGTCCTGACTTTTTGATAACGGTTCCTTTCTTAGTAATCATTTAGGCTTCTTTTTTAGCGTTAAGGAGCGTAGAAATTTGAGCGATAAGCTTTTTCTGCTTTTTAATCTTGGCAGTGTTTTGCTCCTGTCCAGTCTGAACGTGGAAACGAGTCACTGCGAGTTCTCGGCGAGCTTTTTTAAGCGCTACCCAGAGTTTTTTAGTCGTTAGTTGTCGAAGTTCTGCAATATTCATGATTTAGAGTTCGTTATCTACGATCTTACATTTCACACAGAGTTTGTATGAAGCGAGCTTGAGTGCTTTTCGCATGAGCTCCTTGTCTACTCCCGCCATTTCAAAGAGAACTTTTCCAGGCAACACTTGTGCTACCCATTTGTCCGGAGCCCCTTTACCAGAACCCATCGGAACTTCTCCTGATTTAGCCGTAAGAATCTTGTCCGGGAAAATTCGAATCCAGACTTTCCCGCCCCGTTTAACGGCTCGGGCAATGGTTCGACGTGCTGCCTCGATCTGGCGAGCGGTAATCTCTCCATTCTGCGTGGTCTTAAGCCCCATCTCACCATAAGCGAGAGTGGTTCCACTGGTAGCTACCCCCTTGCGCTGAGAGCGCAGGCGATGTTGTCGTCGATACTTGGTTTTCTTAGGCTGTAACATGGTTAAAATGCCGGTTTAGCCGCGCGATTGTATGGAGGCCGCCCCAGCTGTCAAGGGTTTTTGGTGCAGTTCCTAAAATCCGTTTCTTGAGAGTCGTTTTTGACGCAGGTATTCATAGAGTCTTTGCTGTCTTGGAGTTAGCGTGCGACCGCTAACAGAGCGTGTTTGGCTCGATTTTTTGAGTTTGAGCAGACGCTCACGCAGCTGCTGTTGGCGAACCTGAGTACTGGTGAGCTTAGACCGTGGATCACGGACCGTTTTATAAAAATTAAAGGCAATTTTTTCAAAGTTCGGCGGTCGATCTCCATATTCGCGCACCCAATCATCTATCTGATGATATTCGAGAAAGATCGAATTCCCGTCTGGATCTTTGAAGGTAACAATTCCTAAATAATCACCATATTCATCAAAGGCCGCCCCACCAGAATTACCGAAGTTCACCTGCGCATCGGTCTGAGTATAAGTAAAACCGGTATCCGTGTTTTCCCAACGAGCCGTCACCTCTCCACGAGTCACCGTCAGCTTGTCACCTATAACCTTCAGGGGGCGACTTGGATCTTTCTCCCAGGCAGCAAAACCTGCCAAAGTACGCGTATCTCCAAATCCAGTTTGCTGGTTTGGCGTCGGAAAACCAAACACACGCACCGGATCTCCAATCCGCTTGGTCCGATGTGAAAGCCTTACCTGTGGGAAAAATTGTGACTCGAGCGGTCTTACAATAGCAACGTCCTCAGTCGGATGCGCAGAAGCCACCCCGGCTGGGATATCACACACTACCGAGGATGCAGCTTTTACTTGTGCCTGACATAGCAGCAGAAAATCTGCGTATTCATTAGGACCCGTCTGCACGACATGTCGGTTAGTGAGGATCTTATCCTTGGAAACCGCCGTCCCCGACCCCATTGAGACTAGCTTAAGCGTCTTAGTCTCCGGTACCCAATCAAAAACCACAATCTGGAACATCTCGACCTTGGCAAAAGCCAATGTTGGGAGGAACATTAGTAGGAAAAGAAAGTGTCGCATCATGATATAACATACTGATTTTAATCTAGATTGTGACGACTTCAAACATGTGGATTGTGAAATATGTAGTGTCGAATACGATCTAGTTCTTGATCTGTGCGGATAATGCGGTCGTGGTAGGATCGCTGCCAGGTGAAATTGGGTTCTGTTTGCCTTATTAATTTTGAACTGGTGGTTTTGAACGCACCAACAAATTCAGGCAATGGTTTAATTTTTGTCTGTAGGGGGCGGTCGCGACCGCCCCGTTTTTTTTCGGACAGGTCACGACCTGTCCCTACTACAGGATCGTTGATAAACAAAATTCCATGGATGTGATCCGGCATGACAACAAATTGATCCAACGCCACGCAATAACCATATCGTTCTGCCAACTAATGCCATTTATCCTGCACAATTTTCCCTACATTGGATAATTTCACCTCCCCATCAATCACCTCCCCAAGCCACGGAATCCGATCCTTGGTACAAATCGTAATAAAATAACCAGCCGCGATAGAATAATCAAACCCCTTCATACGGTTGCGTTTCCGTTCGGGAAAATTTTTCATGTCCAGAAAACATGAATGATCTACCCTAAAAATCAATGCGAGGTCTTCACATAAATTTCATTAAACATCTGGTAAGGGTCGATGATCATCGGCCCGGGCGAAAAATCTTTCGCCCCTACAAATGTCAGATTTTTACAATTCAGACAACAATTCAAACTCCTTAGTCATTTTTTCGATAATCGATTTCTTACCGTAGACAAGCACACCGAAGAATTCGACATCATTAAGATTCTTTTCTTTGGTAATGGCTTTCACTTTTTCGTCGTCAGAACTTTCCAGCATCTCACGGGTAAATTCTGCCACCTGAATACCCGTTGCTTTAGCGGTTTGCGATAGATCAATTAGAGATTGATTATCTGTACTCTGCTTAATCATAATCGCCTGCTCAGTGTTTAACTTGATAGACTTACCGTCCTTGGTGTGGATCTCATCATAATCAAATAACCGCTTCCCTTCACGCGCCCCAAAGGCCGTACAGAGATGTCCGACAGAATTGAGTGCCTGCCAATCCTCTTTTACCAACGATGTATTGATAATTGCCACGGCTAGATTGGTATCATTCTTACTTCTCCCTTCGGCCTTCTCCCCTCCCTCCGGTTTCATTGTCGGAAAGAGTACTACATCCCGAAGATTTGGCTGGGTCATAATCAAGGCCACCAAACGATCAATTCCCATCCCCTGACCGGTCATCGGCGGAAATCCATGTTCCATCGCTTTCACAAATTCTTCATCGTATTCCATAGCTTCGTCATCTCCAGCGGCTTTGAAACGTGCTTGGGCTTCAAATAATGCTCGTTGAACATCCGGATTAATGAGCTCTCCATAAGCATTCACAATCTCCCAACCGGCTACCAATATCTGAAAACAACTCGCCGTTCCATCTCCATTCGGAGCAGCTAGTGGTTTGAGATCTTCCGGGTAATTGGTCACAAAGGTTGGCTGGATCAGTTTCGGTCGAGCGGTTTTTTTATAGATATCATCCAGTAGATTGGCGCGTCCTACCCCATCGATGTGTTCTACGCCTACCTCTTTGGCTTTGGCCTTCACTTCTTCGTCTGAAGCTTTGAACATATCCAAGTTCGCGTGATCAGCTAAAAGCTCCGCAAAGGTGAATTCGGCAAACGGCTGTCCGAAATCAATTTCATGCTCGTCATTTTCTTTGTCTAGTACCGTCACCTTGGTGGTTCCCAGAACGTTAGTACAGATCTGCCGCAGCATGTCTTCGTTCCAGCGCTTGTTTTGTTCGATATCACAATACGCCGCATACCACTCAAGCATGGTAAACTCTTGGAGGTGAGAAGGATCCGTTCCCTCATTACGGAAACAACGTCCAATCTCAAAGACGCGCTCAAATCCACCCGAACAGATCATCTTGAGCGGCAGCTCCAGCGCAATGCGCAGATGGAATTCATGATCGAGGGCATTGTGGTGCGTTTGGAACGTCTTGGCCATGGCTCCACCGGCCTTAGCTTGCAGGATCGGCGTTTCAACTTCAACAAAATCAAGGTCCTCATAAAAGCGACGAATCTCTCGTACGACTTTTGACCGCACTTGGAACCGATTAAAAGTTTCTGGGTTGGTAGCGAGGTCGAGTCCCCGCTCGCGGTAACATTTCTCCACGTCCGTCAGGCCATGAAATTTTTCCGGCAATGACCGTAGCGCTTTTGATAGCGGTGTCACTGAAGACGCCATCAGGGTTGGTTCCCCGTGCTTGGTCAGGAAGAACTCCCCAGCAAAACCTGCGTAGTCTCCCATATCGAGGACTTTTACAAAATCCTTAAATTGATCTCCCAGGGCATTTTGTGATAAACAGATCTGAAAATCACCACTCACATCACGGATCTTCAAGAAAGCCATCTTTCCCATGTCGCGCAGGTTGATGATCCGCCCACAGAGTGACGCACGCACATTCGTATCGGTCATAACCTCTTTTCCCGAGCGGAGCTCATTGCTTTCACAAAAATCTTTGGCCTCCGCCGCTGTATGACTGCGGTCAAATTTGGTCGCGTAACCTACGAACCCCAAGCGTTCCCACTCAGCGATCTTGGCTCTGCGTTCGGCAATCAGTCGATCTTCAGACATCGCAGCAGAGTATAGCCGATAAACACGCACTGTCTACGGTATGTCGTTTGAAATTTTTACCGTGACATCTGGATTGAAAAAACCAGTGAAATCTGATACAATACTCTGATGAGTTTTGGACACTATCCACGATCACAGGGTCATGCAAATGGCGAAGCCGCAGATTACGGTTGGTTTGACCTCCAAGCTAATGATAATGAGCAAGCAGGCCCACCTTTAACCGTGGTTGAAAATCCAACTCCAGAAATCGACAACACCGTCAAACAAGTCCACGACCAGACCTTTACGGTCGTCAACTGGCTCGAAATGCTAGATAAATAAACATGAAAATAACCAAAAGACCTCTCGGACAACCAGACTCTCTAGTGTCATCAGATACGATTTTTCATGGACTCATCTGGGACGCTGACATGGTGCAGGCCGGACTAAATGGCGATAAGGCCTTACTAACAGAAAGATTTGAAGGGTTTGACGATGCGAATGAGCTCTCTCGTCGATTTATTGGACTCTGTGAAGCCGCTCAAGAATACCTAAAAAGCCAAAAACGCACCGCCGACAGCGCCGCCGCGATGAAGACCCTTAGCTGCATGCTGGATTGTCATGAATGTGTGATCGGTATCCTGCAGTCGGTCAGCGAGACTCCAACCTCACGCGAAAAAGTTATTACCCTCATCGATCAAGCCTATGCAGAAAAAAAATAAACCAGAAAAAACTCGTTTTGTTCACGGTATTGAGATTAGACCAAAAGCTCGAAAAATAGTGGAGGTTGGCGATAGTTTCAGAACCAGTGAACTGGTAGATCATATTCACTTTGAGGAACAAAGGCGATTTTTAGGTAAAAATTTTGCTGAATTAGAAAAAAATATTCGCAGTGCCCGCATTGGAGATATATTAACTTTTAGAGATACAAGACAAGAATATGGGAATTTGGAAAAAGTATTGGTCATGGAAGTGAGAAAAACCGAACGTGGAGTTTTCTCTGTGCTAAAAACCTTTAACACTGACTATTTCTTTAAACCTCGTGGAAGCGTAACTTCAAGCGAAGCGCAAGACGCTGATTTTGGAATGGGATTTGCGGCTACTGGGGGAAACAGTGTGCCCCAAAAACCGATTCGATAGCAAAATTTAGATTTGGTTACTTCTGAACTTCCGCCAAGATCTCCTGAAAGACCTGATCCATCTCCGCTCGTGACTCCACCCGGATCAAACGATCTCGATACTGAGCCGCGCCACGAAAGCCGCGCATAAAGTGCGCAAAGTGTTTTCGCAGTTCGATCATCGCCCATTTCTCGTTCTTAAACTCTGTAGCTAGATCGGCGTGTTTACGAAAAAAATCTAACTGATCGGCCATCGTTGGCTTGGGCGTGAGCTCGGTTTTTCCTTCAAAGACTTCTCGACACTGGCGGAAGATCCAGGGGTTACGCCAGGAGCCTCTCCCGATCATTACTCCATCCAGATCCTGCAAACGATTGCGTGCAATCGCGGCGGAAGTCACATCGCCATTCCCGATGACTGGGATAGAAACATTTTTCTTTACTTCGTAGATCGGGTCCCAGTTAGCGACTCCGGTGAAACGCTGCTTGGTCGTACGACCATGGATAGCAATCCAGGTGGCACCCGCGGCTTCAAATTTTTTGGCGGTATCAATAAGGTCCTTGTCGTCATAGAAACCCAGGCGAGTCTTAACCGTGACCGGCAGTGAAGTTGATTTGACGAGCGTGTGAATCAGATCAGCAGTGCTATCAGGGTCCTTGAGCAGGGCCGAGCCGTGCCCAGAACCAACGACTTTTGGTGAGGGGCAACCGAGATTAATATCAATGAAATCGACGCCTTGATCCTCAATGATTTTCGCCGCTTCGACGAAGGCCGTCTTATCGTTTCCAAAGATCTGCACCCCGTAGAAGTTTAGCTCTTCTGGCACGTACTCGATCATACGCATGGTCTTTTCACTTCCTCGTCGCATGGCCTCGGCTGAAACCAGTTCTGACACCAGCACGGTTGACGGTTCGAGCTCTTTAATAAGTCGTCGAAACGGACTCTCGGTGTAGCCTGCCAT
>JAHDBZ010000014.1:13019-26971 GCA_020630245.1 Candidatus Altimarinota bacterium
ACGGTTCGAGCTCTTTAATAAGTCGTCGAAACGGACTCTCGGTGTAGCCTGCCATTGGGGCGAGTACTAAAATAGGATTGATAACGTCTTCGGGAAATTTGAGTCTTTTCGTCATTCGATAAAGTAATACTAAATTTAAAAAAATTTAAAAGTTTCTACCCATCTACTCATCTACTAAACTACTTTCTGTTATACTTCACCCAACATGCCCGAAGACATTCAAATCATCTCCGAAAACCTGACGCTGTCGGATCTACAAAAAGAGCTGGCACTGCCTAAATCCGATCAGCTCTTCATCGATGTCCGCACGGCAGAAGAATATCTCAGTGGTCATATTCCAGGGTTTTTAAATTTTCCAATCGATCATATTCATGACTTTATGGCGGAGTTTCAGGACAAAGACGTCGTGCTATCCTGCGCTTCTGGCGTCCGTGCCAAAAGTGTGGCCGAAATGCTCCACGCTGAAGGCCACGCCCGCTCGATTACTGAGTTTGGAGGGGGTTTTAAAGAATGGCAGGCCGCCAATCTCCCGATTGCTTCTGAAGTAACGAACCCTCAGGACGCCGTCGAGAAAGACTATCACCCCGAACTTGCTGATCACAAAGTCCACAATGGCGATGACACCCTATCTAAAGTCCGCAAAAACTTCACACGAACCGCTGGAGTCGTGAGTCATCAGGTCTTCGATCAGGCCAAAGACACCTTCCAGGGACTGGAGAAACAATTTGTGGCTCTACCGCCACTCCGTCAGGTCTTCGCGATCCTGAGCTTCTTCATCTTACTTTCAGCGGTAGTTAGCGGTGTGTTTGGGATGATCATCAATATCGTCATCGGTATGGCACTGTTCTTTTCTTCTATTACGGGGGTTATGTTTATGACCGACTGGGTGCAGAAGATGCCATGGAATAAAAAGCCATAGGCTTTTTATCAATGTTACGATGTTTTGATGTTGAAATATTATTCCTTTGTCATCCTGAGGAATGTTAGCGACGAAGGACCTTTTTTATGGAAATCTTATCTAAGGTTTTAATTTCATGCGCGAATATACATAGCATGGATAGCTAATGTTTGATTGATTCAACCTATGAAGAGGTTCTTACTCGCCTTCGGCGCGTCAGAATGACAATGAGTATTTATATTTAATAATTAACAAAAAACCCCGCATGGCGGGGTTTTTTTACTGTTAACCGTTAACTAATAACTGTTAACTATTTAAGGATTTTAGTGATAACACCAGCTCCTACCGTTCGTCCACCTTCACGGATGGCGAAACGAGTTCCTTCATTAAGGGCGATTGGTTTTCCAAGGAGAACTTTGAACTTAGCGTTGTCTCCAGGCATAACCATTTCAACTCCGTCTGGAAGAATAATTTCTCCAGTCACATCCGTCGTTCGGATGAAGAATTGAGGTTTGTAACCTTTGAAGAATGGCGTGTGTCGTCCACCTTCCTCTTTAGAGAGGATGTATACTTCCGCTTCCGCTTCCGTATGTGGAGTGATCGTACCAGGTTTGGCCATTACTTGACCACGTTCGATATCTTCACGTTCGATACCTCGTAGTAGAAGACCTACATTGTCCCCAGCTTGACCTTGATCAAGAAGTTTTCGGAACATTTCAACACCTGTAACGGTTGTTTTAGTAGTTTCTTTTAGACCAACGATCTCGATTTCTTCACCAACTTTGATGATTCCGCCCTCGATACGACCAGTGGCAACAGTACCACGACCTTTAATAGAGAAGACATCTTCAACTGGCATCAGGAAGTCTTTGTCTGTTTCACGTTGAGGTTCTGGGATAGTTGTGTCTAGAGCCGTTAGAAGTTCTAGTACTTTGTCTCCCCATTCTCCTCCTGGATCTTCAAGAGCTTTGAGGGCTGAACCTTGGATGATAACAGCGTTATCACCATCGTATTCACGTTTAGAAAGTTCTTCTCGAACTTCCATTTCAACGAGTTCAATCATTTCAGCATCATCAACCATGTCACATTTATTGAGGAAAACAACAATTGTTTCTACCCCAACCTGACGAGCAAGGAGGATGTGTTCTTTAGTTTGTGGCATTGGACCATCAGTCGCAGCACAAACGAGGATAGCACCGTCCATTTGGGCAGCACCGGTAATCATGTTTTTTACGTAATCGGCATGTCCTGGACAATCTACATGAGCGTAGTGACGGGCTTCCGTTTCGTATTCTTGATGAGAAGTTGCGATGGTAATACCTCGCGCTTTTTCTTCTGGTGCGTTATCGATATCTTCGAAAGCGCGGGCCGTATTTCCAGCTAGGTCTGGGTAACGGTTGTGTGCTACAACGGTGATTGCAGCTGTCAACGTGGTCTTACCATGGTCCACGTGACCAATGGTTCCCACGTTCACATGCGGTTTGTTTCGTACAAATGCATCTGACATTTTGTTGTGGGTTAATAAAAATAAGTAATTTAAGTTGGTTACAACGGCCGGATTCTAGAAGTGAGTCCGACTTTGTCAAAGTTATTTTTTTTGCCAGTTTTTTCAAACATTTTACCTTGATTGATCAAGACAAGGCAACGCTCGCCTCTTCCGCCCCCGAAACAATCGATAAAGACTCTCCTACAGGCTTGAAAAAGGCTCTCTTTTTTGATATAATAATCTGATGATTCGAGTGACCTTACTATCTTTGAGCCTTGTCTTGCTGTTGAGTAGTCCTACAGCACACGCTCTGCGTCTAGTTTTTAGCAGTGAAGACCCGGAAGAACGCAACAATGAATTTGTGCTCGATGTTGGGAATGACTTTGACGTCTACAGCTTACGTTTTGGTGATGACACCAGTGCCGCCCTAACATTTAATCAGATTACAGATAAATTTAGTTTCAATCGAGACGTAGACCTTGGTGGGAACGAACTGCAAAACTTTCGCCTCGAACAATTAGCGGCGGCTCCTACTTGTGATGCTGCCAATAGCGGACGCATGTATTTTGATACGGATGACAACCAAGTTTATTCTTGTGATGGAACTAGTTGGTATGCCTTCCAAAGCTCGGTTTACGAAGGCTACAGTGTGGAAAACTGGGATCAGACTGATGGTTCAGAGTCCTTCATCGGTCGAACTAAAGATCTCGACAACAAATGGCTGATTACCCGCAGCTTTCCAGGTGGGTTTGCTTACGCGCAAATAGAAAACAACGCCGGAACCCCAGACTTTACTACTGCCTGGACTAACCGGGCCAGTCTTACCTACAGTACTAGTTTTACACCGTAGTAGAAATTCAAAGTTAAAATTTTAAAAAATAAAAAACACTGCAAACGCTTCCAAGACCGAGCCTCTCAAATCTTTGAGAAAATTTTGTATTTTGAGTTTTGGATTTTTAATTATTGGCTCTGCTAATGCCGCCTATGTCGATGACATCGACGCTATGAACCCGACACACTACTGGACGTTTGACAATACCCTCGTCGATCGTGGGAATGGATTCCTCACCAACGGTGTCTTTGAAGCTGGGGCCGCCTTTGGTGCTCCAATCACCGCTGACTCGACTAATTCTATCGATTCAGGAACGGGGCAAGTCCAAGTCGGAAACACTAACGACACTAACATCGGAACCGATCTCTATCAGACGCGCTCTTTTTCTACCTGGTTTCAGGCCGATGATTTATCAAGTCCTACGGTCGTCTGGGAAGAAGGAGCACAGGTAAATAACTTTGCCATTACTGTCGGAGTGGCTCGGAATGTTCAAGTACAAGCCGTGGACGACAACGAATACTACCTCACTATTTTTGCAGACCAGCTCATTGAGCAGGGCAAACCGTATCATGTCGCCTATACCTGGGAGCGCGGAACAACCACGGGCGGTGCCGGAACCCGGCTTCGCATGTGGCTCAATGGTGTCGAACAAGGAACTAGTTATACGACCACGGATCCTTCCGTGGCAGCTTTCCCTTCTCACACTGGGGATATTAACTTCGGGAACACCAACGATTCTCTCAAATTTTATAACGATGATGCCCTGGCCTACATTGATCGAGACAAAAAACTAGCCCACTTTGCAATCTGGAACGACGTCCTACTGACAGACACACAAATCACAACACTGTTTGAAAACGGTGCGGCACAGGTAAATTCTGGTCTTAGTCTGACAGCCCTTCCTGTCGATACGAGTATTTCCCTGCACGAAATAACTGCTCTCGGAGGCACACTCGTGTCAGAAACGACTTCTGAAATTCGTAATCCAGGAGGCGATGTCACATTGACATATCCGGTCACTACCTATGTTCCTTCTCGACTCAGACTTATCAAGTATGGATTTCTCACTTATGAGGCCGATCTAACGCTTGATCGTTTTCCTAACAGTGCTCCGTTTTTCATCGCTACAGACCCCAATATCACAGAAGCCAACGCTGCTACGGTACGAGCCTACGTCGACATCGACACACTGGACGAACTCTACGATCGTAGTCGTGCCTATGATGAAGACACTCCTAGCAATGGTTTTGACGTATTAACGCCTAATGGAAATGTCTTGGACTTTAGAAGTTTTGATATAATATTTGATGCTACGGCTGGAAGTGTATTTGATCTAACGGGAAACACAGTCACAATTTCATCTTCAACGCTCAGTTGTGGTGGTGGAAAATTTACTAAAGTCTTAACCACCGGCACAATAACCTTTGCCAATGGAGCCGTTCCTGGAGACTGTGTGATGGAAGATGTAAATGGCGAAAGTTCAGTACTCCAAATTCAGAATGTTCCAGCCGGATCCACTGTCTACGTCGAAGATAATAGTGATACTCAACAAGATTATGTGACTAGCTTCGCAGGCGGGACTTACAGTTTATCAATTCCGAACACCGCGACTGGCACCTGGACCTACGTAGTCAAACAACCCGGTTACGATGAGTCGGTTGGGAGCTTTGATCCCGTGGGCGGATTTTATACATTTAATACAAACCTCATCCAAAAACGTCAGCCAGACGGAACCGTCATGTACACGGGAACTACCTCTCCACTGATAGACATCGAATTCACTGGCACCAGCCAGCTCAATATCGATATTGCCGATGGACTTGTAAGTTCTCAAGCCGTAATCGATGAGGTAGAACAAGGATTAACGACTGCTGACGGCATGGCCTGGCTTGCTGCCGGTGGTGGAGACATTGCCATTGCCAATCTCTCAGCTGGAAATTTCATCTTTATGGAAGACAACATCCGTTTCCGTCGAAATGCGGCTGGCGACGTAAACGCCACGGTAAATGCTTTCCCGATTTCGACTCAGGGAGTAGCTACTGATGGAGTAAACGGTGGTGTCATATTCCTATCTTCTTCCGCAGAGGAAGATATCGCTGCTGCCGTCTGGAATAGGCTAACCGCTGACCATGTTGTCGCTGGCAGTTTTGGAAAACTCGTTCAAGATATTGCTGGTCCTGGCTTTGATACCAATACAGACAGCCTAAGCAACATGGTCCAATCAATGCTCGACACCGGAATACTCGATGTGAACACAGCGAAAGATTTAATGCGATAAGACAGCGCGGGATGAAACCCCGGTTCCCCCCACGGGCCCCCTTCCCCTTTAAGATGAGAGGATAAGAAGATGAGAAGAAAGAACCAAATTCCTACCACTTCTTACTTCAAACTTCCAACTTCTCAGCTGTCTATTCCCACTCAATCGTTCCTGGTGGTTTGGAAGTCACATCCAGAAACACCGCGCTAATCGAATCATCTTTAAGGATTTGTTTTGCCACTTTGGTAAAAAATTCAGCCGGGAGCTTTCCTACGCTCGCCGACATCGCATCGATCGAATCAATAGGTCTGAGGATAATCGATTCTTGCCCCTGATCATTGAAAGCTATCGGTGCCAGCACCACTGGAAACTGCCAAACGTCATTGTAGAGACCCATAGATTGCAACGTTGTGGTGACGATGTAATCGGCTCGTTGTAGCCGTGCAACTCTAGCTGTATTGATGTCGGATGCAGCGACATTCATTTTTTTTATCGAACCGGCGTAAGAAACCGCTAGCGGGTACATACAACGATTAATCTCCTTGTAGTGATTGATAAGCTTGGTAGATAAAGCTTCTAACGCTTCTAATCCTCCTTCATTTTCGATTTTCAATTTTTCATCATTAATTTTCAAAACCGCTGGATGCTTATAAGTGCGGAAATCTCCCTGCACTCCGACAGATTTAATCGGCAGGATCTGAAATGGCTTTTGATTACGACGGAGGGTGAAAGCATTTACTTTTGGAGCTGTAATTTCTTCAATCGCTTCTCCGGCACACAGAATTCTCACCCCCAGCCCCGGACCTGGGAACGGATGACGCCAGACGAGTTCGTGCGGTAATCCTAGGAGCTCGCCGAGCGCTCGAACTTCGTCTTTATAAAGATCCGCTAACGGTTCTATAACCTTGCCCTCATCAATCATTTTTTGAATCTCTGGTACTCGGTTGTGATGGGTTTTGATCTTGGCAGAGTTTTTGGTTACCCCAGTCTCGATGGTATCTGGATAAATCGTTCCTTGGGCCAATAAAGTATTGTCTCCCAAGTCATTTTTGGCAAAGAAGGCTCGTTGGACTTCTAGAAAAGTATTACCAATGATCTCTCGTTTCGCTTCTGGATCATATTTCCCTGCTAGGTTGCCCAGAAATCGATCCGCCTCCCGCATCACCGTGAGCTCTGCGCCGATGCCACGGATAGCCTTTTCGACATAATCCACTTCGCCTTGACGCAGCAGTCCTGTATCGACGAAAAGTCCCTGAACCCGACCTGGGCCAAGGATTTTACTGAGCAAAGCAAACGCGACTGTTGAATCTACACCTCCCGAAACAAAGAGGACGATATTGCGATCGCCAATTTGTGTGGCTAATTTTTGCTGGTGCGCTTCATAAAATTTTTCAATCGTCCAATCCCCTTTCACGTCACAGATGTTGAGAAAGTTTTGGAGTAATTGTGAACCGTATTCGGAGTGAGTTACCTCTGGGTGGAACTGAATCCCAAAGAGTTTTTTGCTGGGATGCCAAACCGCCGCGTTTTCACAAAGGTCAGTCTGTCCACAGACCTGAAAACCGTTGCCTAATTCTGCTACTTCATCACCGTGTGACATCCAAAAGGTTGAAGTCGTAGGGATATCAGCAAATAATGGACATTCAGCGTCATGCTTTAGGTCTGCTCGACCAAATTCTTTACCTTTTTGTGCGCCCGGAACTACTTTTCCACCGGTTGCTTGGGATAGGAATTGATGACCATAGCAGATGCCGAGTATCGGTTTTCCTAGGTCAAAGATTGCTGGGTCACAAGCCGCACTTCCTTCGTCATAAACACTTTGCGGCCCTCCAGACAAGATCACTCCCTTGATCAAATCATTGCGAAAAAACTCAACATCCACTTCATCTGGTTGATGAATCTCAGCCAACACATTAGCCCGGCGAATCCGACTGGCGATCAAATGTGCGTACTGCCCACCGAAATCGAGAATGATGATCTTTTCGTGCATAAGATAATGTTAGGGCAAAATTTTGGTTTGGGAAGGGTGTTGACTTTTTTGTTTTTTTTAATATTTAAAAATAAATAGAGAAAATTGCAAAATTCCGCCAAAGTTCCAGCATTGAAGACACCTCCGCTCAGCTACTCTCAATGGCTCAAATTGACGATAACAGCCAGGTAATACTAACACCTATTGGTTTACATACCGCCACCACACGTCTCCATCTAACTCTGCCGTTTCTGTTAATGTAAAGTCGGTCAAAGACATCTCCGCCCCCAAAGCGGCTTTTTCACTTTCTCCTAGAAATACTGGGGCGGTAAAGATCTGGATTTCGTCGGCGAAGCCTTGTTTTACAAACTCAGTATTGAGCGTCTGACCCACTTCCACCAACACCGAGTCAATACCCTTGGCTTTTAAATCACGCAGCACGGCGTCTAGATCACGAGTCCGGTATTGTTCAATGTCTCTGTCTAAAATTTGAAATACTTTTAAGTCAGCTGAAAGTACTCTTTCTCCAACGATGACAATCGATGGGTTGCTACACGAGCGCGTTCCCTGCTCTCCAAACCCGGGTTCTGTGGAACCCGGGTTAGCGGCCCACCGCACATCCAGCCGTGGATCATCTTGCAAAATAGTCTCCGTCGAAGTTAGCAAAGCTGAATACCGAGAGCGCAATTCATGCACCTTGGTACGAGAAGTTTTATTGGTAATGTAACGAGTTGGTGAAGTAATTTTCCCATCCAAACTCTGGGCAATTTTGAGACAGATATAGGGATACGGACTCTCACTGTGCCATTTTTCCAGAAAGGGATTAAGAGGTTTTTTATGCTGTTCCTCCAATACTTCTACCTCAATGGCAGCGGCTCGCAGTTTTTCTAAATTTTTTCCCTGAAATTTCGGATCAAGCGCCCCAACGACTACTTTTTTAGGTTTTAAAGCTATGATCCGCTCTGTGCAACTCGGCGTTTGCTTCCCATGAAAATAATCACAGGGTTCCAGCGTTAGGTAGATTTCATCTACTCGTTCCAAATCTCGAAGTGCTAGGACTTCTGCATGGGCGGTGCCATATTTTTGGTGCGCCCCCTGCCCCACAATTACACCGTCTAAAACCGCGACACAACCCACTCTCGGGTTAGGAGCTGTTTCGTGTGGATCAACGGCGACTGCTAATTCATAAGCCACTTTCAAAAAACTCATCTCATTCATCATACCAGCAAACTTAGTTCTAAGCTCTAAGTTCTCAAGCCTCTTGATTAAAAATTCACAGTCTGACTATCAATTGTATCCCAGCGGGTTCCATCCTTAGCTTGCAATTCTACCAATGCTGATCCAGAAGCAATACTGCGAGAAAGATTCACACTAGCCGTTTTCGAAATTTCCTCTAAATACACAGCGTGCATCTGCTTGCCGCCCTTACTTACTATCACACGAGCGCCTGAAAGCGCTTGCGGATCTGGAAAAAAGAGCTGTACCGATAGCGAATTTCGGTTATTAAGAATCCGTTCAATTTTTGGTTTTAGCCACGGATTGATGTCAGTAAGAGATCCCGGAGTTGGCGCTGTTTGGGTTTCTGTGGATCGTGGAGCAAAGCTGGAAACCGTGGGCCGCCCATACATTACCGGAATTGATTTTGTCGTGATATTTCCGTTGGCATCAGTGGCCGTTGCTTTGACAAAGCGTCGTCCTAGATCTCCCTCGGCTACAACCTGGGCTCGATATGGAGCTCTGTTAAACGTACCGACAATTTGATCATCAACCTGCAACTGCACCGAGCGAATCGAGCTAGCGTTGTCTTTAACCTCGACTTGCACTTCGTAGAGCGAACCAGTCGGAATTTCTTTGTTGGCGACCGGCGCCACAAAGAGGATCGATGGCCCCTCGCGATCTTCATCAATGGTAACTTCAATTTCGGTAGTAGCCGACTGATAGTCTTGATCAACAGCTACAGCTTTAATCGTATGGACCGAACCGATCTCAAACCTGTTCGGCAGATTAAAACTTCCGGTGTAAGGTGGACGGACTGTTTCATCCACTAATTTGTCATCAAAATAAAACTCAACTGAACGCATTCCTGATTGAGCATTGGCGCTGATCAAAATTTCAACGGTTCCGGGCGTAATACTGGTTCCGTTCCGAGGCGTAAAAATTTGAACCTCTGGACCTGGACCAAGCTCTCCGTTTTGTTTACGACGCAGACGCAGGAGACGCTCTCTCAATGATTCCTGACGAATATCTTTGGCTTCTTCTGGGTCGATAAGATCCTCTGGATCAGGTGCATCCCAACCAAATCCAAAATCTAATCCCAGAGAATTTACAAATTTGGGATGATTATAAATCCATGACATAACGGGACCATTCCAGGATGGCCAGTCCGGTCGTATTGAGCGAAGAGACAGCACCTTTCTTTTCTCTCGGAAGAGTTCTGGAGTTTCCTCTGTCGCCGGTCTTCCCGTCATGAGATCAATCTCTTTTTCTACAATTGAACCATCATAGCGCGTTGGCAGGTTTGAATTGGCATAAACTTCGGTAACGATGATTTCCGAAGGAGTTTCTTTAGTGGCTATCCGTCCAGAAAATTTATTGATGTTAAATTTTTTGAGTGGTGGATCGAGCTCAACGTATTCTTGTTCTGGATCTAATGCCAAAAGTTCATGAGCAGACTCCGTAAAAGTCTTCCAAACTGGAGCCGCTACAGTGAGTCCGGTTGCTCCAGAACGCATTGGCTCTCCGCGATTATTTCCGACCCAAACTCCCGTGATTAAGTGTGGCGTAAAACCAACTGTCCAAGAATCTCCAGGCACGGTGAGAAACTGTTGATTACTATCTGATTCTGGCCGAGATTCATTAAAGGCTGGGTTTTTAGCGACTCGATTTGAAGTTCCAGTCTTGGCTCCATTATCGATATCATCGAGCTGGAGGAGCTTATTCCAGGCAAAACCATCGGTTACCGGTCGACTTTTCTGGTCGGTGAGAATGTGACGAACTAGAGCCGCAATTTCTGTGTCTAACCCCTCATTTTTACGACTCTCAATATCGATTTTTTCGAGCAACTTGTCATCGGCATTCCGAATCTCAAGAATAGCCGTTGGGCTATACCATGATCCATCTCCGGCAAAGGCCTGAAAGGCGTTAATGTGTGATAATGGCTCTACTTCTGCCACCCCCACACCGATCGCTACCCCATGCATATCAGCGTCTCCTTCGTATTTGACACCGATCGTTTCGACAAGTGACAATACTTTGGCGGGCGTTGCTAGCGCAGCAATCTTAATCGCTGGAATATTCATACTTGCGTTGAGCGCGCGACGCAGACTCACTGGCCCCGAAAATTTTTCATCAAAGTTCTGCGGTTTATAGTTGTCTCCAAAATCAGTCTCAACATCAAAAACTACTGTTCCTGGTGCATAGCCAGTCTCGAATCCCGCCGCATAAACAAATGGTTTGAAACTCGAACCAGGCTGACGACGAGAAGTTAATACATCTACCTGTCCGTCGTTTTTTTCATCGAAGAAGTCTTTCCCTCCAATATAAGCTAATATTTTACCAGAACCATTTTCGATTGCGGTGAGTGCGACGTTCTTTGCCCCATATGTTTCTTCGTAATGATCGGTTTTATCGGCCACGATGGCTTCAGCTTCTCGTTGTAGATCCATGTCGAGGGTGGTGTAGATCCGGAGCCCACCTTGGTTGAGAAATTCTTTTCCATATTTTTCTTCGACTCGCTCTCGAACGTAAAAGACAAAATGCGGCGCTTTGATGTCCGAACGAGCGGTTTTAAATTCTATCGTTAACCCCTCCCCCCAAGCTTGTTGAAACTGGGCCTGTGTGATCATATTGAGATCAAGCATTCGTTGTAGGACGAGATCTTTACGACCTTTTTTATAAACCCGAACTTTATCTTCATCTGTTTCTTCTTCCGCTGCCCGAGCTTCTTCTTCCGTTCGAAATGAAGTTTCCATATCGTAAAAACCCATCAGTAGATCCCGATTAGAACCAAATGGATTAAATCGACTTGGGGCCACTGGCAAACTTGCCAAGATGGCTGCTTCGGCAATCGTCAGCTCCCGAGCAGATTTATTGAAATAAGTCTTTGCAGCTGCTTCGATCCCGTAGGCATTATTTCCATAAGGAATTTTATTGAGATAGAGTTCCAAGATTTCATCCTTGGAATAAGTCATTTCGAGTTTGACCGAGAGTAACAACTCATTGAACTTACGGATCAAGCTCCGGTCGTTATTGAGAAAGGTGTTTTTGACCAATTGCTGCGTGATCGTCGATCCTCCCCGGGCGTTCCCGATCTTGAGAAAATGATTGAGTACCGCTTTTGCGATCCCGCCGATATCGAAACCGAAGTGAGAATAGAACTGATCATCCTCGATCGCGAGCGTCGCTTGCTTGACCCATGGAGAAATTTCTTCAAGCGGAATGTATTCACGATTTTCGTCTCCGTGAATGGTATAGAGCAAGTGATCCAATGGATCTTCCCCAGGTTCTAATGCCCCGCTGGCATAAATAAAAGTCGATTCAGCAAAACTAAGCTGATCCGCACCACGAACATCAGGCAGTATCAAAAAAGTATAAACGCCGAGCAGCAGAGTCCCGCCAACGACACCTCCTGCCAACCACCATTTCCAAGGAAAGGTCGCCTTTGGTTTGCGCCAGAAAAGTAATTTCTGTCGCCAGTTTTTGGTCTTTCGTGCCCGTTTTATACGCATGCAAGGGCGATTCTTAGTCAATTTTAACAAAATTACAAACGTCTGAGTTCTAAATTAATGACAGAAATCTGTATTCACCGGTTTTATTCTGTATTATTTCAGGGCTTATAAATTCATATATTTCGTCCCACAACTATGAAAATCGCCCCCTCAATTCTGGATGCCAACTTTGGCTACTTGCAACGAGACATTGATAGTATTGCCACGGCTGACCGTATTCATCTGGACGTAATGGATGGACATTATGTGCCCAATTGCACCTTCGGAGCGAGTATTTTTCGTCAGGTTGAGTTTCCGATCGAGGTAGAAGTGCATCTTATGGTTGAGAACCCTGCCAGTTTTTTTGAGCGGTTTATCGATCTAGGCGTCATGGGAATTACGTTCCATGCCGAAACAGTAGATCCAGACGAAATCGTACCACTTCTTACACAACTCAAAAGTGCCGGTGTCAAAGCGGGTATCTGCATCGATGGTTATACTGACGACGATGCCCTCAGTGATGAAGTGCTGCACACGGCCGACCAGATCCTGATAATGTCGGTAAAAGCCGGGCTCGGCGGACAATCTTTCATGCCGGAATCTCTCAAGAAGTGCCAACGGCTGCGTAACCGCGGTTTTAAAGGAGAGATTGAGTTCGATGGCGGCGTCAAAGATCACAATGTCGAAGCCATCCGCGACGCCGGCGCTGACATCGTTGTGATGGGAAGCTATCTCATGAAAGCCGATCTAGCCGACCGCCCGAAACTAATCTCCGACATTCAAAACCTTTAAGTAAAGTGGCTACTCATCTACTTAGCTTCTCCTCTTTAAAACTTCTCATCTAAAATCCTATGAACTGCATCATCATCAACGGACACACCGACAAAGACAGTCTCGCAGCTGCCAACGCTCAGGCGCTTAAAGAAGCGGCTGAAGCACAGGGATTAAAAGCAAAAATCGTACATGCGATAGACTATCCGCTGGTGAAGAAGAATCCTGCCAAGGGCGGCTGTCCGGCAGAATTTGACGCTCTGGCAAAAGAAATTGCCGCCGCCGACTACCTCGCCGTGACCGTTCCTATGTGGAATCTTGGCGTACCTGGCGTGTGCAAAAATTTCATCGATGGCGTCATGCAGGCACGTGTTGCCTTTCGCTATCACGCTCCAAAATGGCACCATAAACTACTTGGATTACCAAACATTGAGGGACTTTTGCAGGCCAAAAAAGTAGTCATTGTCTGGACTGCTGGCGGACCGGCCTGGGTTTATAGCTTTATCGGTAATCCACTGACGAAACATTTCAAAGCGATGTTTAAATTTTACGGCGCCAAAAAAGTGGTAGACATCAGCCTCGGCAACCTACACGGTAGTGATGAAGCACAACGGCAAAAAACCGAGCCCTTCCTTGCTCGCTTGAAAAATTACAAATTTTAGGGCATACCTTTACCCAAGTACTACTAAATCAACGTAATGTTTACGGGAATTATCGAACAAGTTGGCACGATCGAATCCATCAAAGGATCTACATTCGTCGTCAGCCATAACTTTAAAAAAATACTCAGCATCGGAGAATCGATTGCGCTGAACGGCGCCTGTATGACTGTCGTACACTGCAACCAGTCTAATTTTTCAGTGGTGATCACTGAAGAATCTCGTAACCGAACTAGCTTTAGTAATAGTCAGGTGGGAGACCTGGTAAACCTCGAAAGAAGTGCCATCATTGGCGAACGAAACTCGGGCCACAATGTTTCCGGGCACGTGGACGAAACTGGTGTCATCATTGTGTCTGAATCAGTGAGTGATTT
>JAHDBZ010000048.1 GCA_020630245.1 Candidatus Altimarinota bacterium
GAGCGCTTGCATGGCATGCAAGAGGTCATCGGTTCAAGTCCGATATGCTCCACCAAATTTTGAATTAGACTGCAGAAATTTTTTTACTAAAATAATAAAGATGGGAAATTTGAGCACAATTGATGACGGATCTAATCGAACAGATTTTGGACGATTAGCAGATAGACTTGGACTGACCGATCTCCTGGGAGATGATGGCGTTGATGCTCTAGAAAAAAAGACTTTAGCAGAAGGACGTGCCATAGCTGCTAGGCCAGAGTTTCATGAAAACGCACACACAAGAATTGCAAAAAGACTGGCTGAAAGAGCTATTGCTCCGAAAAAACAAGGTTAGACTCTTTCTACAAACCGCCTAACGTCACTTTCAAAGCGGTTCCAGAATTTTCCGATGTGGTCCACCATTTTTAATAGTTCTAACCGCACTCTATACTGTGGTCGATGACCACACATTTTTTCTATCTGGCACAATGCAGCGATGGATCGCTTTATTCTGGGTATACTGTTGATCTGAAGGCACGAGAACAGGCGCATAATGCTGGAAAAGGGGCCAAGTACACTCGCGCTAAACGACCGGTGAAAATGGTTTATTCGGAAGTATTTAAAACGAAGTCAGAAGCTATGAAACGTGAAGCCGAAATCAAAAAATGGTCGCGGGTTCAAAAGCAGGCTTTGATTGAATCTAACCAATAAATTACTGTTCTTTGAGCTGACCAGAAATGTAGCGATGGAGGACTGAGTTGAGCAGGGTTTGGTACGGCATCCCTTGAGCTTTGGCCATGGATTTGAGCGCACGGATGTCTGACTCGAAGGCGCGAAAGGTGACGGATTTTCGTTTCAGAGTGTTGCGAGCTACTTGCTGCCACATTTTTTTTCGTTCTTCGAAATTGTCTACGGGTACAAACTCACCCCGCTCTACGGCGAGATAAAGCTCGTACTCGTCGTCATCTTCGAAATCTGCACGAGTTAGGAGCGGAGGTAGTGGTGGTTGATTAGTCATTGTTGAAATGTTTTTTGTGATAGACGCGGCTGGGGAAAATGGTTTTCAGGAAGTATTTATTTTTAGCTGTTTTGATGTAGGGAACGATGTATGTGGGCCACAATAAAGATTCTTTGATTCGGGTATTTCTGTGAATTTGGATGGTTGTCTTCATGGAGTAAATTTTCATTGAAAATAGCGTCGGTGACCATTGAGAAGTTTACACCACGCTGTTTTAACAGTGTTTTTTCTTTTTCTTGATTCCATTCAAAGATCGCGTGCTTGGATATTGTATGTTTTTTGTACATATTTTGTCAATACATTTAAAAATATTTAAAATCTACTGCGCCACTGCGGTACTAGATCTCTGTGATACTAACTCTGATCTTCCAGCTTGTACCCAAACCCACGATGAGTGTGGATCAGTTTATGACTATGGCCTTGGTCGACTTTGTTGCGGAGGGCCCGCAGGTGGACGTTGAGTTTGTTGGATCCAACTTGCTCAGGGGACTGTCCCCAGGCGGCTTGGGTGAGGACTTCATAGGGAGTGGTCTTGCCTTTGCGACGGATCAGTTCGGTGAGGAGGATGAATTCTTTTTTTGTCAGCATGATCAGCTGTGGTCCGCGGCGGACGACCATGTCAGACAGATTGACGGTGAGGTTGCCGCAGGTGTAAATATTTTTGCTGTCGCCCTTGGAGCGGCGGATGACACTTTTGACCCGAGCGAGGAGCTCTTGGTGCGAGAAATCTTTGAGGAGGTAGTCATCAGCACCGAGGTTGAGGGCTTTGATGCGATCTTCGACCATAGCGCGTCCGGATACCACCAGGATCGGGGTATCGATCTGCATTGATCGTAGGGCGGCTATGATTTCAAATCCTGATTTGCCGGGCAGGGTTAGATCGAGAAGGATGAGGTCGTATTTATTATCCTTGGCTTTGTCGAAAGCGGTGTCGCCATCAGTGGCCGTGTCGACAATGAATTTGTGAGAGCTGAGGGTGATCTGCATGATGTCGAGCAGGTCTTGGTGGTCTTCGACGATGAGAACTTTCATGTGTGAGGGGGTCAAGGTGTGTCTAGCCTAGCGACGATATATCGGTTTCGGCAAGTGCGAAAGTTAATATTTTCTTAATGTTTCACCACTTTAACCTTTATATTATCAGGTTTTGTTTGTAAAACGACTTTGTTTTTTATGAGCAAAACTACACAATTTTTTGTCACAGCACCAATCCCGTCTCAGTCTAGTTAGATACGGGCTCAATTTGAGTTGCGTGGGCAATTATTTTTTTTATAGTTTGCCTGTTATATTTATCCCATACTATGGACAAATTGTTTTCGACACTCAGTCAGATCTGGAACACCAAGACGCTTCGTGACAAATTACTCTTCACGATCATGATCCTAGTGATCTTTCGGATCCTCGCTCATATTACTATCCCTGGCGCCAATGTAGACGCCATCAAGGTGCTCCTCCAAAATCAAGGACAGAGCACGCTCGGGATCTTCTCATTGCTAACAGGGGGAGCGATGGAAAACTTCTCTGTAGTACTAATGGGACTCACGCCATACATTAATGCAGCGATCATCATGCAGTTACTCGGAGTGATTATCCCCCAGATCGAACAACTCAAAAAAGAAGGAGAAGCCGGTCAAAAAAAGATCGGTCAGTACACGCGTTTACTCACTGTTCCGCTCGCCTTCGCGCAGAGTTACGGGATGATGATGCTCATCAATCAGTTCTCACCGGCCGGGAATATCGTCGATACCGGGAATATCATGGCCATGCTGCCGATGATGCTCACGGTTACTGCTGGAACGGTGCTTTTGATGTGGCTTGGGGAACTCATTACTGAAAAAGGTATTGGAAACGGGATCTCACTCCTGATCTTCGCGGGGATCGTGGCTATCGTGCCGCAGCAGATTGCCGGGTCTTTCCAATCGGCCAGTGCACCAGTGATCTTGTTGTTGATCGCCGCTACGATTGCACTCACCATATTTGTCGTGTACGTAGCGGAAGGAGATCGCCGCGTACCGGTGGTATACGCTAGTAAACGTTCAGCGCGTCAACAAAAATCATTCCTCCCGCTCAAAGTAAACCAAGCAGGAATGATCCCGATCATCTTTGCCATCTCACTGGTATCATTCCCATCAATCATTGCGCAAGTAATGTCGGAGAAATACCCAGGGCCGGCACTTGATTTTATCGCGGCCAACTTCAACCCAGCTAATCCAACCTTCTGGTACAACGTGATCTATGGTCTACTGATTATTGCCTTCACTTACTTTTACGTATCGATCGTCTTCGAACCGAAAAAGATCGCTGAAAATATTCAAAAACGAAGTGGTTTCATCCCAGGATACCGTCCTGGAAAAGAAACCGAAGAATTCCTCGATCAGACGACCAGTCGTCTGTGTTTCTGGGGAGCGCTTTTCCTCGCTTTTGTGGCCATCGCACCGTTGGTGCTTCAGCAATTCCTCGGTGGAGGGACGAGTGTAGCCCTCTTCGTTTCAGGGGCTGGGATCATCATCGTGGTGTCTGTAGTGCTTGACCTCGTACGTCGGATCAACGCACAGCTCGTGATGCATGATTACGATAAACTCTAGACAACGGAGCAACCGAACATCCGATCAATTAAATAACAAGAGGGCCTGCGGGCCTTCTTTTTTACTCATTTTTATGGTATAATTAACCAATGGCATCAGAAGGACCAAAGCCTATAGAAAGTAGACTCTCTCCTCGAGAGGAGGCTCTGGGGTATTTACGCCAACTGGAAATCGTCCCCAACGGATTCATAGATGAAGCCATATTTGAATATCCGGAGATTGTAGAACTCTTGATTGAGGGACATCCGTTGGCGAAGCTTGGGCTTAAATCAATTACGGATTTTGAAAATTTCAAAACACTCTCTTTGGAAGCACAAGAATTACTAATTGAATTGAGAGATAAGATTTTTGCTTTTGATAAAAAATCAGATGTGGCCTTTGATAGCTGGGTGGTTGATGATCGTTTCAGCTCTAAAAATGTAAAAGACGGAGAAGCCTATCAACTTTCTTTCTTGATTGATGCAGATTTGTTGATGCTGCAAACTCCAGTATCAGAAACGAGTAAAAAGGTAGCGAACGTGTGCGAGGAAAAACAACCAGAGGATTTAAACGTTGATCCGAACCAAACGAGTTTTTTCTCTGCCAAAGATTTAGAACAGCCAGAAATCGATATGCCAGATTTCCTTAAGCGACAAAAAAATTAATCAAACGTCACCACTAACTTCATCCCTTCACCACGCGTAAGTGGCTGAAATGGCTTGAATGTGCCATCGCCATAACCTTCGACCAGACCGGTTTTTTGCGCTTGGACCACCCAGCCGGCTTCCCAGCCACTAATATCACGGA
>JAHDBZ010000049.1 GCA_020630245.1 Candidatus Altimarinota bacterium
CGGCAAAGATTCCACACATGGTTAGATTATAGTTTGAAGTCGGAAGATGAGAAGAATTTTCTAAATTTCCAAAATTAGCACTTTCACAAATTAGCAAACTAGCAAACTACTGCTTGACACTATCACCGACTTCCCTATCTTCACCCAGCTCTAGGACTTATACGTTATTACTAGAGTTTAACTACCTTTTAACCCAACGTACAACATGCTAGTCATTCGATTTGCCCGTCGTGGTCGCAAAAAAGCGCCTTTTTATGATATCGTAGTCGCTGAGAAATCACGACCGGTTAAGAAAAAATTTATTACTAAACTCGGTTATTTTAACCCCCTCGCCAATGGTGGTGCTGGAGAACTTGTCTACGACAAGGATATGACTGTTAAATATATTGGTAACGGAGCGCAGCTTTCACAAGCCGCTGCCCGACTCCTCGCCAAAGATGGCCTCAAACAAGCTGAAAAATTCATCGAAAAACGAGTTACAAAACCGAAAAAAGAAGAACCAAAGCCAGAGCCTGTAGAAGAAGTAGCTGAAGAGACTCCTGCCGAAGAGGCGCCAGCTGAAGAAACGGCGGAAACCCCAGAAGAAGCTCCTACTGAGGAACCAAAAGCTGAAGAAGCTCCAGCTGCAGAAGAAGCCCCTACTGAGGAAGCACCTGCGGAAGCAGCTCCAGCCGAAGAAGCAAAAAGTGAATAGTCACATTTGCTGTACAGCATCGTTCTTATATAATTGGAGGTAGGTTGGTGTAAATATACTACCTACCACCTACTACTTACTACATACTTTTATGTCTGACACTGCCAAAAACGCCGCCGATTTCGTTCGTTATATTCTCGAACAACTTTGTGAACACAAAGACCAGATCCAGATCGAAGCGAACAAGGATGATCTAGGAATTCTCGTTACGATCAGCGTAGCTGAGTCTGACATGGGAAAACTTATCGGAAAACAAGGGCAAACTATTAGCTCTATTCGAACTCTAACCCGTATCATCGGCGCTCGTGATAGCGAGCGTGTAAATGTAAAAGTCCTTGAACCAGCGGACGCCTAATTTTTTGTAACCTTCCCTCTTAGATATGACTGACAACCGCGTAATCCCTCCCGTTCCAGAAGATTTCCAGTACCAAACCTCAACGGTAGAATATCTGGACCAAGCCACCAATGCTGCGAGTAGCGTTAGCGGAGCGGCAGGTGGCGCTGCCACGAGCGGAAGCGGATCAGCGGCCGGATTGCAGAGTGGTGGTTCTACGGGGAACGCTTTCAATGACACGTTTACGACCTCAAATCTAGACAGTCTCAATCTCCAGCAACTAGTGGAGATGTTTGTAACCTACGCTTTCATCATTGCAGGAGCTCTTTCGGCTCTCTTTATCTTTATCGGTGGGATTTCTTTTATCCTCTCTGGTGGGAACGACGAAAAGATCAAGCAAGCCGTAAACACGATTCGTTACTCAATCATCGGTCTGATCGTGACAATTCTGAGTTTTACTTTTGTGACCATCGTAGGACGAATCTTCGGACTCGACTTCATGTCTTACCTTTCGTATGGGAAAATCCGTGACTCAATCACGACGGTTCTAACGCCGGCCAGCCAAAGCGACAACAGCAGTTTCGAGATTCGTAATTAACTGAGATCCAACGAGCTTGCGAGTTGCTGGTCGAAGTTATCCTGAGGAGCGTAGCGACGAAGGATCTCTTTATAGCACGAGAAACATGAATTTCCGATGAAGTCTTACTCTCGCCTTTTTTAGTAAAACCAAAATACTGCTCACCGCTTACTACTAACGGCTCACTTTTTCATGCTCAAACTACTGCTCGAAGGCCTCTTCCCGATCGAATGCATTATCTGTCGACGTCCAGGTGATTGGATCTGTGCCAAACATAACGACCTCCCCATCTCACCACCCAATCGCGTATCATACAAATATGTGGATTCAGTCTTTGCCGCTACTGCTTACGAACACAAAACATGTAAACAACTTGTGGAATATCTTAAATTCAAAGGCTTTCGCCAGTTGGCGCCACTACTAGCAAGAAGCATTAAGCAACGCTGCCCACCAGGAATGCTCACACATCCTCTCACTCCCATTCCTCTTCATTGGCGACGCCAACTCTGGCGCGGCTATAACCAGTCGGCTCTCATTGCAAAACATCTAGGCACCATCAATCCCAGCCTAAAACGCCACAAACACACCGCCCAACAAGCACAATTACAACTATCTGATCGTCAGAAAAATCTATCACAGGCCTTTACCTGGACTGGCGCAACGATTCCCAAAACGGTAGTACTGATCGACGATGTCGTCGCTAGTGGAAACACACTTGAAGCCGCTGCCAAGGCTTGCAAAGAGGCGGGAGCTGAGACGGTATTGGCCATAGTTTTTGCTCGAGGTGGGGCGGAATTAGGATCTACACCAGAATTGGTCTAAAATAAATCAGAAGGTGTTTGCTTTCCCACAAAATTTGTGTAAAAACATATCAACCCACAAATGAAAGGTGTAATTTTAGCCGGAGGAACCGGCAGCCGTCTCTATCCGTGTACCAAGGTGACCAATAAGCACCTCTTACCGGTATACAACAAGCCAATGATCTACTATCCGATCGAGACGCTTAAACGTTCTGGTATTCAGGATATTTTGATCGTTTCCAGTCCGGAACATGCCGGGGATTTTATGCAATTGCTGGGATCGGGAGCGGAATTTAATGTAAATTTCACCTACCGTATCCAGGACGGAGCCGGAGGGATCGCTCAAGCTCTCAGCCTGGCCGAAGACTTTTCAGCTGGTGAACCAATCGCCGCAATTCTTTCTGATAATATTTTTGAAGATGATTTCAGTGACACCATGTTCCGATTCAAATCAGGAGCGGAAATATTTGTGAAAGAGGTCGAAGATCCACAACGCTTCGGAGTCGTGGAAATGCGCGAAGACGGCAGCGTGCGATCGGTAGAAGAAAAACCATCGGTGCCCAAGTCTCCCTACGCTCAGACCGGACTCTTTGTCTATGACGCACAGGTGTTTGACTTCATCCGCAAGATCGAGCCATCGAAGCGCGGAGAGTTAGAAATTACGGATGTAAACAATCTCTACTTAGACAGAAACCAGCTCAAGGCTAAGAAAATCATCGGCATGTGGGCCGATGCCGGAACGCATGAATCACTCTTGGAGGCGAACTTACTAGCGGCTTCGGCTTTTGACCCAGAACGCGTCAAAAACTACCGTAAATCCAAACACAAATCGACTCACGCCCCAAACCAAGACGTTTCACCGAAAGTCACCGTCGGTATACTGGCTCACAACTCGGAAAAATATATCTCAGACTGTCTCAACTCCCTACTCGCCCAAGAGTACGAGAATCTCGAGATCGTAGTCCTCGACAACAATTCTAACGACCAGACACTCAATATCCTCCGTGGAAAGTTCGAAGACGTGCGCATTATCGAGAGCGAAGTAAACCTCGGCTTTGCTAAGGGGCATAACCAAATCCTCGCACAAACCGACAGCCAGTTTTATGCGTGTCTTAATGTCGACATGATTTTTGAACCAAGCTTCATCAGTCATCTGATAAAAACCATTGATGAAAAACCGACTTACGGCTCGGCCGGTGGAAAGCTCAAACGCTGGGACTTTGAAGGCCATCTCAAGCGCAGTGGTCAGATCCGTGAAATGGGGAAAACTAATTTCATCGACTCAGCTGGTCTCAAGATCCTCAAAAATCACCGTTTCGAAGACATCGGACAGGGAGAAGTCGATCACGGTCAATTTGACCAAGTTACCAATCTTTTCGGAATCTCTGGTGCCGCTGCTCTTTACCGACGCAAAGCGCTCGAAGACATTGCCTTCGTCAATAAAGACGGCCGCAAAGAATACTTCGATGAAGCGATGTTTATGTATAAGGAAGACATCGATCTAGCCTACCGTCTCCAGTGGGCTGGCTGGAAATGTCGCTACACACCGTACGCGGTCGGTTACCACGATCGTTCCGTAACGGCTGGCAAACGCTCGACCTGGGATCTCATGAAAAACCGCGCCAATAAACCGAGCAAGGTTAATCAGATCTCGTACCGAAATCACCAGATCTTACTACAAAAAAACTACTCTGGGGCTTTTTCTAGTGAAACCAAAGGCGCTACCTCGTGGTATAACTTCAAGATCTTCATGTACCTCGTCCTCTTTGAACAAGAAACTCTCATCGAGTGGTTTAACCTGCTACGTCTCCGTAAAAATATCAAAGCCCGCCGCCAGGCTATGCCACGCCGCGTGAGTCAGGCTGATATTGAGGCATTGATGGAAGGATAA
>JAHDBZ010000050.1 GCA_020630245.1 Candidatus Altimarinota bacterium
TCGATCAAGATCTGCATGACGCGAGCTGAAACTTCGAACTGGATGGCTTTTTTGAGGGCGCAGCGAATCTTCGGTGCACGTTTGAGCATCGCGAACAGCCGTTGAGCCTGAACTTCATCGTCTCCAAAGAGGATGTCGAGTAAGGGTTCTAGGCATCGTTCATCGCCGAACTTGGCCAAAGCCACCAAAGCGTGCAGGTGCACTTCTTCAGCCGGGTGGTCTTGTAGATGCAAGAGATGGACTTCTCTCGTTTCATCCTGAATTTCTCCGATGGCATAAATCCCGGCGATGACCTCAGATTCGTCATCTGAGCTTAGCAGTTGATCGATTTGAGCCCCTAAGACTTCCTGACACTGAAACCGCCAAAGGGCCATGATGGCGTAGCCGCGCAGTTTTGGATTTGGGTGATCGAGCCATTTTTGGATGTAGTGTACGACTTCGGGATCGGCAAAGATTTCTCCAGCAGAGCGAAGACAGACCGATTTGAGGTCTTCGTCTGAGTTCTCGAGGACTTCGAGGAAGAATGGTACGACTTGGCTGGTCGGCAGATGAGCGAAGATATTCATCACGATGAGTTTCCGCAGATGACGGTTTTCGGTAGCCGCAAAGAAATCCTTGAGCGTTTCGAGTAGATGATACTGCGTAAAGGCGTGGTCTTCCCAGTATTTATGAAGTGAATCTAATTTAAGTGAAGATTCCAAGATTCGGATCTTGAGGTCATCAGACTCTGTCTCGCTACGCAGGATCTGTACATACGGATGAATTACCTCTGGTTCGTTGATTTTAGATAGTGTCACTACGATCTTTTCTCGAACGATTGGGTGCAGATCAGTTCGCAGGAGTTCTGCAGTGAGATGCGGTACGGCTCGGTGATGTCCACGCTGACCGAGAACCTCTATCGAGTGCATCTTGGTCAGTACACACTGATCTGATTTTAGATTTCTTTTAGAAAGATGTGTAAAAGCCGTTCTCATTGGAATCATCATGAGACCCAGCAAAGCCACTAATACTACCATCAGATAGTTGAGCGGAATCTGGTGTTGAGCGCATAGCATCATGAACCCCACTCCTAAAATCACCCCCGCTGGCGATACAAAGCCTTCAAAGAAATGACGAACCGCCTCTCGATTACGTGAAAAGACAGAGTAAAAACTCAGGTGATAAGATGACATAAAGAGGGCGTGAAAACCGTGTTTGTAGCCCTTAACTAAGTTCATCCCAATACCTCCTAGAGCAAAAGCAGCCACCGCGCCCAGCAGGCCAAGGAAATAAATGAGCATCGTGTGTACGACTCCAAAGTGACGTAGCACTTTAGAAACCAGAAGGACTTGCACTAATAGAGCTGTGACACCAAAGATTAACTCAAGAAAACCAAGGGCGTGAGCCATCGAGTATTCCATATAGGCTTCACTCTTTTCCGCGACATACTTTGCCTGATCGACTACGGTCTCGACATGGTGCGTGATTACACTAGCCTGCAAATTTTGGCCATGCAGGTTAAAATTTGGCGTGTAATGAGACACGTGATTTGTCAGTGAACGCAAAAATTCAAACTCTAGCACCGACCACAATACCCCCTGAATCATTAATACCGCCCCCATCATCCAGAGGAAACGAATTTTTTTCAGAGACCCGAGACGAATGTCGTCATTTTGTTCTTCGGGCTCGGCTAGCCGATGGATCTGTGGAATATCCCGTAGATAACGTGGACCAAAATAGATCAACCCTAGTAGCGCAAACAAGGGCACCGCCCAAAAGAAGACTACCGTCTCAGATGAAAAGAAATGCAACAGATAAAGAAAACTCCCCGCTCCCACGACTGTCCCGATAGTCAGAGCTGTTTCTACCACGGGCATCAGGTGCGTGGCTTCCGTTGGGGACATGAGCTCTTCATTTTTACGCAGGATCGCGATACGGACTTGAGAGAAAAATAAATCCTTGGCCAGGATGATTCCGGTAAAAAACATTACAGGTTCCGTACGCCCTACCCAAGCCAATCCCAAAAAACCAAGCGTGGCCAAGACATTGACGTACAAGAATCGATTGAGTGGTATTCGCAAAAAACAAAAATGTGACAGTGCACTCCCCGCAATTAGGAGCCACGCATCGAGCAGAAACAGGTACAAAACCTTCTCAATACCAAAAAGATCTAGAAACAACGCCGTCACCACCGTCCAAGCAAAGATAAAGCCCACCATCCACAGAAACTGGAGTCCCCACATGTAGTTGACACGAGCCACCTCGTGTTCAGCAACTTGCAGATGTTGATAGAGCCATTTCATGGTGATAGTTTGGATATTTATTTAGGATTACGTGATTGTAACACAAAAATACATGAATTACAAGTGTCAAATCAAAAACCTAAGAGAGCTCGAGAGTTGGAGAGTTTGAAAGTAAAAAAATTCAATCATCCAACCCTCTAACGTGCTCAATTCCCAACCAAATAAGGCCTTGCCACACCTTATATTTCCTTTAATCTCCGGACGTTCATGGAATTATCAACTATCTTGTTTGCTCTCGGACTAACAATCTTTGCAGGTCTTGCTACTGGTATCGGCAGCTTGATGGCCTTCATGGCAAGCCCAACCAATCAAAAATTTTTATCCACCGCCCTTGGTTTTTCGGCCGGAGTAATGCTTTACGTATCCTTTGTTGAGATTTTTCAAAAAGCCCGACTCTCGCTATTCGACGCCACTGGCAGTGAGCAAACCGCTATGGGGCTGACCATGATGGGGTTTTTCCTCGGGATAGTGCTCATCGCTCTGATTGATAAACTGGTGGATCACGAACACGGAAATCCACACGAAATGCATGACATCGAAGAAATGGATGACAAAGACGAAATCCGGCGCCACAAACTGCTCCGCATGGGACTCTTTACCGCGCTCGCCATTGCCATTCACAACTTTCCAGAAGGACTAGCAACATTCCTGGGCGCCATCGAAGATCCCGCCCTAGGTATAGCGATTGCGGTTGCCATCGCAATCCACAATATCCCAGAAGGAATCGCCGTTTCGATCCCGATTTATCACGCAACCGGAAGCCGTCGCAAAGCTTTCTGGTATTCATTTGCGTCTGGTCTGTCTGAACCGATCGGAGCTCTACTCGGATTCTTTATCCTGATGCAGTTTATCAACGACTTTACGTTTGGATTAGTCTTCGCCGGAGTGGCCGGGGTGATGGTCTTTATTTCACTTGATCAACTCCTCCCAACAGCCCAAAAATACGGTGAACATCACCTCTCGATCTACGGCCTGATCGCCGGCATGGCCGTGATGGGGCTCAGTTTGTTACTGTTTTTGTAAGCAAAAGCTATGCTTTTGCGACATCCCGAACAAAAGCGGAGAGGCGAAGCCGCGCTTTTGTGAGGAGAGGAGCGATCTCGAAACATTGCAGCCAATTTCTTTGAAATTTGCGTAAATGTGTAGAGAATCGCGACGACATGCCTGAACTCCCCGAAGTCGAAGTCGTCCGCCGCCAGCTGGAAAGCTGCGTGCTCAATCGAACTATCGAATCCGTGGAATGCCTGCATCCGAAGACCACTCGCGAAAATCCAGAGTTCGACAAAGTCCTTCCTGGTAGCCAGTTCGAGTCCATCGACCGCATCGGCAAAATCCTCGCCTTTAAGATCAAACCTACTGCTACCCGCTCACCGCTCACTACCAACTGCTTCATACTGGCTCATCTCAAAATGACGGGACAGTTCATTTTCGTCGATGAAGATGAAAAAATCGGCGGTGGACACAGCCTCACCCAAAGCGACTTCGAACTCCCCCACAAACACACGCGCGTGATCTTCAACTTTACGGACGGATCAAAGCTGTACTTCAACGACATGCGGCTGTTTGGCTATCTCAAGCTTGTCGATCAAGCCGGCAAAGACCAAGCCTGGGCACGGTTCGGGATCGAACCCGGTCGCCCCGAATACACCTGGGAAAATTTTCAGCGTATTTTTCATAAAAAAGGCCCCCTTGAAAAAGGGGGTTTGGGGGATTTAAAAAAGACAACATTAAAAGCCCTACTCCTCAACCAACAAGCCATCGCTGGACTCGGCAACATTTACGTCGATGAAGCCTGCTTCCGCTCCAAGGTCCTCCCCTACCGCGA
>JAHDBZ010000015.1 GCA_020630245.1 Candidatus Altimarinota bacterium
AAAAACTCCGTCAAAAAACGATCGGTCATCCCCGCAATGTAATCACACACCCGCTGATGTAGTAGCTCTTCTGGGAGAAATTCCGCTGGAACAAGGGCTGGCTGAGACATCAGCAGATCAAAAGCCTGGCAGATTTTTTGCTGACCAGACTCGGTATAAGACTTCACCGCTGGCGAGCCGTAGTAGTGGATCATCAGGAACTGTTTTAGCTCGCGAAACCTCGCGTGATAATCAGCGTTAAACATTACCAGCAATTCACGTGTTTGCTGTACATCGGCAAGGGTCTGGATCTCGTGAGTTTTAATGTTTGTACGAGTATCGGTGATCAGTTGCGTGAGTAGATTTCGGATCAAGCGACGCAAAAACGTCGAACGATGGATCTTTCCTTGCTGTGTACTAATTTCTGCTAACGCCTGCGCACAGAGTTCTAGCTGTGCCAAATCATCTAACGTAAAAAATCCGCCTCGTAATCCATCCTCAATATCAGCCGCTAGGTAGGTAATCTCATCGGCGATATCGACGAGTTGCGCTTCGAGATGAGGACTAAAAATCGTCTGACCATCTGAACGCGTGAAGTTGTGATCGTGCTTCTGGATACCTTCTAAGACCTCTTGAGTGAGGTTTAAACCCGGAAAATCTGGATATCTTCGCTCAAAGACTGTCACCACTCGCAAAGATTGCTGGTTGTGTTCGAATCGAGCTCCGTGTTCGCGCATCTTTTGATCGAGAGCTGTTTCTCCGGCGTGGCCAAAGGGTGGGTGTCCGAGATCATGAGCGAGAGCAATTGATTCTGCTAGATCTTCATTAAGCCCTAACTGTCGCGCCAAATCACGTGCAAACTGAGCGACCTCGATCGTGTGCGAGAGTCGGTTACGGAAGTGATCACTGTGACTAGGCGATACCACTTGCATCTTGCCTCTTAGTCGCCGAAAAGCCGTCGTGTGAATGATCCGATCACGATCTCGCTGAAATGGGAGCCGATCCGGATCCGCCCATTCTGGGTGTGCACGCCCGCGACTATCTGCATTTTTTTGAGCATAAGATGCCAAATGGGGATCATATTGCGACCAAAGATTTTTACCATCTATTTCCATGTGGCGGCAGTATAGCAGTAATCACCAAACAAGGAACCCATACCACCTACCACTTGCTACATATTACATAATTCCATTGAATCATTCTCTTATTGCTCTTACAATAATTCCTGATGGCAATTAGCGACCAAATTGGACTCGACACCAACGGCCTTCAGGCACATTTTCCAGACCTCAAACGTCTCGAAGCTGAACTCGAAGCTCGCTTTGGTCTCCAAAGCCTACGCACTGGTACTGACTTTGCCCTGACGCAGCTCTAAGTTGCTTATTGTTCACTGAAAAACCAAACAAATATGTCTACTCGCGCCGCCCGCCCGGTCAAACAAGCCGAGCCCTCTCCGCTGGACCCTATCCAACCAGCGCTAGACTGGCTGGCCGTCAACTGGTGGTGGTTACTGCTACTCATCATCGTTGCAGGCGTGCTTTTTTACGGCATCCGCTGGGCCAAACGACGCCATGATGAGATCCAAAAGCTCTGGGTCTTTACCCTCTTCTTTTTGACCAAGCGGCAGATGATGATCCCGCTCGTGATTAGCCTGGCGCGCAAAGACAAATTGATCGACAAAAAAACCCAGGCCAAACTAATGGAGATTCGTGAACGCTGTCGAGATGTGAGTTTCAAAAAAAGCCCCAAAGCCCGACTCGAGATCGAAACAGAAGTGTCAGAGATCTTATTTTCCTACTTTTCTAAACTGGAAAAGAACAACCAGATCAAAACCAATACCAAGCTCTCGAAAGTGGTTCAGGACCTAGAATTCATCGATGCAAAACTGGTCCAAATGCAAAAAGTCTACAACCTCGAAGCGGCTAAGTGGAACCAAAAACTGCGCTTCCCAGGGCTCAAAGCATTTCTCAAACCTTTCGGCGTGAAATCTTTTGAAAGCTTTAGCTAAGAAAAGTATGAAGAACTAAGAACTTAGTTTGAAGATTTCTTCTCAACTTCTCATCTACTCATCTATGATTTACACCTGGAACCTCGACCCGGTTGCTCTCTCGATCATGGGCCTAAAAGTGCATTGGTACGGACTGTCTTACTTGGCAGGATTTTTTATAGCGATCCATCTCGGACGCTACCTCTGGAACCGGTATTCACAAAACCCAGAAGTCGAAAAAGATATATTTGAAAGTTTTGTATTTAGCACGTTTCTAGCGGGTATCATCGGAGGCAGATTAGGATTATTTCTTTTTTATGCACCACAAACGCTATGGCAGGATCCACTACAAATTTTCCAAGTCTGGGAAGGCGGCATGTCAATCCATGGAGGTCTTATCGGGGCCACACTTTGGGGACTTTGGCAGTGCAAAAAAAATAACTGGAACCCGTTAAAAGTTTCTGACGTTTTCATATTACCACTCGCCATCGGCTTGTTCTTTGGAAGGATTGCAAACTTTGTTAACGGCGAACTTTACGGTCGACCTACCGACCAAACCTGGGGTGTTATCTTTCCACACATAGACGAACTCTTGCGCCACCCCAGCCAACTCTACGAAGCCAGCAAAAATCTACTCATCGCTGCCATTTTGTGGACAGCCATTAAAAAACACGGTTTCCAGCGTCCTGGCCTACTTACGGCCATTATGCTGGTCGGCTACGGTGTACTGCGTTTTTTAATCGAATACGTAAGAGAACCAGAAATCTACTTTGGCCCGCTTACTATGGGACAAGCCTTGTGTGTCGCCATGATTACCATTGGCGCTGGCATTTTTTGGCTTCCTAAACTAAGATCTAACCGTTAAAATTATTACTTTATGAAATACTTCGTTCTCGCTCTCAGTGCCCTAGTTCTCGTAGGCTGTCAAAACACGGCAACGCAATCTGATACCAGCAACACGGTTCAGATCCAATCTCAAGCAAGCAATAACACTGCCAAAGTAAGTAAAGTCGTCATCGAAGAATGGTTCGATTACGGCTGTGGATACTGTCAACAAGCCCACAACATCCTTACCAAACTCAAAGGCAAATACGGAGACAAGCTTGAAGTTCGTGAACGCCATTTCCCACTTTCGGCTCGGACAGCACTCTTTGCCGAAGCCAGTGAGTGTGCTCGAGCTCAGGGAAAATTTGCCGAGTTTCATGATGAAGTTTTTGCGAACTACTTTGGCAAGTTTGAAGTCGAAAACATTAGCAAGATTGCCGACACCGTTGATATCCCTGATCGAGCCCTCTTTGATACCTGTGTCAAAAGTGGTGCTGAAAAAGACGCCATCACGACTGATGTACGTGATGCCGAAAAACGCGGTGTAAAGGGTACGCCTTTCTTCCTCATAAATGATCAAATCAGCATCCCGGGAGGGCTAACTGAGGCAGGTTTTGAATCGATTCTGAGTCAGATTTTGGAAAGTTAAGCTTTTTTCTTTCCCTTCTTACTTTGCGCTTCGAGTTCTCGAATTTCCTTGAGCATGAAGTGCGTAAGGATGATCCGTATAGCTACGACTGTTCCCAGACCAGCCAGGTCTTCCCAAAACCGTACCCCCTCATCGAGCAGCAAGGTATCGATAATGTCTTTCCCTACCAAAAAATCGAGTCCTAGGATCACATGTGAACCGAGCTCTAGACGAATGTGTTGAAAATCTTCGTGTTGATGATGACCGATAAAGAGCCAAAACGCTTTCAATGCGCCCCATACAATAATGAGGATCCCAATCAGTCCGATCAGGAGAGAAAGCCAGGCAATAATGTCGTGAATGTATTCGACCATCTCATCATTATAGCAGATTTAAAGCCAAAATTCAACCCTTAAGAACCACGAAAACTCAATCGACATCGTTGCGAAAAAACATCAAATGTGATACAATTACCGGATTATATCTTTAAAAATCCACCAACATGTCTAAAGACTGGCAAAGAGCTTCTGAATCTTCTCACAAAGAAAACCCAAAGTACCCAGACATCTTTGATGCTATTATTATCGGCGCTGGACCGGCTGGCATGACGGCGGCTATCTATGGGGCGCGCCGTAAAATGAAGATCCTGATGATCTGTGGAGAAATTGGCGGACAAATGAACTGGTGTAGCGATATTTCTAACTGGACGGGTGTTGCCCAATCGACCGGCCCAGCCCTACGTGATCAGTTTTTTAAACACGTACATGAAGTCGATGTCGACAACGAACACTTCGATCTCTGGCTGCGTGAGAAACGGAAGGTCGTTAACGTAACCAAGGTCAAAGATGTTTTCTACGTTGCGACGAATAATGAAAGCGTCTTCCGAGCCAAAACAATTATCTGTACCGTCGGTAAACGCCCACGAGTGCTCAACATACCAGGTGAAGACATCGCCATGCAGGGGAACGGCTTATCTTTTTCGGCAACGCAAGATGCCCCACTCTATAAGGGCAAAAAAATGGCTATCATCGGTGGTGGAAACTCAGCAATGGACGTCGCTCTACAGCTCGATAAATACACGGACGACATTACGATCATGACCAACCTCGATCACCTGATCGGCGAAGCAACTCTCATGGAAAAAGTCGAAGCCTCTCCACACATTTCAGTAAAATATGAAGTAGCAGCCAAAGAAATCTTACTCAATAAAAACCAAAAAGTACGCGGCATCCGACTATCGGAAGGTGGTGGAGAAGACTATGACTTCGATTGTGATGGAATCTTTGAAGAAGTCGGACAGGTCCCGGCCACCGATTTTTTGCAGGGTGCCGTTGAGCTCAATGAGCGCGGCGAAATCATTACTGATCGCGTCATGAAGACTTCTACTGCAGGATTTTTCGCAGCAGGAGACTGTAACGACGGCTATCATAAACAGGTAATCGTCGCTGCTGGCGAAGGAGCCGTTGCGGCTTTGCAAGCACATGAATTCTTACTCAAACAAAAATAATTCAGTCAACCAAAGAGCGACTTTGCCAACTATTTTTGTTTGTGGGCTTTATCAGAACTGGGATACAATAGATTTAAATGAAAACCCACTGGGCCGTTTTGAGTCTTTCAATAGTCATGTTTGGGGCTGATTTCGTGCTGGCCGCAGCCTATCCCGAACCTTTTCCAATCTACAACACTATTGCCCAGCAACCAAACAACCTACAGTTTGAAATCGAAAGCGATCTACTCAAGGCCTCGGCCGTAAAAAAAGAGTCCGCTTATTGCACTCTTGGCGGATTGATTGGTTGTTCTCTCAAATAAAGTCTTAGTAATCAAACACCTGATCTCGCGGCAGTTTGTTTTTCAGTTTTCCATTGACGACCTTCCCCCACCCTAAAGAGTCATTTTCGTATTTAACTATGAACGCCTTATTACTGTTATCTGTTATCTGCTTGCCCGCCGTGGTGGGTTGACTGCTGACTAACAAATCATATCCCGCCAACCAACGTGGCAATGTCTCATCATTAAGTTGGTAAATATTCTGTGTGCTTAATGGTCCATACTTGAGCACAAACTCATGCGTGATATTTTGGTCTTTATCCAAGATCTTAAGCCCGGCTCGACGCCAAAGATAAGTATTACAGAAAGATTTCATCTTTGGACCACAGACATATATCTCGCCGCTTTTCTCCATCAGAGTGTTTTTCCCAAGCCAGTCTTTGGGCAAACCAAAAACTTTACGTAATCGCGTGACTATCTCGGCCTGCGTATTTTTTTTGAGAAAGCTGTGATTAGTAGTTTGGGTAATAGGCTTTTTTTCCAGCAGCGGCGTGAGGGACACTTTGCGCAACTTACAAACAAAGAAGCTTTCCGAGTTCCAAGCATTGGTGCGCTGATGCGGATACAGACGTAAAGTGTTTTGACTCACCACCGGATCAAAGCTTTGACCTTCCCAGGAATCTATACCGCCAGCACTGGGCAAGTTATCAATTTTCATTGGCAATAATTCGACGGCTCCCGGAAAAGTATCTAATAGGTGCTGGACTACGGCTTCGTTTTCTTCTGGCGCCGAAGTACAGGTCGAATAAGTCATCACTCCATCTACTTTCAGCAGATTGAAAGCCGAGACTATCAGACGTCGTTGCAATCGGGCCATTTCCTGGACTGATTGCAGTGACCACATCGATTGAAAAAAACGAGCATCACGACGTCCAAAACCTTCCGAACTACAAGGAGCATCCAGTAGAATTCTGTCAAATATTGGAGACAGAAAACGATCAAGAATCGTACCATCACTTTGCAACAAAACCGTATTGGTAATGCCCAGACGATTTAGATTGGCGACGAGTTTTTTACTCCGGGTGCCACTCGGTTCATTGGCAACGATGAGTCCTTGGCCTGCCATGCGATCGGAGAGAAATGTTGTCTTAGAGCCTGGTGCAGCACACATGTCTAAAATAATTTCACCAGGTTGCGGGTCGAGCACATGCACTGGCAGCATAGAACTCAGACTTTGACTATAGATCTGGCCTGTGAAATGTGCCAGTGTTTTGCCCAGTGGGCGTTCAGATTGGTCATTGCGATCGATAAAATAGCCTTCAGGAATTAACGTCCTGCCTAACTGCCAATCATCTTTTTTGATTAAATCTGTATCTCGGATTCGAACAACTTTGGGTAGAGGTTCCGTCGCCAAAGAAAAAAATGACTCCCATTCACTGTCTGGCAAGATAGTGTGAATTCGCTTCTCAAATTCTAAGGGAAATTTTTTCATAAATACTCTGAGAACATAGATGTTGCCACTACTTAAGTAAAATAAATGCCCGCGTGATTTCGAGCCACTCATCAATGTTTAAGGTCTCGGCGCGTCGGTCTGGATCGATAGACCCCATGATATCGTCTTTGGCAACCCCAAAAAATTTCGGCAGTACATTTCCCAGCTTTTTTCGCTTCTCGGAAAAACCGGCGTTTACAACGGTGAAAAAATCTTTTTGTAACTCCCGTGCGACCAAGGGTTCCTCACGAATGTCGAGTCGCATCACGGCAGAGTCGACCCGCGGCGCTGGAGAGAAGCACGATCGATCCACCGTAAAGCCATATCTAGCCTCAGCATAAACCTCCACCGCAATCGAGAGAATCGAACGCTTCTTTGGCTCACAAACTTTCTGTGCCACTTCCTTTTGCACCATTAGCACGGCAAACTCTGGTGAATTGCCTGTCTTTTCCAGGATCTTTCGCAGGATCGGATTGGTAATGTTATAGGGAATATTTGCAATTATTGAATACTTTTTTTGATCAAAAATTTCATCCAAATCTTGTTGCAAAAAATCTCCCTCGATAAGTCTAAAGTTTTGCTTGTGTCCAAAATCTTTTTCTAGAATCTTAACGGCTCGTGTATCAAATTCGACAGCCGTTACATACGCTGCGGCATTGAGTAATTGACTCGTCAAAAAACCAAGTCCCGGACCAATTTCCAAAATATTACGCGTCGAAATATCTCCGGCCAGCTCCAGGATCTGATCTCGCACAAAAGTATCCTGCAAAAAATTCTGTCCCAAAGACTTTTTAGCAAAACCAGATTGCCGCTTATTCGACTTCATCGACTGTCCAAGTATTGACGAACTCTTCTACTGCCGACAGCCGTACTTGCCAAGTTTCTAACTGAACAGAAAGATCCTGCCAGTTTTCGATACTACCCGCTAATCGCTTCCAAGGCATCGTCTCACTTTCTCGCCATAAAAAGCATTTCGACTCAGATTCACACCCATCGGCGTCTTCTCGAATTTCTACTGTTTGAGTGACATCAGACGGAGCCGAAGGCTCTCCTCCTAAAATTTCTTGGGTCTCAGTGACGATAACTTTACCCCCCTCCCACACTTTAGCCGCCCCAGAACCAATGGTTTTTACAGCCTGAGAACCGCCATCCCAAATAGCCTTTCCACCTTCGACAACTTCATGACCAGCTTCTTTCAGTTCTTGGTTTTGCAGTACCGCCTGACCAGCTTGAACCGTTTCATTAATATCTTTAGGCGTGGAACATCCCCACAAAAGAAGCACCAACAAGCATGCGGCAAACTGATAACTAAAGCGCATCAAAAACGACTAAAAAATTCTATAACTCTTTCTGTCGGTGGAGCAAAAAGGCTTTCGGTCTCACCCGATGGTGTGAAAAAAACCATCGTGGCCGGACGTTTGACCGAGAAATCCGTCTGCAAATTTGGGTACTCGTCCCAAGCGACGCTTAATATTTTTGTTTGATTGGGCATCACACTGAGATTCCGACTCAAAAAATTATCTATATCGGCACAGCGAGAACAATTGTCTTTGGTGAAAAACAATGCAAAAGCGGCTGCTTCATCCTGAAAGTCAGCATACAAAGAAGAGTCAAAGGCTTCATAAACACGTCGAATCTCGACTTTCGGAGCTATTTCTGGCTCGACCACCTTTTCAACAAAATCTGAATTTTGTGCCTTTGCAACCGGTTTTGGACTTTCTACTACGTAGAGAGAAAATTGCGGATCTGCCTTGGTTTTAGTCTCTGGAGCCACTGTCTCAGCTGGTGTGGATGATATTTGTTTTTGGCCTACACAACCGGTCAAAAGCAGGGTAACTACTACGAGTGTGGCAATGCTTAAAATATTTTTGTTTTTCATGGTACCCATATTCTATTTTGGTTCTGGCGCCGAAGCAATAAAACCGTACAATCGGAAACGCAATGACCATAACTGCCACACACCGACAGATTACCATCCAGGGTCTCAAAACCCACTTCATGGAAGTAGGAAACGGGAAAAAACCTGTCATTTTCCTGCATGGTTGGGGCGGCTCGACGACGAGCTTCTTGGCACTTTCAGAAAAACTCCGCCTCCTACGTCCTGATCTAAAGATGATATTGGTAGATTATCCAGGTTTTGGCCTTACAGAGCTCGAGACAGACGCCAATTGGGACACCTATCGCTATGGCGAATGGGTCTATGATTTCATGACTACGTTAAATCTACCGCAAGCTGATTTTTACATTCATTCTTTCGGAGGACGGATCATCACCCGTCTCTGTGAAAAACACCCTAATATCGTCGGTAAAATCGTCTGGACCGGTTCCGCCGGTGTCAAATGGCCGCTTTCTCTAAGACAAAAAATCTCTGTCTGGCTCAGTCGTCGGATTCCAAAATTTAAACATCGCCGGCTAAAACGGTTACAGAAATTTGTAGTGACCAAGGTTTTCGGAGCTCGAGATTGGGGCAATGTTGATCCACACCTCAAACAAACCCTCAGCACCGTGCTCAATGAAGCCGATACACGAGAGTTGCTCTCTGGGATTGAAAATCCATCACTCCTCATCTGGGGAGCCAAAGATGCGATTACACCGCTCAAATCAGGGCGCGTATTTGCTGAAAAACTGCCTAACGCTGAACTCAAAGTACTCAAAACTGGGCGCCATGGCATCCATCACACACACACCGCCGAAATCGCTGAAATGGTCGCTCAATTTATATAAAATTCCATGCTCTGGATCGTAATAAGCCTTCTCTTCCTCCTGCTTGGTATCCGTACCGCCTGCTGGCATCTCCGGTGCTGGCAATTACGAGAGTACCGTTTGGATCGCCTCAAAGCTTGGCTCAGAACCGATGACGGTAAAGTCTTCTGGATCCCTTGGTTCAAACCCGGCCTATTTCCGAGACCGACCATCAGTGGACGCATACTGCTAATCTTAGGCATTCTGGGCCTCATCAGCATACTGTTATCTGTTACCTGCTATCTATTATCTATTAACTGTGCTCTCGGAGCCATCCTCTGGGAACGAACACTTTGGTTGCAAGTTGGCATCGCCGTAATGCTTTCTAATATCCCGGCTAAGGCAAAGAAACGAAAACTCTTTCGCGCCGCCGGTCAAATAATTGACCAAAATCCAGACATTATCCGGATCGGCATCACGGGCAGCTACGGAAAATCAACGACCAAAGAAATCTTGGTTCACTTACTCAAAAGTCACTTTGGAGGGGAAAACGTCTGCTACAACCCAGCCAATGAAAACAACGAAGTGGCGATCGCTCGACTGATTTTAAAACGGGCTGATTTTTTTAGGAAAGCCAACGGCAAAACCAAGATTTTGGTAATCGAAACAGGTGCCTATAAAAAAGGAGAAATCGCCACTGTTTGTGGCTTTATCAAACCGCACTTGGGAATCCTAACCGGTCTCAACCAACAGCACATTGAGCTCTTTGGCAGCCAGCAAGCCATCGCTGAAGCCAAATTCGAACTCCCACAGGCCGTCAGTGAAAAAGTATTTTTCAATGCCAATAGTGATCGGCTGGTTCAACTCTTCGAAGCTAAGGACATTACCGCCACCAAAATCCCAATCAGTACTAGTGCCGCCCAACATCTAAATACTCATTTAGATCGCAGTGAATTTGCACTGTACGGACAAGACTTCACCCTTCCCTGGCCTGGAGCGTTCTTTGTCGAAAATGCGCTCCTGGCTCTGGAGTGTGCACGCGAAGTCGGAGTCCCGGTATCAAAGCTCTCACAAAATCTTTCAAAATTGGCGCCACTCGAAAGAGCGCTCAGTCTGGAGATGCATCCAAAAGGCTTTGCCATTCTCAAGGACACCTACTCAGCTAATGTCGACGGAGTACTCCAAGCCGTAAAACACCTGGGAAATTTTAGCGGTAGAAAAGTTTTTGTTGGCCTACCACTCCGCGAATTAGGAGACCAGGCCGCACAAGCTCATCAAATAATTTTTGAAGCTCTGGCCGACATCAAAGCTGAAGTGTTTTGGTGTCGCACTGATTTTGCTGCCTCAGGAAAATCAATCCTGGGAGAGAAATTTCACCTCCTTAACTCTGATGCTCAATCACTTACAACACTCATCAACGATCTTGGTAAAGAGGATGCCATCCTCTTGGAATCAAAAATCCCCAAAGCAATCCTAAAACTCCTACAAGTCTAGACTCCTGCTAATGAAACTTATTTCCAACCAAATAAATCCTCATTTTAATCTCTGGGATGCGCTCTGCGCGGTCAGCAAGATTGGCGGTTGGTCAAAACCTGATTTTGCGGCAGAGCTAGAGACTAAAAATTATCGATTGACCAACACGGCTCGCAGCGCGCTCGGCATTATTATCGACGTGCTAAAATTAGACAAAGACAAGCGCATTGCTATCCCCGCTTTCATTTGTGGCGTGGTAGCGACACCATTCCTTGAACGTGGTTATCAGATCGAATGGATTGACGTAGACGAAAACGGCCTCATCGATCCAAAAGATTTCGAAGGCAAAGCAAGCCAGGTCGGGTTAGTGGTAGTACCGCACATATTTGGACAACCAGCGCCGCTTAAAGCCATTTCTGACATAGCCCAAAAACATGATATTTTTGTCGTAGAAGACGGCGCTCATTTTCTCAATACAGAAATCAAAGATTGTGATGCAAAAATTCTCAGTTTTGGTCGTGAGAAGGTTATCAGCTGCGTGAGTGGAGGCGCGCTGCTCTGGCCAGAAACGTCTCGGTACGCAGCAGAGTTCAAAAAATACGAACTCCCCTCAACTTCAATGATGTGGCAGATTCAACACGCTCTACAGCCGCTAATATTTGCTCTAGGAAAATACTGGTGGCAGCTGGGAGGCAAAATAATCCCAGCCATAGCACTCAAAATAAAATTACTCCCCCTAGCCGTCACCAAAGCCGAAAAACAGGGGCGTGAAGACATAAAGATCAAGGCGATGGGCAATATCCAAAAACGGATCCTAAAGCGCCAATGGCGACTCTGGGATCGCCGAACCAGACAGGCACAGGGTATCGCTCAGACCTGGAAGCAAATTCTACCCGTCGATACCAACGTTTCGATTCCCCAAAACGCCTTTCGGGTGATTCTAAAATTTAAATCTACTCAGGATCGTACAAATTTTATCAAGCAATATTTGGTATCACGTCGCTGGCATACACGTGACTGGGATGGCGTTCCAATCAGTCCGCAAGGTGTGAAATTAAAAGCTTTCGGATACGAACCTGGTCAGTGCCGGGGAGCAGAAAAATTTGCGCAGACCTATCTCACACTTCCGACTAATATTTATTGCCAGACAAAAGACATAAAACGGTTGGAGAAACACGCCTAGCACACTAAAATAAACGAGATAGACATCTACCTATGGTCGAAACACAAACACCACCAAATCCAGGGCAACCATCGCCTGCTAAAACAACTCAAGTAGAAGCAGAGATGACAAAGGTGGTGAACGAAAATAAGTCTTGGATGCGCTTCAGTTCCAAACTAGTGGATCCAGAACACCCGATTCGCCAAGAAATACTATTTATATTGATTGTCATACTAGCGATTGTAAGTGTCGCTTGGGGGTGGGCGCACGGACTAAACCTCTACAAGGCGGGACTCAACCCCAACCTATTTCATGAATCTCTAGGAACGGTCATGGCAATCTTGGGGGTGACATGGTCTTATTTCAAACTCTACCGCACTTCTGACTCATTTGTAGCTGCCGAAGAGGCGCGAGACGCCGCAGAAGAAGCGGAAGAAAGAGCTAAAAAACAAGCAGAGCAGGATCGAAAAGATGCTGCCTTTAGTAAAATTGTGGTCAGCTTTGAAAGCGCTAAGACTTTTGAAGAACGGACTCGCATCATGGGAGACCTACTGGCTGTCGGCGTCGAGTCACCAAGTCTTAGACAGCGTGTCGTCAACGCCCTCAAAACCATGAATGACTGGATGGTTGACAGTGAAATATTCTTGCGAGATCAAAATCTCGTTAGTTGGCGCCTCAAAAATGCTCTTTTTGAAACCTCGAGTCGATTTCATGAAAATTCTGAGACTCAAGATGCCAGTATTAAGGTGATCAACATTTTAGAAACCATTATTCGCAAACATCTCGAAGAGTTTATTGCCGGTCACAACACCGCCACCCTCGATCTATCGGGACACTGCTTGCCGACTCTAAATCTCAGCGCCAAAGAAATCCCACCTAAATGTCTCAAAATGATAAATGGATACTTTTGGCAGAGTAGTTTTTCTGAATCACATCTCAGCGACATGTCTTTTGCCGGCAGCAGCTTCTATGGGGCTAGTTTTTGGCGGGCGACGTTAGAAAATATCGATTTTCAAGACGTCACTCTAAAACGAGGAAAATTGCGAACCAACCTGCAGCAAGTGAAAAATCTCAACCGCGAGGAGTTTTTCCTGACCAAAGAGTGGGATCTATGTCTACTTAACAAAGCCCAAGAGGCAGAGTTCTTCGGAGAAGAACCCAGCGAACAAGATCCTCATTTTAACAAATGGATCTCAAGTAAAATTCGTCGCGACAAACTTTATTTTGGCATCGAACGTATCTAAATGTGGCAACTTAAACCGCTTTCCGCAGAGCTGTTACAACAGTTCTACACTAATTTTTCTGGCGACAAAACCTTTGTCCAGTCTCCGGCCTATGCAGCGTTTCGAGAACATCTAGGTGAAACCATTGAACGTTTTGGCATCTACGATGATACCGATCAACTAATCGGCAGCGTTATCATCCAGCTCGTTCAGAGTCGACTAAAACGTTTTGCTCACATCCCGCATGGACCATTAATTGAGTTAACCGATAACAGTGAATCGTTAACAGCTAATTTTTGGCAATGGTTTTTAGGAGAATATAAAAACATTGGGAAGCAGCATAAATGTGATTTTGTGCGACTGGCTTCATTATTATCGACGGAAGAAACCAAGAGCCTAACCGATAACGGTTTCCGTTCGGCCCCGATTCATCTCGTTAATCCAGAAAAAACCTGGATCCTAGACATTACCAAAGACGAGGAAACACTCCTCGCCGAAATGAAAAAATCGACTCGATATGAAGTTCGGAAGGGCATAAAAACTGGGTTTGAGGTCCGTAAAGGTCGTACTAAGCCTGACCTAGATATTTTTTGGGATTTACACCTAGAGACCGTAAAGAGACAAGGCTTCGTACCATTTTCTCGCAAATTGACCGAAACAGAATTGGAAATTTTTAGAGACCAAGCCGAAATTATTTCCGTTCTGCACGAAGGCACGCCGCTAGCCAGCGGTGTCTTTCTATTCGATGATCGAGCTGGTTATTATCACCAGGGAGCGTCTACGTACTCTAAGCTCCCAGCCGCTCATGCCTACCTCTGGCAAGCCATCCTAGAAGCAAAACGTCGTGGATGCACAGAATTTAACTTTTGGGGTGTGTGTGATGAAGACGCTAAGACGCATCCTTGGTACGGCCTGAGTAAGTTTAAGCGCGGTTTTGGAGGGGTGGAACGCAATTATCTCCACGTGCATGACTACCCTCTAACACACAAATACTGGCTCAACTGGGTCGTGGAAACCTATCGCAAAAAGAAACGTCGCTACTGAGTTAAGTAAAAAGTTTGAAGTGATAAGATTGAAGATACAGAAATTCAATATATTTTGCATTTCATACTTCATACTTCATATTTCTCACTTTAGAACTTGTTCTTTTCACCCTTTTCCCTACCATCACGCGGCTAATGCCAATATCTGTCGCAGATCTCGCCAAAAAACTAGAAATCGCCCCGGAGGCGGTCCAACTTCATGCCATGGATCTGGATTTTGATATTCCAGAGGATGACATGATCCCAGATGATATGGCCAAAGAGATCGAAAAGATGGAAATTGGTGACGACATCGCCCAATTAGATCACGAATTCGAAGATCAACTCGATCGAGAAATCGTGGCAAAACAACAAGCCCAGACAGCTGGAAAGAAAAAAACTACTCACAAGAAGAAAAAAGAAGAGAAACCCGTCGAAAGAGAAGAAGTCGAAGTCAAAAAAGACGACGATGGGATTACCATCCTGCCTGAAGAACTCACCGTACGACAGTTGGCCGTAAAAATTGGTAAACCACTCCCAATCGTATTGGTAAAACTCAAACAAAATGGGATCGTAGCCAATCTAAAACAGAGTATTGACTATGAAACAGCTGCCATTATAGCCGAAGAGCTCGGTGTAAAAGTAAAAAAAGAAGCCGCTGAACTTTCTGGGGAAGACCTATTCCGTGGAGATCTCAGTGAATTGCTCGCGGACGAAGAAGTTGAGTATCTCGAAAAACGCCCACCAGTGATCTCGATCATGGGGCACGTAGACCATGGAAAAACTTCTATCCTAGACTATATCCGAAAAGCCAAAGTCGCCGAAGGTGAAGCCGGAGGGATTACGCAGCGTATCGGAGCCTACCAAGTAGAAACTGACAATGGCCTGATTACTTTTCTCGACACCCCGGGCCATGAAGCCTTTACCACCATGCGTGCTCGTGGGGCTAAATCTACCGACATTGCGATCCTAGTCGTCGCATCAACCGAAGGGCTCATGCCACAATCAATCGAAGCCATCAATCATGCCAAGGCGGCTGAGATTCCGATCATTGTCGCTATTAACAAAATGGATCTCGACGGAGCTAATCCGGATACGGTCAAAGGACAACTCGCCGAACAAGAGCTCAACCCAGAAGACTGGGGTGGAGACGTTCCTTGTATTCCAGTCTCAGCCAAAACGGGGCTTGGTATCGATAAGCTCCTCGAAACGATTCACATCGTTGCAGAGATGCAAGACCTAAAAGCCAATCCAAATCGACCGGCCATTGCGACCGTCATCGAATCGACCCTTGATAAAAAATCTGGAATTTCCGCCACAGTGCTCGTTAATACTGGGACACTATCACAAGGAAATCCATTCGTAATCTACGATCAACACGGAAAAATCCGTATCATGCGTGATTACCGCGGACAAGTGATCAAAAGTGCAGCCCCATCGACGCCTGTACAACTGATGGGTTTCAATCAATTACCAAGTGCTGGGGACCTGCTGCAGGTTATGGAATCTGAAAAAGTGGCTCGTAAGAAAGCCGAGGAAGTAGCAGATATACGCCATGAAGACGATCTTAAAAATAGACAAAAGTTCTCACTTGCGACGCTTAAAGCTCGTATTGCCGAAGGAAAACTCGACCAACTCAAACTCATCGTTAAAGCAGATTCGAAGGGATCTCTTGAAGCGGTTGTGAGTGAGTGTGAAAAAGTAAAAACTGAGAAAGGTATGACCAAAGTCGTGCATTCTGGCGTAGGAGAAATTACCGAATCAGACATCATGCTCGCGGCGGCTGGAGAAACCATCATCGTTGGTTTCAATGTCAAAGCGCCAGGGCGCCTCGATAAGATTGCCGAAAAAGAAGGGGTGCAGATTTTGTCTTATGATATTATCTATCACCTCACAGAAAAAATTGAAGAAATCCTAGAAGGAAGAATCTCTGCAGACGACAGCGAACAAATCGTAGGAGAATTTAAAGTGAAAAAAATCTTTGCAGCCAACAAAAAAATGGCCGTCCTTGGGGGGGAAGTTCTCAGCGGAAAAGTACGAAAACTTTCACAATTCCGAATATTTAGAATGGGAGACAATCCGGATTATGATCCTGAAGACCCAGAAAGCGGTGAGAAGAGAGTCGAATTACAAATCGCCCAGGCTAAGATCGAAAGCGTGCAACGTGGTTCCGACGCTGTTAACGAGATTTCTGAAGTCGGTCTCGAATGTGGAGTACGAGTAGAACACAGCGGCCTTGTATTTGAAGAAGGAGACCGTTTGGAGCTGTTTGTTGGGAGATAATCGACACCCGGTGTTGGCTAACATCCGGAGTAAAGCCAATCTTTATGATGTGATACAAGTCCTGCTTCAACGGGATTATTTAGTATATAATACTTTATTTTTGTTTCAGACTCCTCGCACTCCACGAGTTTAGCCTGATAGCGTCCTTGAAATACAGCCCCAGAATGATCATATTTATGATTATAGAATTTCGCATAAGACATCTGCAAAGCATGCATAAATTTAGGAATAGCACATACAGAATTATCTTTATCAATTGCCATCATATGAAAATGATTGGGCATCAAGCAATAAGCATTGACAGAAATTTTATGTGCGAGACTGAGTCGATAGAGATTAACCATAAATCGCTTATAATCAGGATCCTCGTGGAAAATTGTCTGCCTAGAAACACCACGATTATAAATGTGATAATAATAGTTAGATTCAATTGGAAGTTCTCTCATTACAAAAAAATAATCAACAATCATCAAGAAGTAAACTTTCAAACTTCATCAAAATTTCATCTATCGACACCGGGTGTCCATGGACACCCGGTGTCGATTCTCGCTTTTCATGATACGGAAAAACTCTACAATCAAATCACCCATGAAATTGAGTGATATAGGTTTTGCTATGAGTCGTCTAATCCTAGACGCAGTGACGATAATGGCCGGACTCTTACTCGCTTATTTTTGGCGTATGCACTGGTATCAAATGCATGTTGGAGAAGCACTGTGGAAATTTTTCCCAGCTCCCACGACCTACATGACGGTCGAAGTTTTTGTTGGCTGGGCGATTAAAATTACCGCAGTAGTCATGCTTGTATTGATTATTCGAGGCGAATATCGGTTTCAAGCAGAAGAGAAATTTTCACGAGAAATCACTCATTTGTTTTGGTCTTTACTCGCCGGATTAGCGATCGTGCTGGCGTATTTTTTCTTTGCCCAGTGGCACTTTTTTTCTCGATTAGTGTTTGGACTAGGAAGTGTTTTTGCACTGATATTTCTCGTGTTTGGACGCCTAATATTACGACAAATTCGCCTCCAGTGTTATCGTCAGGGTTGGGGGCGAAAACGCATTCTGGTAATCGGTAGTGGCAGTATCGCTGACCAAGTAATCAATCGCCTTAAATCTCAACCTCAATACAACATCGATGGAGTTCTAACCGAAAAAACAAGCCGTAAACGCAGATTACATGGCATCCCCATCTTGGGAGCTCTACCAGCTTTTGAAGATATACTAAAAAAAAGAAATATCGATGAAGTCTGGCTAGCCTCTGACCAAGGAACTGAAGATCTCACGGATCAACTTGTCCAACAAGCGCATATTCATCACAAAAAATTTCGCTTTTTCCCGGATGAACTCGGTATGGATCTGGCAGCAGTTTCGAGTTCAACCTTTCTAGGGATGCCAATGCTGACCTTGCTTAGTACCAAACTCGACAACTGGGGACTGGTGCTCAAAACAATAGTTGATTTCTTCCTTGCCATCATAGCCATCGCAATCTTGAGCCCGGTAATGTTGGTGGTAGCCGCTATTATCTGGCTCAAAGAACCAGAAGCTCCCATCATTTATCGATCGCGAAGAGTGGGGCGAAATGGGCGTCATTTTGACTGTCTAAAGTTCCGTACGATGATCCCTAACGCCGACCAGGTAAAAGCGGAACTGAAGTCAAAAAACGAACGAGGAGACATTCTTTTTAAAATGAAGGACGACCCCAGAATCACTCCTTTTGGTAAATTTCTGAGAAAATCATCGATCGATGAACTTCCGCAGCTATTTAACATTCTACGCCTAGAGATGAGCTTTATTGGCCCCCGACCACATCTAGTGGAAGAAGTAGCGCAGTATCCAGCCTTAGATCGAAAAGTACTATCAATCCGTCCAGGGATCAGCGGTTTCGCACAAATCAATGGGCGGTCTAGCCTGACGTTTGCCGAGGAAATGCGTTATGAAATGTATTACCTAAAAAACTGGTCACTATGGCTTGATGCCATCATTTTCCTGAAAAGTATTTGGGTGGTGGTCACCGGTAAGGATGCCAGCTAGAGAATGTTATAATCTTTAAATGTTAGAGTGTTACGATAAGTTGCAACATTACAACATCGAAACATTTCAACATTAGCAAAATATTATTGCAGTCTTTTGATGATCAGATTTGATCGTCCTGACGGGGCCGTCACCGTTCCACTAGCCGCAAGTTGGGTCGTATTAACACCTACGATGTCATTGGCCGAGAGCGTTAGGATCTGGCTCATGTGGACCGAGGACTCGGTGTGACCGTCCTCATTACGAATATACCCGCCAGCTCCACGGATGGTTTGTTTGGTTCCGTTAACCGTAAATTCAACGCCTACGTTTGCTCGTTGGACCGTTCCGGTTAGATAAATATTGGTCTGTACTTCGTACACGCCAGATTCAAGCACTTGTAAGCCGGTATTTACCGGTGTGAAGAGTGTAGAGTCAGAGTTATGCAGCGCCGTCGTATCAAACGTAATTACAGCCCCAGAAGAATCATTGACTTCAGACACTAAAGTATTGGTAAGCTGTGCAAAAGCCGAACGATCGTCTACGTAATTTTTATTGGCTACTTCAGTTGGCAACGTTGGCTCCGGAGCGACTAAAGTACCACCAGCAATTTCTAGGGTGTCATTTCCGATGAGGCTCAAACGCACATCAAAATCACTCGTCGGATCATTTTTGAAATCAATATATGGATTACTTGCTGCATCTCCGAGCTCGATACTTCCGCCTTGGTCATCCTTGAGCATGGCGTTTGATCCCCAAGCAATGTTACCGTCTACGTGAAGGGCTTGCGTCGGATTTTGTTCTCCGATTCCTACTCGACCATTGCTTTTCATGCTCATGACGAGATTACTCGGTAGATCGCTTCCCGCATAAAAATCCCACTGATCATTCGCAATATCATAACGCTGCACACCTACCACCGTACTTCCAGACAGGATACGAGTCCCGGCAGCTGTCGGCGCTGGATGCGTTGTTTGTAGTTGTACGAAATTTTGATCGTCCTCTGAGGTCAGTAAAGCACTCATAAAACTGTCATTAGCGACGCCTACTCGCAACTGTCCACTGACATCCAGCGGATAGGCCGGGTCTGCTACTCGAACCCCTACAAAACCATTATTGTCGAGGTTAAGTCCGGTATTCCAGGCAATCGCCTGACCATCTACGCCAGTGGTTAGATCTCCCGTCGTAAATCGAGCGGCCCCATCGTGTAATTGTAAGCGAGCGGCCCCGCGGGTACCCGTGTAGACATAATCACTGCCATCATACTTAGCTCCAGCGACTAAATTCACTAATCCCTCACTGGTACCGACGTCGATCGTAAAGTCATCACCAATATCGTCTCCGATGTGAAAAACTTCACTCCCCGTATAGCGAACATCAAACTGGTAATCTGTTGCCCCTGCTCCTACCGCTACGTTTCCATCAGGATAATTGATATCATCTCCTGATTCGATCCAAGTGTTAGAAGCGACATTGGTCAGGCCCGACCCGTCCCCATATACTTTAGCAACGTAGAGATCACCGTCAGCACGTAAATCTCCCGAAGTTTTGATATCCCCATCAACCTCTAGACGATAAGCCGGTGTGGTAACTCCCACGCCAAGGTAGTCATCTGAGTAATCAGCCGGTGTATCACGATCATCACGATGGAAGAGATCCACACTGTTTACAAATACGTTAAACTCCTCTGCCGAGAAAGCATCCCCGACACTTTTTTCTGGGATTGCAGCCGGGCTAAACACTGTTGCAGACAGGAAAGCTCCGAGTCCAAGCATTGATTCAGCGATACCATCAAACCATTTCATCCCGTCATTATAGCAGATTTAGAGGAATTCATCAAGCTAAAACTAGTTTAGAGGCCCTCCTCCACAAGCACCCGTAGTTTGTTTGGTCGCCGTAATAGCTCTGGTGAAAACGACCGCATTATTGAGATTTTTACGAATGGTGACTGTAGCAGTGTGGGTGCCATTGGGGTAATTGAAATCCATACACCAGTTTCCTGTTCCGGTACAAGCCCCGGTCCACGTCGCGGTATAATCACTCGGCAGTGATATCGTAAAATCCCCCAAGCCTTGTGATCCCGTTGGCTGGTAATCCCCCGCAGACCAACGAATCGAGTCCGTCTCTGTACAAGTACCAGCCACTCCACAGCCGGTAGCATCTATCGGCACATCCCAGGCCTCCGTATCGACGAAACACCCAGCTTTCCACGCCGACACCGTAATACAATCATCTAGTGTCACATCTGCAGGTTTACCGTTTCGAAAAGCTGTCCATTCATTGCTAAATTTGGTCGGGACAAAATACGAATTGGAACCGGTATGATGAATATCTCGGCAGATCGTGTGAGCATCGATCTCCTTTATGTTACTTGCACTACCCGTCTGAAAACCAGTAGTTACGGTGTTGAGCCCCCATACATAACTCGGCACCATGAACGCTCCCGCCAACAGCAAGGCAATTAAGTGTCGAGTGCGTTTTGGGTCAAAGAGTTTCATGCCTTGAATTAAAAACCGGGTTTTGGGATCGCACATAATGTGTCTAAACTCGGTTTTTAAATGAGGTATTAATTATTCTAAACACTGATGTATATTTTCTACACAAGCTGCTGGCACAAATTTACAGTAAGCTCCAATCGTCCCACAAGGAATCGCAAAATGATTACTATTACACGACTGATAAGGGGCATTATATCCAGAGGAACAAGGATTATTAGATCCTACTTGTGGCCAACTTCCGGTAGCATTATGACAGATTTCATAATAACTCACGCCACTAACCGTTTCCTGGAAAGCTCCTCGCGAAAATAAAGTAGGAGAACTATTATTATCGAAATTAAGCGTCGTACTGTTAACCGTTCCCAGAGTTTGACCGGTGTGTCTAAAGGTATGTGATGTCGTATTGGTTGTAGTGTGCGACACAAAAAAAGACCCCGCGGTATATTCACAAATCTGACAATTGCCTATAGCAACATTCGCTGGGGCATTATTGCGAAAAGCCTGCCATTCTCCCGCAGTTTTTGTCGGTACAAAAACCGCCGCTCCACTCGAATGCCGTACCATCTTGCACACGCCATGAGCGTCGATCCCTATGTCAGCAGTGGTAGTTTTAAAACCACTCGTTACCGTATTGAGCCCCCATACATAACTCGGCACCATAAACGCTCCCGCCAACAGCAAGGCAATTAAGTGTCGAGTGCGTTTTGGGTCAAAGAGTTTCATTATTTATTATGCACTAGATACCCATCAGCGTAATAATCTCGTTCTCCCGTGACCTCAAAGTTGTAAACCTGAACTTCTTGGTACTCTGACGATATAGTAAGTATTGTTTCCTTCTTCCCATCTGCACGGACTAGCGTATCTCCTACTGATATGAGTTGGATATCAAGCTCTGGATGTATTTTGCGCGCTTCAACATCGTCAAAGGCTTTCCACCCATCAATCGTCATAAACGGATGACTCCCGGTCGCAAAAACAGACTTCCCATTAATACCATATACCTGCCCGGTGTGGAAACGTGGTTTGAGCTGAACGACATCGTTTATAGCGCCATTAGCTCCCAATACTTGATCACCAACTATTATATTTTGAATCACTTTAAAGGTACCATCCGCCATAGCAATCAAAGTGTCTGCTAGGAATGATCCTGCTGCAGTGTAGCAGTAAACCGTTCCCCCAGTTGCACCTTGCGCGTAAGGACAGGCTAATCCTCCATTCTGAGCATTGGTAGTTATATTGTAAGTAGATGAATAACTACAACGGTTACAAGTCTGTCCAGTAGTAAACAAATTACCACAAGCATCAGACGAAGGACATAGTCCAGAATAGGCACAACTTGAACCGCTACCCGATGGCTGCCAACTTCCTACACAATCCACCACTGGACAATTGTATTTAGTAATATCAGAAGGTGTGTTATTAAGAAAAGCGGTCCATTCTCCACTGGTCTTAGTGGGAATAAAATAATCTTTCGTAGTAGAATTGTTCCAGAGTGCTTTACAGTTGCTCCACGCATTGATTTCAACGGAACGCGTTGTAGAGTCATTAAGTTTATATCCAGTGGCCACTGTATCAATTCCCCACATATAGCTCGGCACCATAAACGCTCCCGCTAACAGCAGAGCAATCAAATGTCGAGTGCGCTTAGGGTCAAAGAATTTTAGTTTCATAGTCTGGTTTCAAAACCGGGTTTTGGAATCCTACACAATATGTCTAAACCCAGTTTTTAATAGCTTAGTTGGTAAGTGCGTCTAATTTCATCTCCAGCGCTTCGATCCGCGCTTCTTGAGTCTTGGTGACTTCAAGTAGTGGAACTACGAGTTTGGCATAGTCTACCGCTTTGTAGCCCTCCTCGTTCGTATGCACAAACTCTGGAAAGATCGCTTCGACTTCCTGGGCAATCACTCCGATGTCCGCCGTGTCGTTCTGTTTCCAGTCATAGCGATATGTACCTAGATCCAGTACATCTGCTGCGTTGCCGATACCGATCAGATTTTCTTTGAGACGTGCATCGGATGCGTAGATAAATGACCCCGCGGTGAGAACACTCGAAGTATTCCCTGTGATATTGTAACTCCCAATCGAGATATTCTGTGTGGCCGTGTGGTTCCCGAGGTTGTCAGCGCCAGTATTATCGACTTCACAGGTAACGGTACCCCCTTCGGCAATCGCTCGGATAGATTGTCCAGCTGGACACGTCCCTGTCACTCGACTCTGGATACTCGTACTATTTACATCGGTAGCGGTCAGGGAGCCATTGGCTACCTCGCTCGCTCCCACACTGCCTGCCGCTAGATCTGCTGCCGTCAGAGTGTTATCCTGGATCTCACTACTATCAACCGTTCCGTCTTGAATTCTGTCACCTACAACCCAGGCTGAACCATTAATAACTGTAACACCATCAACTTGAAATCCGCCGTCGGCTCGCATCACAGCAGTTCCACCAGTTATAATTGATTTATTTCCGTATGAACGGATCCAAGTCGAATCGACCATGTTCCAACCCCCGCCATAAGTCCCGTTGTACCAACCGGTATTACCATAAGTCCGCACCCAACCTCCATTTCCATCACGGATAGTCCCCGCAGAGGAAGTAATCCCATGGGTTCCCATGGCGAGGGCCGCCGTCGCCGTGTGATTCCCGAGGTTGTCACCGCCAGCGCCAGCATCATCAGTCTCACAAGTCACTGTCCCGTTTGCCGCAATAGCTCGGATACTTGATCCCGCAGCACAAGTACCAGAGACTCGTCGCTGGTAATAGGCCGAACTCTGACCATCGAGGAGATCCGCATCAAGACCTGACCCAGCCCCATCGTTTCCTCCGTGCCAGACTTTATATTTATTTGCTCCCATAGACCAACCACCAACCATAAATTGATTGGTCTCCGCATCGATCCCAAAGTTCGCCGCATAGTCTCCCGCGATGTGGAACGTCATGTACGCGTCTGAGCCAGCCGTATTTTGCCGTAACTGAAAATTACTAGTGTCACCGGCCGTTTCAATGTCATTATTACTATCACGAGTAATAGTTACCTTCCCCGTCCCATTAACGGCTCCGGCTAAAGTTGTAGTTCCTACTACATGCAATGGTGTAGTAGGACTCGCCGTCCCAATACCCACATTTTTTCGATACACTGTAAATGGTCGCGATCCAGTCCAGCCTGCGCCGCCACCTTCGTCGGTCAAGAGATAGAGCCTGTCAGTGTTCCCGTGCCACCAATAATCCCAAGCACCGGCTGTCGTATCATCAAATTTGAGAGACGTGCTGGCCGCTACCATCGACATCGCTCCACTAGTGGTCGTAATAGATCCCGAAGTTGTCCCCCCAGCCCCTAAATTATCACCACCAGCACCACCAACCGCACTATCGACATAGGCCTT